>NZ_BJXJ01000002.1 GCF_007990935.1 Vibrio sagamiensis NBRC 104589
TTCTTATTTTTAAAGAGCGCACTTCGAAGAACTCTTCAAAGTGGAGGGCCATTTTAGCGATATAACTTATTGTGTCAAACACTTTTTAAGTTATTTCTTCGTGGGTTAATTTCTAACTCATTGCCCTTGTTATCTCGACTATGCTGCATCGTGACAACGGAGGCGAATTATAGGGAATTCATTTAGGAACGCAAGTCTATTTTTGAAAAAAACTTATCCTTTTGGTTCGTTCGTATAGAAAGCCATCAAAAAATGATAAAAGTTAATAAAAAAGGGGGCTAAAGCCCCCTGAAATTTGATTTTATCTCACTATAACTACGTTAACACTCTTACTGGCGAGCTACGATTTGATCCTTATTAACAATCAATTGCACTTTTTTATCCGGCATAATTTGGCCAGCCAAAATTGATTTTGCTAATGGGTTCTCAACATTCTGCTGAATTGCACGTTTTAGTGGACGAGCACCATATACCGGATCAAAGCCAACTTGAGAAATGAGATCAAGGGCTTTATCTGTCACTTCTAGTTGGTAACCCTTCTCTTCTAATCGTTTTGCTAAACGGTGAAGTTGTATAGAAGCAATAGCCTTTATGTGTTGCTGACCCAAAGGATGGAAAACCACACTTTCATCAACACGATTCAAAAACTCAGGTCTAAAGTGTTTGCTCACCACTTCCATGACCTCATTTTTAATACCGGTATAATCAAGAGTTGCAAAGTTTTCTTGAATTCTTGCCGAACCTAAGTTGGACGTCATGATAACAACAGTATTACGAAAATCGACTGTACGACCTTGTCCATCAGTCAGACGACCATCATCAAGCACTTGAAGTAAGATATTAAAAACATCTGGGTGTGCTTTCTCTACTTCGTCTAGCAAGATAACTGAATAAGGTTTGCGTCGCACCGCTTCCGTTAAGTACCCGCCCTCTTCGTAACCAACATAACCTGGAGGTGCCCCAACCAACCTTGCGACAGAGTGTTTCTCCATGAACTCCGACATGTCAATACGAACCATAGCATCTTCACTATCGAACATAAAACTCGCAAGTGTTTTACACAGTTCAGTTTTACCTACACCAGTTGGCCCTAAGAATAAGAAAGAGCCAATCGGTTTGTTGGGATCCGAGAGGCCAGCTCGACTTCTTCGTATTGCATTTGAAACCACTTCAACCGCTTCTTTTTGTCCAATCACTCGCTTATGAAGCACCTCTTCCATGCGCAGCAACTTTTCTTTCTCTGCTTCCAGCATTTTTGAAACTGGTATTCCCGTTTGTTTAGACAGGACCTCGGCAATTTCGTTATCCGTTACTTTATTTTTCAGTAACGTCATCTCTTGCATTTCTGCTTGTGTTGCAAGGTCCAATTGTTTTTCCAGTTCCGGGATACGTCCATACTGCAATTCGGACATCCTGCTCAAGTCACCAGCACGACGAGCAAACTCCATATCCATTCGGGCTTGCTCTAGCTCTGCTTTGATATGTTGAGTGCCTGAA
Source organism: Vibrio sagamiensis NBRC 104589 (assembly GCF_007990935.1). GTDB lineage: Bacteria > Pseudomonadota > Gammaproteobacteria > Enterobacterales > Vibrionaceae > Vibrio > Vibrio sagamiensis. The sequence goes on from NZ_BJXJ01000002.1 coordinate 1,498, forward strand.
AGAGCTGCTTTTTCTGCATTCCAGACTTCTTCAAGTTCAGCATATTCACGCTCTTTTTCATATAACTCTTCGTTGAGAGTACTTAAACGTTTTTCACTTGCTTCATCTTGTTCATTCGTCAGCGCTTGTTGTTCAATTTTAAGCTGAATGATCTTACGCTCCAGTTTATCGAGTGATTCAGGTTTAGAATCAATCTGCAAACGAATACTGGAAGCCGCTTCATCAATTAAATCAATCGCTTTATCAGGTAATTGTCGGTCAGAGACATAACGGTGTGACAAACTCGCCGCCGCAACAATAGCAGGGTCTGTAATCTCAACATGGTGATGAAGTTCATAGCGCTCCTTTAACCCACGTAGAATCGCAATGGTATCCTCCACACTTGGCTCATCGACTAGGACTTTTTGGAATCGACGCTCTAATGCTGCATCTTTCTCAATATACTGTCGGTATTCATCCAGAGTTGTCGCACCTACACAATGAAGTTCACCACGAGCTAATGCTGGTTTTAACATATTGCCCGCATCCATTGAGCCTTCGCCCTTACCAGCACCGACCATAGTGTGAAGTTCATCGATAAATAAAATGATATTACCTTCTTCTTTGGCAAGCTCATTCAAGACCGACTTCAAACGCTCTTCAAATTCGCCTCGATATTTTGCACCAGCGACCAAGGACCCCATATCTAAAGATAAAACACGTCGGCCTCTCAATCCTTCTGGCACTTCGTTATTGATAATACGCTGGGCAAGTCCTTCAACGATTGCGGTTTTCCCGACTCCAGGTTCACCAATAATAACTGGATTGTTTTTTGTTCTTCTTTGAAGTACTTGAATTGTGCGACGGATTTCATCGTCACGCCCAATAACAGGGTCTAATTTCCCTTGCTCTGCGCGTTCTGTCAGATCAATGGTGAATTTTTCTAGCGCTTGGCGTAATTCTTCTGCATTAGGATCATTGACTTTTTGCCCTCCTCTCACTTTTTCAATCGCCTGACTCACTTTCTGTTCAGTCAGACCGATTTGTTTGAGTAACTTACCCAAAGGGCCGTGATCCTCTATAGCCGCAAGTAGAAAAACTTCAGAAGAAATATAGGAATCTTGACGCTTTTGAGAAATCTTGTCACACAGGTTGAACAAGGTTCCCATTGAACTAGACAATTGCACGTCACCACCGATGCCACTTACTTTTGGCAAACGGTCTAAGATCTCGCTCAATTTGGAACGTAATTGAGTGACATCAACATCGAGCATGGTGAGTAACGGCCTAATTGGGCTGCCGTTTTGGTCTAGCAACGCCACCATTAGGTGTACAGGTTCAATGTACTGATGATCGCGACCCAACGCCAAGGATTGGGCATCAGAAATAGCGATTTGGAACTTGCTTGTAAATCGGTCAAGACGCATATCTTTCTTCCTAAGATCAACTAAAGAAATGTTTAGATAGCTAGAAAGATGGATACTCTCTTAGGAAATTTCAAGGAATAAGGGTAATTAAGTCACTGGAGAGGAAATACAAAGCGAGTATAGATAAATATTAAAAATATCAATAAAGTCTAATTGTTCATATCCAACCAAATAAATGTCGCTTGCCGCCCTGTTACACCATCACGACGATAGGAATAAAAATCATTTTGCTGCTGGAAAGTGCATAAATCAGAACTATAAACTTGAGTAACTCCCATTTTTTGCAAACGTTGAGAGGCTAATAATGACATATCGGCTAACCATTTCCCTTTTTCCTGACGAGGAGTAAATGCTTGTAAAGCCTCTGGGTCATATTCAGAAAAAGCTTGTAAAACATCTTCACCGACTTCAAATGCCTCAGCGCTAATCGCAGGACCAAGCCAAGCCATAACATCACCAGAAAATAATTCTAAAGCGTTTTCAACAATACCATTTGCTAAGCCTCGCCATCCTGCATGGACCGCCGCCACTTGCGTGCCTGATGTGTTCGTCAAAAGTACTGGCAAGCAGTCTGCCGTCATAGCACTGCATACTACATGATTTGTCGCAGTAAAGACTCCGTCAGCATTCAGCACCTGTGTGGTTGGTGCGCTCACTTGAACGACGTCCGTTGAATGAGTTTGGTTCAGCCAGACTGGCGCATTCGGCATTTTTGCTTGTTGCGCCAACCAATCACGATTCTTCTCTACGAGTAACGCATCATCTCCAACATGCATGCCAAGATTTAACCCATGATAGGCTTCGGTCGAAAAACCACCTATTCTCGTTGAAGCAAACGCTCGAACGTGTTTAGGAGCTGGCCAGTTAGGAATGAGCATTTTCATATTAGAACTCGTCAGGTAAACCGTATTCTTCAGTATCCTTACGCAGCATTTCTGTCATCTCTACCATATCGTCAGGCACTGGAGCATGGAACTCCAGCTCTTCTCCTGTAACAGGGTGTTCAAAACGTAACATAACAGCATGTAACGCTTGACGATCAAAGCCACGAATCATTGCCGTCAGTTCTTCTGATGCACCTGTTGGAATGCGAGCACGACCACCATAAGCCGTATCACCTAAGAGCGGATGTTGCAGGTAAGACATATGGACACGGATTTGGTGAGTCCTACCGGTTTCTAAGCGCAGACGAATACGTGTATGTTCACGGAAATGTTCCGCTACACGATAATGCGTTACCGCAGGTTTCCCCATTGGGCTGACAGCCATTAGAGTACGTTTGGTTGAGTGACGACCAATAGGTTGCTCAACTTTACCGCCAGCGGTCATTCTGCCGATAGCGATGGCTTCATATTCACGAGTAATATTTCGTTTTTGTAACGCACGAACTAATCGAGTTTGAGCTGGGACAGTTTTTGCAACGACCATCAGGCCTGTCGTGTCTTTATCAAGACGATGTACAATGCCTGCACGAGGAACTTCTGCGATATCAGGGTAATGATGCAATAATGCATTGAGAACCGTACCATCTGGAGTACCTGCTCCCGGATGGACCACAAAACCTCGAGGTTTATTAATAACAATAATGTCTTCATCTTCGTAGACAATATCGAGCGGGATGTCTTGTGCTTCCCAACGCTCTTCATCTTCTAATTCGGCTTGTAGGATGATCTCCTCTCCGCCCATAACTTTAATGCGAGGTTTGGTGATCACTTCCCCATTTACCTGGACTTTCCCTTCAAGCAACCACTCTTTGAGGCGCGAGCGAGAAAAGTCAGCGAATAATTCTGCGATAGCTTGGTCTAAACGTTGACCAAGTTGGCTATCTTTTACGGTATTAGTTAAAACAATCTGCTGAGCCATATCGAACTTTTTTAAAAACTGTGAGACTAATGCTCACGACTGTGGAAAAATAGACAATTACCATCATTGTATCTGTTACTGGAAAGAAAGTAACGGCAGCTTAAGAAATATTTAAACTCAAGGAACAGACACCTGATATGAAACATCAGACTTTAATAGGCCTTTTGGCGGTATCCCTTCTGTTTGGTTGTACAAGCAAAAAAGAAATCGTTCCTGATGTACCGCCTTCTGAACTTTACTCAGATGCTCAAACGTCTCTTCAAAGTGGTAACTGGCTTTCCGCAATTGAAAAGTTAGAGGCTTTAGACTCTCGTTACCCATTTGGTGCTTACTCAGAGCAAGTACAACTTGATTTGATTTATGCATACTACAAAAATGACGATCTTGCTCTCGCTCTTGCGTCTATTTCTCGCTTTATGCGTTTAAACCCAACTCACGATAAAATGGATTGGGTACTCTATATGCGCGGGTTAACCAATATGGCACAAGATCGTAACTTTATGCATGATCTCCTTAACATAGACAGAAGTGATCGCGACCCTGAACCTGTAAAGAGAGCATTTGACGACTTTAAAAAGCTTCTTAAACGTTACCCAAATAGCCCCTATGCAGAAGATTCCAAAAAGCGTCTTGTGGCATTGAAGAATCGCCTCGCAAACTATGATCTCGCAACGGCTGATTTTTATTTACGTCGAGAAGCTTGGATCGCAGCGATAAATCGAGCGCAAGAATTACAAAAAGCTTTTCCGGATACTGAAGCGGCGAGAAAATCTCTACTGATTCAACTTGAAGCCTACCAACAACTTAAACTTGATGACGCGATTGCCAGAACACAAGAATTAATCAAACTCAATCCTACACAGTAAATAGTAAACGTAATGATTATCACACCGCCATATGCTTAGAATATGGCGGTCTTTTTCATTTAGTTTTTATTTATCTTCCTCTAATATCTCTAATTAAATAGCTAAAGCTCTGTGTCTTTTCGTTTATTAACTTCAAGGAAAACCAAGAAAGTATCTCATTAGCAGCAAAGCGTGATTTTTATATTGAGAGATATTCGATAAGATTCAGGAATCCTGGACGTAAAATGAGTGATATGAGGTTAATCATAATCACAATATTGATGTGGCCACATTTTAACCAAAACAAATAACTGGCCGTCACAAAGCACTGAAACAGTTTTATTTTTCAGTTAATTACCCTTCAAGATTTAATGATTTGGTATCTGATAACAAGCAATTTCTAAATAATTTTCCAAGGTTCTTGAATGAGATCACATTCATTTGTTGTCTTTAGACACAGCACCAAATATGTGACTTAGATCATAAAAAAATATCTTCAAAACGCTAACCTGAACCTATCCATGAGGGATGTAACAGAGGAAAGGCTTATGACAATGAACATCACTGGTAAAAACATCGAAATTACCTCTGCAATCCGTGAGCACATTGAGAGCAAGTTTAAAAAACTAGAAAAATGGCAGATAGACATCATTAGCTGCCAAGCTACATTTAGTGAAGAACCTAACAAACAAATGAAGTTTGAGGCAATTCTCAATGTCCCTAAAGGTCAGCTTGTTGCCTCCGCCACTCACGATGATTTATACGTTGCAATCAATGAAGTTGAACACAAATTAGCTAGACAACTGAACAAGCTGGCTCATAAATCTGAAGAATCACGTCGTGTTACTCGACACGAACTAGTGGAAGAAGAAGAGTAGAGTAAACATTCTTTACTGATAGCGCCAATTGGCGCTATTTTTTTGCTTGACGCTCCCCCTTTGCTTGCTTATTGTTGTGCGATATTCATAAATTAAGCAATATAAATGCAAATTATTCACCTGTTTCTTTTTGGCTTATTTATCTTCTCATAGCAGGAGAGGCCGACTCGTTTGTAAAAAGTCAGAAACAAACAGAAAGCCTCCCAAATGGGGGGCTTTTTCATAAGGAAAGCATTGATGACTGAACAACTTATTTCACTCGATGATATTCGTTTACGTTTAAATGAACTCGACGACCAGTTACTCCAATTATTATCTGAGCGACGCCAGCTCAGTATCCAAGTTGCCAAAAGCAAAGTAAAAACGGCAAAGCCTGTTCGAGATGCCGCTCGAGAGCAGCAACTGCTTGTTAAACTGATCAATAATGGCAAGGATAAATATCAGCTGGATGCACAATATATTACCAAGTTGTTTCACACTATCATTGAAGACTCGGTTCTGCTGCAACAAAGCTACTTACAAAACTTGGCCAATCCAACGCAAAGTCGCAAGCCGATTGCTCGCGTTGCCTTCTTAGGTTCTAAAGGTTCCTATTCACACCTTGCAAGTCGTGAGTACTTCAGTAGAAAGAATACTGAGTTAATTGAACTTAATTGTGAACATTTCAGGGAAGTGACCCAAACAGTAGAGTCCGGTCATGCCGACTATGGTGTCCTACCGATAGAAAATACCAGCTCAGGTTCCATCAATGAAGTCTACGACCTACTGCAGCACACAACCCTCTACATTGTTGGAGAGTTAACTCAGCCGATCGAACACTGTTTAGTCGCTACCAGTGATATTCGCCTTGAACAAATCAAAACGCTTTATTCCCACCCACAACCTCATCAACAATGCAGTGAATTCCTCAGCCGGTTCAAAGGTGTCAAGCTTGAGTCCTGCGTGAGTACTGCTGATGCAATGCAAAAAGTACAGCAGCTCAATCGCGATGACGTCGCTGCTATCGGTAATGCGTGCAGTGGTAAGTTGTATGGCCTTCAAGCAATTCAAGGCAATATCGCAAATCAGACCGAAAACCATACACGTTTTATTGTTGTCGCTCGTAAGCCGGTTGAAGTTTGTACGCAGATCCCAGCAAAAACAACGCTCATTATGTCAACGTCTCAAGAAGCGGGCTCTTTAGTACAAACTCTTTTGGTGCTTCAACAATACGGTATCAATATGACCAAGCTTGAGTCTCGTCCAATCATGGGCAACCCTTGGGAGGAAATGTTCTACGTCGATTTAGAAGCGCATATTGACTCAACGGAGATGCAACAATCACTCCAAGCGCTCACTAAAATCACTAAACACCTGAAAGTGCTAGGTTGTTATCCAAGTGAAAATGTAAAACCGACTCAAGTAAAATTAAGCAATTAGACATCAGCGAGCGAAAAGATCATGGCAAACCAAAAAGTGGTTATTGCTTCTCTCAACCCGGCAAAAATACATGCGGTGAGAAGCGCATTTCAATCGGCTTTCCCTCACGAAACGTTTGAGTTTGTCGGTGTGAGTGTACCAAGTGGCGTGGATGATCAACCCATGTCGAATGAAGAGACACACCGAGGGGCACTTAATCGAGTGTCCAATGCTAAAACGGAGATCACTGATGGTAACTTTTATGTTGGCTTAGAAGCTGGAATTGAAGGCTCTGTTACCTTTGCTTGGATGGTGATTGAATCAGATACACATCGAGGTGAATCTCGTTCAGCAAGCTTGATGTTGCCACCTGAGGTTCTAGAAAAGCTTCCCTATGCAAACGAACTTGGCGATGTGATGGATGATGTCTTCGGTACAGACAACATTAAACAGAAAGGCGGTGCCATCGGTATTTTAACCCAAAATCAGCTCACACGAAGCTCGGTTTATCACCAAGCACTTATTTTGGCATTAATCCCTTTTACTAACTCTGACCATTTCCCAAGCAACCTACTGGGCAACACTACTGAAAAACGCTCTTAAACGGCTTTCTCCTTCAGAGTGAAGTTTATATTTTAAAACAAGCTCTTGGAACGTAATAGTGAGGGGTGAAGCGTAGAGATTGAAGGTTAGAGATAATAAATTTAAAAACCACAAAAATGAGAGTTAAAACCGCAGATCAGCTTTAACTCTCATCGTTCAAGTACGTTTGCTGTGATGCCTAATCGCTATCACACTTAATCGCTATGAGACGCCCTGTTCTAGTAACCGTTTTAGCTTTTCTTTATCAGCAACCGATTTCGACTTTAACTCATTAGATCCACGCGTGATGGTCGCAATCCCTACCCCTAGCGCTTGACTAATTTGACGCTGAGACAAATCTCCTTTAAGCAGCTCATTAAGGATATTCACACGTGCAATCAGTGACTCTCTCTCATCAGGAGTCATCAGCATCGTTAACAACATATCACACTGCTCATCCACAACACTGGTGCGAATTAATTCAACAAGTTGCTGCCAATCTTGATACTCGGGTTCATGTGGCATCCAATTACCTCACTTAATACTTGCTACTTCTTTCATTGGAGTTCAAAAACGTGCCATCAGCACCAAGAAGGTCACGATAATAAGTTTCAAACATCAAAATATTCTGTACATAGCCTCGTGTTTCTTTAAACGGAATCGCTTCAATAAATGCAAATGCATCAACATTACCTTGAGTACGTTCACGCCATGTTTTTACGCGGCCAGGCCCGGCATTATAGGCAGCAAGTGAAAAAATACGATTATTATCATAATCTTCCATTAAACCCTGCAAATAATAGCTGCCAATTTCAATATTCTTACTGACATTATTGAGATCATGCGTGCCCTTGTAATCCAATTTGTATTTACGGGCAGTGTACTGTGCTGTTTTAGGCATAATCTGCATAAGGCCACGTGCACCAACCGGAGAATTTGCCTCAGAGTCTAAAGCACTCTCTTGCCGTGCTAATGCCATCATTGTCAGGGGATTAATATTATGTTTCTGAGCGTAAAAATCAAACCACCAGCGGTGTGCTATTGGGAATCTAATCGGAATGCTATCCCACATTTTCGCCTCTATACTTGCAACGACAGTGAAGTGGTGCCAATGCTTGGATGCTGCATACGCGGCCAGCATCGCCTTTTCTTTTGAATCGACACGGCTAAGCAAATGGCGCCATTCACTTTTTGCTGCTGCAATTTTATCTGTTTTGATCAATTCCTGAACTCGATCCACTGACTTTTGATATGGCAAGATAACATTTTTATCTAGCTTGGTTGTACTAGACGAATAGACCACTGGCTTACCAAGTGCTTCTGCCGCAGCAACGCTGTAGAAATTGCGCTGACCAATCAATTTAGCAAGGCGCTGTTTGCCCAACGCTTGGCTGCCTAAGGCCAATTCGCTGCGCCCTAACCAATACTGCCATCTAAGTGATTGCTGTTGTTGATCATCTAGAATAGCAATCCATTTTTGAATTCCTTTCCAATCACCATTCTGAATGGATAAGCGAATACGAGTTTCAATCAAGGGAACATCATGACTGGTTTTTATTTTCGCATCACGCCACTTTGCAAGTGATGGTGATTCAGTTCGAGTTAAACGGAATGCAATATAGTCCGCTAGGGATTGCGCAGCTTTAGGAGAAAACTTTTGCGCATTAATAACGGTTTGATACGCTTTTTGAGCAAGTTTAATATCTTTCCGAGCCAACTTTTTAATCGCATAGTCTGCTTGTTTTCGATTAAAATCATTTACAGGCTGGTTTTTAGCAAATTCAGCGACAATCTCTGGCTTATCAAATAAAGTCTTCATCACTTTAGCTTGCTGCTTTGCCTGAGTCGTTTTCGGTAACTTATGCAGATAGTTGATAAGACTACCGTTATGGGCATCAAACGCTAATAGCATTCGTTGTAAAATTAATTGATCAGTGCGTTTACCCGCTTTTTCCCAAGCAAAAAATAAAGGGTCACACTCATCAGAAATACTTTTACCTCTAAGCCACATATGTTCAGCACCTTTCAAAGCTGCAGTTCGCTTACCTTGCTGTAGTTGAGCGACATAAAATATACATTGATAACGCTCTCCACTTGGTTCAATCTTCTGAAATTCAACGATCTTTGACCATGCTTCTTGACGGTAAAGAGTACTTAGATAAGGAGCACTGATACGGCGTGAAAACGGAAATTCTTTGTATTTATCAATAAATGTCTTCACTTGCTGAGGAGATTTATCTGTGAGTTGCTTTAAAAACACTCGGTAGTCTACGTAAGGTGTGAGTGGGTAGCTCTTAATGCTGTCCCTCAATTTCAAATAACCCTCAACATCATTTTGATCGATCAAGTCTTGTGCTTTCTCATATACTTGACGCTGCTGCTCTAAATTTAGGCCAGCAGCCGCTGAGACACTTGCAGCACACAAAACAACAGTACAGCATAGCTTTTTGACCAAATCGGAGAGATTATATTTCATATCGGTTATTTCCCTTGGGATTCCCTTGTATACAATTAATCATGCTCGGTCGATAAGTAAATTATATACACCTATCTGCATCGCATAAACACGCATTGTTAAGATACTTAATATATAATCATTATTTGTAAAAATCCCTTTATTTTAATGGTATCTTTCTATTATTTTCATCCTTATAAATCAGATAACACCATAATTTATAAAGAAGAAGGGATAACTTAAGGTGAACTTATTCAATTCAGTAACAAAAGCAGAACAGTTGGTATAAAATAGCTATTTTTATGACTGATAATTTAGGAACGATCGGCAATGGCTGAATACGTATATACCATGTCGCGGGTGAGCAAAATTGTGCCGCCAAAGCGTCAAATTCTTAAAGACATCTCACTCAGCTTCTTCCCTGGCGCCAAAATCGGTGTTTTAGGCCTCAATGGTGCAGGTAAGTCCACACTTTTGCGTATCATGGCTGGTATCGATACTGATATTGATGGTGAAGCACGTCCACAACCAGGCTTGAACGTGGGATATTTACCTCAAGAGCCGGTTCTCGATGAATCGAAAACCGTTCGTGAAATCGTCGAAGAGGCTGTAGCTGATGTAGCTGGTGCACTGACGCGTTTAGATGCAGTATATGCAGCATATGCCGAACCTGACGCGGATTTTGACGCACTTGCAAAAGAACAAGGTGAACTAGAAGCGCTAATTCAAGCTAAAGACGGCCATAATCTAGACAACGCGCTAGAGCGTGCTGCAGATGCACTTCGTCTACCTGAGTGGGATCAAAAGATTGCAAACCTATCTGGTGGTGAACGTCGCCGTGTTGCTATCTGTCGTCTTCTCCTAGAGAAACCTGACATGCTACTACTAGATGAACCAACTAACCACTTGGATGCAGAATCTGTTGCATGGCTAGAACGCTTCCTAGTTGACTACAATGGCACCGTAGTTGCGATTACTCACGACCGTTACTTTCTAGATAACGCAGCGGGTTGGATCCTAGAACTTGACCGTGGTGAGGGCATTCCATGGGAAGGTAACTATACCTCTTGGCTAGAACAAAAAGATGCGCGTCTACAACAAGAAGCGTCCCAAGAAAAAGCTCGCCAAAAGACCATCGAGAAAGAACTTGAATGGGTTCGCCAAAACCCTAAAGGTCGTCAGGCGAAATCTAAAGCACGTATGGCGCGCTTTGAAGAGCTACAAAATACAGATCACCAGAAACGTAACGAAACTAACGAACTATTCATCCCGCCAGGTGAGCGTTTGGGTGATAAAGTTATCGAAGTGAATAACCTAACTAAATCATTCGATGGTCGTGTTCTTATCGATGATCTCTCGTTCAGCATGCCTAAGGGTGCAATCGTAGGTATCATCGGTGCCAACGGCGCAGGTAAATCAACTTTATTTAAGATGCTAAGCGGTACTGAGCAACCGGATTCAGGTACGATTGAACTGGGTGAAACAGTAAAACTAGCGTCTGTTGAGCAGTTCCGCGACTCAATGAATGACAAAAACACGGTATTCCAAGAGATTTCTGAAGGCGCTGACATCATCAAGATCAATAATTTTGAAATCCCTGCGCGTGCATATTGTTCTCGCTTTAACTTCAAAGGCTCGGATCAACAGAAGATCATCGGTGAACTTTCTGGTGGTGAGCGTAACCGTGTACACCTTGCTAAGCTGCTTAAAGCTGGTGGTAACGTACTACTTCTCGATGAACCAACCAATGACCTTGATGTTGAAACACTGCGTGCATTAGAAGAAGCACTACTGGAGTTCCCTGGTTGTGCCATGGTTATATCCCATGACCGCTGGTTCCTAGATCGTATTGCGACACATATCATTGACTACCGTGACGAAGGTCAAGTTAACTTCTATGAAGGCAACTACAACGAGTACATGGAATGGTTGAAGAAGACTCTAGGCCCTGAAGCTGCAGAACCACATCGAATTAAATACAAGCGTGTCTCTAAATAATTTAATATAGAGACACAATGAGTGATAGAGAGCGCTCAACACACCTTTTGCTTGTATTTCGTACAAAGGCCGCTATGATAGCGGCCTTATACACAATTGTTCTCTAATAAATGTATATGACTCTACAATAACTCAAGTTAATAACTACAATATGGAACATATGCATCTCATATTATTAGCGCTTCGTATCTTGCTTTACCCGAAATTTTGAATGATACACCACAAACCAAAAAGCGTTGAATAATGAAGAAAAATAAATCATTAACAGACCTAACTAACCAGTAACAAGCTTCAGTCACCGCCTATCTGAGTACAGCCAAAATGCCTAAAAAAATCATCATGCAAATTCCAACCAAAGATGGCGAGCAACGGTTTTATTTAGGTCGTTCTTCCTTCACCATTATTTGTGCAGCCATTATCGCTTTACCTGCGGTGATTGGTGGAGCATGGTACCTTTTTCAAAAGCAAGCTCATCGGCAACAGGCTCTTATTCAGACTTTAGAGACTGAAAAAGTCAAACTTACCGCGCTTTACCAAGAACAAATAGATAGCAACCACACACTCTCCCAATCTATTAGTAAAAAAGAAAATCAAATTCAAACGCTTGGAAAGCGAATCTACGATGTTGAATCTGTGCTTGGCTTAGCACACGAAGTAAGTACAGAGCAGAATAATTCAGCCCTAGAAGAGCGTATTGATGCCGCTGCTATCGACTCTGCTGTGCGTGCAACAATGTTTCGATTGATTCCTAACGACAGTCCCATGGCTTATCAACGTATTTCATCACCTTATGGCAGTCGTATCAACCCAATATCAGGCCAGCGCCAGGTCCATGCAGGGATCGATCTTACATGTACGAGAGGTGAAGACATACTCGCACCCGCTGATGGCGTTGTAGAAACCGTACGTTCAAGTAACCGTGGCTATGGTAACTACCTGACCCTCAGCCATTCATTTGGTTTCACAAGCGCCTTCGCCCATTTAGATAAGTTCAAGGTCAAAAGTGGTCAGTTTGTAAGTAAAGGCGACGTTATTGCTCAATGCGGTAATACTGGTAATTCAACCGGGCCTCATCTACATTATGAAATCCGCTTTTTAGACCGAACTTTGAATCCAAAGTACCTCATGGACTGGACTCCAGAAAATTTCAATTCTGCGTTTGAAAAAGAAAAAATGATCAAGTGGGGGTCATTAATCGAGTTAGTCGATAACGTCGTCCGTCTTCAAGTTAACTTAACTCAGTCCCCTTACACAGATCGCAGTATTCATACTGCTGCAAACAAAGAAAAAGTAACAACAACCACTCAATAAATTCAAAGTTTGCCTGCTAGCAGACCAGATAAGATATATACTCGAGCGAGTTAGGCTTCAGAAAAAAGAGCCACGAAATGTGGCTCTTTCAGTTCAATTCACTGTGTCTTATAACTAAGTGTTTTCAAAGTGCTTGGCTATATTATCCTCGATGAAGATTATCATTGGCCTGTTTTAATAAGTTCTGACTCTCGTTCATAAATTGCTGAGAGTACTCTCCAAACCAATCACTGACTTGTTCAAAAGTCTCGACAAATATGGTCTTATCTTGATTATCAAGAATGCTTAACGCCTCACCGAAGCGTTGATGGAATCGCTTAATCATGTCGATATTTTGTTGCGATGAAAGAATAATGTCACCGTAAAGATTGGGATCCTGACCAAATAAACGCCCTACCATCGCCAACTCCAAGCGGTAAATTGGTGAGCTGAGTTTCAACAGTTGATCGATGTTTGGATTTTCTTTGCTTAGGTGCATACCGTAAGCAAATGAAGTGAAGTGACGCAATGCTTGGATCAGTGTCATGCCATGATCGTGCTCTTGTGCATCGATTTGGCATAAGCTTGCACCCCAAATACCAAACTGCTGTAATAACCATTGGTATTGCTCTCGCTCACGGCCATCACAGTAAATTATCACCTGCTTCGCCAAACTTGGCACATCAGGGCCAAACATTGGGTGTAAACCCACAACTGGACCTTGGTGAACGTCCAACATCGCTTGCAACGGTTTGGCCTTGATAGAGGTCAGGTCACATAAAATACAGTCTGTTGGCAGATTACCCAGTTTTGCTATCACACCTTCGGTAAGGTGAATAGGAACGGTAACAACAACTAAACCAGCATCTTTTAAAATTTCATCTGCGCGATCCCAGTCCTGGCTACCCAGAACTTTAACTTGATAACCCGATAGAGTGAACATACGGCCAAATAAACCTCCTAACTGGCCATGACCACCAATAATAACCACTGAGCGCAATTCTGGGTTCAAACACTTAAAACCGGAATCTTTCTCGCTGGCATAAGACTCACGCATGGTTCGACGAAGAATGTCTTCGATCAGCTGTGGAGGAATCCCCATTTTTTCAGCCTCAGCTCGGCGTGATGCCAGCATTGCAGCCTCACGATCTGGGGCGTAGATTGGCAACCCGTGTTCACTTTTTACTTCACCCACTTTCTCTACTAGGGCTAAACGTTGCGCCAGTAGCTCCAACATTTGTTTGTCGACCGCATCAATTTGATCGCGTAATGCGTTAAGTTCAACTGCCATGATGTTCCTTAAATCCGTTCCGTTTTAGCCTTTAAGGCGATTTTCTAAGAAAGGCACCAGCTCTTCGTGTGCATGACGTAATAGTGCCTCAGTTGACGCCCAATTAATACAGGCATCAGTGATAGAAACACCATATTGCATCTCATCAAAAGTAAGGCTAGAAGGTTGATTGCCTTCATTAATATGACTTTCAATCATCAGACCAATGATAGATTGATTACCCTCACGAATTTGATGAATCACATCTTCTGCCACTAATGATTGGCAACGGTAGTCTTTGCGAGAGTTCGCATGACTGCAGTCAACCATCAACGAAGCCTCTAAGCCAAATTGTGCCATCTCCTGCTCACACTCGGTCACCGAAACAGAATCGTAGTTTGTTTGTTTACCGCCACGCAAGATAACATGACCATTCGCGTTTCCTTGCGTGGTCAATAGTGCCACCTGCCCTTCGCGGTTAATTCCCATAAAGCGGTGACCTGATGCTGCAGCCTGCATAGCATTAATCGCGGTTGCTAAGTTACCATCGGTACCATTTTTAAAACCGATAGGCATTGATAATCCACTGGCCATCTCACGGTGAGTCTGTGATTCAGTTGTTCGAGCACCAATAGCCGCCCAACTAAAAGTATCGGCTAAGTATTGTGGGCTAATTGGGTCAAGAGCTTCTGTTGCTAGTGGAATTTCCATCTCAGCCAATTCAACAAGTAATTCACGTCCGACATGCAAACCATGTTCAATGTCGAAGCTGCCATCTAGATGTGGATCATTAATAAGACCTTTCCAACCCACTGTCGTTCGAGGTTTTTCAAAGTAAACACGCATAACAATATACAGTTGGTCGCTGAGCTGTTCTGAAAGTGCTTTTAGACGTTTTGCATAATCCTTTGCCGCTTCAACGTCATGGATAGAGCAAGGCCCACATACGATTAACAGACGATGATCTTTCTTGTGAATAATGTCTGCGATGGTTTGACGAGACTCTTGAATAAAACGACGAGCTTTTTCACTCAGAGGAAGTTTCGCTTTGAGTTCCTCCGGCGTAATAAGGACTTGCTCTTCGCTAATATTAATATTGCTCAATTCACTTCTTTGCATAACTCAACCTGTATACTTTAATTTACACCCACTATTCCATTTGTGGGACAACTCAGCTTTATTGACAAGATAACAGGCTAAAAAAGATTTACAACCGTACAAAATAAAAAACATTAAACGTAAACTTTATTTTACACCAATATAAAAGCCGAAGTACTGAGTACTTCGGCTTTCAATGCATGTTCTTGCCAGTTTACGTCCAAAAAAAGCATTCTTTATAACCAAGTCACCTTTAAAGTGCTTGGCTATGGAGTGACTAATCAATCAAACGCTTCATCGCTTCGGTCGCCTCTTTCCATTCTTGTGAAGTTTTTAGCTCGCTCAATGAAAAGTTTTGCTTTTTCAATAAAGCATCGGCAAGAGGAACAGATGTGATGGGCAGGTGATCGAGCACTTCGACTTGCGCATCGCGCTGGTTGCAAACCAACAGCATGTCACATCCAGCTTTTAATGCTTGCACACCACGCTCTGCAGGCCCTCCCATGATCGCAGCACCTTCCATGGTTAAATCATCAGAGAAAGTCAATCCCTTAAAGCCAAGTTGCTGGCGTAAAACCTGTTTTAGCCAGAATTCTGAACCACTTGCTGGTTGGTCATCATAATAGGAGAAGATCACATGAGCAGGCATCATCGCATCTAGAATTCCAGCATCAATATGTGCTTTAAATATCGCCATGTCTTGTTCGAAAAGATCGCTTCGGTCATCATAAGGGGTTTCTAAATGAGAGTCAGCAATCACGCCACCATGACCGGGGAAATGTTTACCTGTCGTTGCCATACCGATACTCTTCATCCCCTGCATGTAAGCCGTGCTATGACGCAAGATGGTCTCCATATCGTCACCAAAAGCGCGATTACCAATGGCTTTACACTGATGGCCTTTATCCAGCACAGGAGCAAAGCTCAAATCAATGTCGTGGGCGATAAGCTCTGCTGCCATTAGCCATCCCCCCATACGTGCTAGCTCTTCGCCATTAGAATGTTTGGCATATTCTTGTGCAGCAGGGATAAGTGAAAAGCCTTGACGAAAACGCTGAACACGTCCGCCTTCTTGGTCAACACCAATCAAAATCGGACGCTTCGCGGCTTTACGAATAGATGTCGTCAGTGCTTGAAGTTGCTTACTGTCGTGGTAGTTACGAGTAAATAAAATCAAGCCTCCTACGGTTGGATGCGCCAAAATTTCTCTATCTTCTGCAGTCAGTTCGTATCCTGCAACATCAACCCATAACGGTCCCATGATTTCTCCTTAAACTCGGCTAAATATCTCGTCTTCGATGAGGTTATTCGCTTAAGAATTGCTTTACAATAAAGGAATTGAATTATTAACGAGATCAACCGTGAATCATAGTAAACTGTATATTGGTGTTATGTCTGGTACCAGCATGGATGGCGTGGATGTCGCACTGGTTGAAATAGAAGGCGAACGTGTCCGTTTACTCGCACACCATGATTACCCTATGCCTACTTCCCTTAAGCAGTCGATTTTATCGGTTTGTACCGGGCAAAACACTGACCTTAAAAGCATTGGCGAGCTTGACCACCAACTAGGGCATCTATTTTCTGATGCGGTATTAGCCTTATTGGATAAGTCTGGCTATTCTGCACATCAAATCCGAGCCATAGGAAATCATGGTCAAACGGTATTTCACCAACCGACAGGGACTTATCCATTCAGCACACAATTAGGTGATGCCAATATCATTGCCGTGAAAACGGGCATTGATACCGTCGCTGATTTCCGTCGTAAGGACATCGCTTTAGGTGGTCAAGGTGCCCCACTCGTTCCAGCTTTTCACAACAATATCTTCTCCATGCAAGACGCGACAACCGTTGTGCTTAATGTGGGTGGGATTGCCAATATCTCAGTGTTACACCCTCAACAGGCGGTCACGGGGTATGATACTGGCCCGGGCAATATGTTGATGGATGCATGGTGTGAAAAGCACACCGGTCAGGGCTTTGATAAAGATGCTCTGTTTGCCTTATCAGGCCAAGTCCACCCAACATTACTTCAGCAACTTTTACAAGATCCTTACTTCACCCTATCCGCACCTAAGAGTACGGGAAGAGAGCAGTTCAACCTCGACTGGTTAAATCAGCAATTAGTTCACCACACAACCTCGGCTCAAGATGTCCAACGTACACTTTGTGAATACTCCGCTGTGACGATTGCCAATGAGGTAGAAAAGTTCGCTTTTGGTGATAAGCCTCAATTATTAGTGTGTGGCGGTGGGGCTAAAAATCCTTTATTAATGGAACGTTTGGCTACATTGTTAGCAAAATGGCACGTCTCGACCACTGATACACAAGGCGTGAGCGCTGACTACATGGAAGCGATGGCATTCGCTTGGTTGGCTCAGCGTTATATGGATGAGCTCCCAAGCAATTTACCCGATGTTACCGGGGCAAGTCGCCTCGCCTCGCTTGGGGTCTTGTATCGAAAATAAGCTGGGATAAAGATTGAATGCCTGCCACGCTTGTACAGCCATTTATTTTGCTGACTGCTGAGCATGATGTCGCGGCTAATCGTTATAACTGTCCCAGCCTCGTTGCCACTCCATACGAAATTGCTGCGATTGAGGTGTCCCCTCACACACCCCTTCATAGTATTGGCCAGAGAGCCCAATTTGATAAGCAAACTCTGGATTACAATACTCCGTTACCCCTTTTAGATAGCCTTGGTCATAGTCTCCTTGTTGTACTTGACCAAGACGACTCAACTCTTTAACGGTACGCGCTGGACGCCCCACGACACCGTCTTGGTAGCCAACCTGATACCAATCCCCCGCCTTTATTAGCTCTTCCGTGGTTGAGACACACCCTGATAGTGAAAGAAGTAACAAACTTAACATTTTCTTTTTTATCATTTTTCTTACCGATTTATTACTAGATTCTTGTCTAAAAAGCTTACCACTAAAGAGCATGATTTGCTGGATATCTCTTACGTGCCAACGTTTTTAACGCAGTAACCAAAGCTAGACCGCTTATCTTTAATATCGACCACTCATTTTCCTATTTGACCACTCATTCACTCAGCGAATGTGCAGGTTTTATTTAGTGATACCATGAACAGTAAATGTACTACCCATCCAACTTAACCAAGGACAACTGCTATGATGTGGTTTTTAACCTGTGTCGCAGCCCTCATCGGCGGATACTTTATCTACGGCGCTTTCGTTGAAAAGATTTTCGGTATCAATGAGAATCGCCAAACCCCAGCCCACACCCAAACCGATGGCGTTGACTATGTACCAATGTCAACCAAACGTGTTTACCTCGTTCAACTGCTTAATATTGCTGGCGTCGGCCCTATTTTTGGCCCAATCATGGGCGCGCTTTATGGTCCAGCTGCCATGCTTTGGATTGTTTTGGGCTGTATCTTTGCAGGGGCAGTACATGACTACTTCTCAGGTATGCTTTCGGTTCGTAACGGTGGAGCATCAGTCCCGACAATAACAGGTCGTTATCTAGGCAATGGCGCAAAACACTTTATGAACATTTTTGCTATTGTCTTATTGCTACTTGTTGGGGTTGTGTTTGTTTCTGCACCTGCAGGTATGATCACCAACCTTATCAACGAACAAACCAGCTTATCCGTCAATATGACGACCATGGTTGTCGTGATCTTTGCGTACTACATTATCGCGACAATCGTGCCGGTCGATAAAATCATTGGTCGCTTTTACCCTCTCTTTGGCGCACTTCTGATCTTTATGTCTGTCGGTCTGATGACCGCTATCGCTGTCTCTAGCGAGCACAAGGTTATGGGTGACTTCGCTTTCGCAGATATGCTCACTAACTTGAATCCTAATGATATGCCATTGTGGCCAGCCCTGTTTATCACCATCGCATGCGGTGCAATTTCAGGCTTCCATGCTACTCAATCACCTCTGATGGCGCGTTGTATGGAGAATGAGAAAAATGGGCGCTTTGTTTTTTACGGTGCAATGATTGGTGAAGGTATCATCGCTCTTATCTGGTGTGCGATTGCCCTGTCTTTCTTTGGTTCACTAGAGGGACTCTCAGAAGCGGTGAAAAATGGCGGTCCGGGTAATGTTGTATATAGTTCTTCTTTTGGTCTTCTAGGGGTCTTTGGCGGCATTGTTGCCTTCCTTGGTGTGGTTATTTTACCGATCACTTCTGGAGATACTGCATTTCGTTCTAGCCGTCTGATCCTTGCAGAATACTTTGGCATGGAGCAAAAAACGCTGCGTAACCGTCTGCTTATGGCAATGCCGTTATTCGTGATTGGCGGTATCTTAACTCAAGTAGACTTTGGTATCATCTGGCGCTACTTTGGTTTCGCTAACCAAACAACCGCAGTTATGATGCTGTGGACAGCATCAGCCTACCTGCTTCGCCATAACAAGTTCCATTGGATTACCACTGTACCCGCCATTTTTATGACGACAGTATGTGTGACTTTCATTCTCAACAACAGCTCACTGGGCTTTGGTTTACCGATGCAAATCTCAACCATAGCTGGCATTCTATTCGCTTTAGCGGCCACGGCTTACGTGATCAAAGTGTCGAAAGGCAAAGGTGAAAGCAATCTTGCTGATGAAGAGAAACCAAACATCGCCTCAGAGTCCGCATAAATACGCCGATATCGATGCATTCGTTATCAACGATAAATAAGCTTCAGAGCCTGCCCAGCGCAGGCTCTTTTTTATTTCTCTTCTCAGTTACAATAAGATTATTACTTCTCGGTTTAGGCTCACCATGGAATTGATCCTCTCTCTTTTACAACAAATGTGCGTTTACTTAGTCTTAGCTTATATGTTGAGTAAAACACCGCTCATCCTCCCTCTTCTGAGCATTTCTTCACGTCTAAGCCATCGTATCCTTTGTTACATACTGTTCTCCGGCTTTTGTGTTTTAGGTACCTACTTTGGTCTACAAATCAATGATGCTATTGCTAATACACGAGCAATTGGTGCGGTAATGGGAGGACTTTTTGGTGGTCCTATCGTGGGTTTTGCGGTTGGATTAACTGGTGGTATCCATCGTTACACACTAGGTGGCTTTACCGACATTGCTTGCGCTATTTCAACCACAGCAGAAGGTTTGATTGGAGGATTACTTCACCTGTACTTTATCAAGAATAATAAAACATCAATGTTATTCAGACCTAGCATCGTGTTTAGCATTACTTTTTTAGCTGAAGTAGTTCAAATGATCCTCCTACTCACCGTCGCGAAACCATTTAACCAAGCCTATGAACTGGTCTCGGCAATTGCCGCTCCCATGATCATTGCAAACTCTGTTGGGGCTGCTTTATTTATGAGTATCCTACAAGATCGTAAAACCATTTTTGAAAAATATTCTGCCGCTTTCTCTCGCAGAGCCCTGAGTATTGCCGACCGTTCAGTGGGCATACTCAGTAACGGATTTAACAGTGATAATGCCGAGAAAATTGCCCGTATCATCTATGAAGAAACCAACGTTGGAGCCGTTGCGATTACCGACCAAGAAAAGATTTTGGCTTTCGTGGGGATCGGTGATGATCACCATAAGCCAAATACCCCAATTTCTTCACAAAGCACGCTCGATTCAATGGAAAAAAATGACATCATTTACCTTGACGGCAGTGAGCGCACCTATCAGTGTTCACTAGCGCCTGATTGTAAACTAGGTTCTGCTCTGATCATTCCATTGCATGCTGGTAAAGACGTGGTTGGTACCATCAAACTCTATGAGCCCAAACGTAAACTCTTCTCAACGGCTAATATGTCGATGGCTGAGGGGATTGCTCAGCTGCTATCAAGCCAGATCTTATATGGTGACTACCACCAGCAACAAACACTGTTAGCTCAAGCTGAAATTAAGTTACTGCATGCACAGGTTAACCCACATTTTCTCTTTAATGCTCTCAATACTATCAGTGCCATTACACGCCGTGATCCTGATAAAGCGCGTAAATTGATTCAGGACTTATCACATTTCTTTCGCAGTAACCTCAAACAAAATATCGATACTGTGACACTCAAAGAAGAACTTGCACATGTAAATGCTTATCTATCGATTGAAAAAGCGCGTTTTACAGATCGCTTAGAAGTCGAGATTGATGTTCAACCTGAGTTACTCGATATCAGACTACCGAGCTTCACTCTTCAGCCTTTAGTTGAAAACGCCATCAAACATGGCATCGCTCACTTACTTGAAAATGGCAAAGTAAAAATATACAGCCAGCCACATCCAAAAGGTTACCTGCTCACAGTCGAAGATAATGCGGGTTACTATCAGCCTCCAGTAGAAAATCATACCGGTTTAGGCATGGAAATTGTTGCCAAACGCCTTTCTCATCAATTTGGCAGTGATTCAACGCTAAAAATCGCTTATAAAAGGCTTCAATTTACTAAAATGAGTTTTATCATCCCAGTATCTTAGGTTATGCCACGCCTAACGATAAACCGCTTAGGAAAGGTGAAGTGAAATGTTAACCGCTCTTGTCATTGATGATGAACAGTTTGCTCGCGAGGAGTTGACTGAATTATTAAACGAAACGGGCCAAATTGAAGTCATTGGTGAAGCCTCTAACGCCATTATGGGGTTGAGAAAGATCAATGAGTTGAGACCAGATGTTGTGTTTCTTGACATACAAATGCCTCAAGTCACAGGAATTGAACTCCTGAGTATGCTTGATCCTGAAACAATGCCTTATGTGGTATTTATCACAGCTTACGATCAATATGCGATTCAAGCTTTCGAAGATAATGCCTTTGATTACTTACTTAAACCTGTTGATCCTCAGCGCCTCCACAAAACAGTGACGCGATTGAACAAAGCGATTCAGCAACATACTTTAGTCCAACCCATCGCCAAGATCGCCCCAGATAGACTTAAACAAATTCCATGTATGGGCCATAACCGAATTGTGCTGGTTGCAACCACTGCCGTTGAATGTGCTTACAGTGATATTAGTGGTGTTCATATCCACTCAGAGAATCAAACCGTGAGCACTCAGCTCACCCTGAAAACACTCGAAGAAAGAACAGCTCTCGTTCGTTGCCACCGCCAATACCTTGTCAACATCCAAGCCATTCACGAAATTAAATTACTAGAAAATGGGCTGGCCGAGATCATGACCCGAACTGGGTTTGAAATACCAGTAAGTCGGCGTTATTTAAAAACTTTAAAAGAAATGATAGGGATTACTCATTAAGTCGAATGCGTTGCATACTCACCAGTCATCCCGCGTGACAAAACCATCGACGGCCTCCCAACGCAGAAACACAAGAAACAAAAAAGCGACACATTGGTCGCTTTTTTCAACATTCAATCCAGTTTAATCGACTTGCTTAATTTGCAGCTCTTTTGGGACTTCAAAAAACATATTTTCTTCGCGACCCAGCACTTCATCGACTGCTTCAGCCCCTACCAGTGATTTGACGCGCTCTAAGATTTGATTCACCAACTCTTCTGGGGCTGATGCTCCCGCAGTCACACCCACTTTCGCTTTATTAGTAAACCACTCCGGCTGAATGTCCTCAGGACAATCAGTCAAATATCCTGGCGTACCTAATTTTTCTGCGAGTTCTTTAAGACGTGTAGAGTTCGAAGAGTTTTTAGACCCTACAACAATCATCACATCAACGTCACTAGACAACTCACGAACCGCATCTTGACGGTTCTGAGTCGCATAACAGATATCGTCTTTGCGAGGACCTTGAATATCAGGAAAAACACGTCTGAGCTCTTCGATGACATCTGCGGTTTCATCAACAGAAAGCGTCGTTTGGCTCACGTAGTGTAAATCAGAAGGATCTTTTACTACGGCT
The DNA here is from genome assembly GCF_007990935.1 of Vibrio sagamiensis NBRC 104589. Classification (GTDB taxonomy): domain Bacteria; phylum Pseudomonadota; class Gammaproteobacteria; order Enterobacterales; family Vibrionaceae; genus Vibrio; species Vibrio sagamiensis. The sequence goes on from NZ_BJXJ01000002.1 coordinate 24,386, forward strand.
TTAAGTTTTACTACATCTGCCGGTGTTTCAACAAGGTACATGCCCCCTGTTTCACTTGCATACTGGCCCATAGTACCTTCCACTTCAGGGTGGCCTGCATGGCCTATAAGCACCACTTCCATATTACGTCGACTCGCACGAGCGACTTCCATATGAACTTTGGTCACTAAAGGACAGGTTGCATCAAATACGGTAAGATCACGAGATTTTGCTTCTTGTCGAACTGCCTGAGAAACACCATGCGCAGAAAAAATCACAATATTGTTATCTGGAACCTCATGTAATTCCTCAACGAAGATAGCACCACGCTGTTTTAAACCTTCAACCACATAACGATTGTGGACTACTTCATGTCTCACATAAATTGGTGGCTGATACATCTCTAGTGCACGCTCTACAATGCTGATTGCGCGATCAACACCTGCACAGAAGCCACGTGGGTTAGCTAACAAGATTTTCATTTTATTGCCCATTGGAATTATCTTTTTCTCAATAACTATTCTACTGACAAAATCTCAACTTCGAAAGTCACGTCTTGTCCTGCAAGAGGGTGATTAAAGTCTACTGTGACTGAATCGCCAGCAATTTCGGTAATAATACCCGGAATTTCCATACCATCTGGCCCAGTAAATGCCATGATCGTTCCCACTTCGACCTCCGCTTCACCCACAAACTTTGCACGGTCCATATAATGAATGTTATCTGGGTTAGGTTGGCCAAAAGCATCTTCTGCTTTCAGTTCAATGCTTTTTTGTTCACCAACCTGCAAGCCTAATAAACACTGTTCGAAGTTTGGGCTTAAGCTACCATCCCCCATCACAAACTGAGCAGGTTTGCCCATATTATGGGTGCTATCGGCAACCGAACCATCGCTCAATTTGATAGAGAAATGTAACGTTACAGTGGAGTTAGTATCAATCGGTTTCACGTTATTGCTTCCTTGTTCTTAAGCGTTCATCCTTGGATGAACACTCATTATTCTATTAATCTCGCAACAAAATAATAAAAAGCGTCGTACGAATCAACGCACGACGCTTAAATTTTTATTGAGAGATGATTACTTTTCTACACCTTTTTTACGAAAACCATCCAAGATGATCATTGCAGCACCAATACAAATGGTTGAATCCGCCAAATTGAAAGCAGGCCAATGGTAGGAACCCCAGAAGAAATCTAAGTAATCAACCACAAAACCATGCACGATGCGATCAAACACATTACCAACAGCACCACCAATAATTAAAGCATAAGCAATATTATTCCACTTTTCCGTCGCCGGTAATTTACTCATCCAGTAAGTTAACAGACCTGTCACGCCAAATGCGATCGCACTGAATAGCCAACGCTGCCAACCTTCTTGATCACTTAGGAAACTGAAAGCAGCTCCATAGTTATGTACATACAAAAGATTAAAAAAGGGAAGGATTTCGATACGATGAGCCCATCCATACCCTATATTATCCATCACCAAGAGCTTAATGCCGATATCAGCAATAAAAACTAAAACCGCTAACCACAACCAGCGAACCCCTGATTGTTTTAATGTGAATGTTTTCTCTGTCATGACTCCACCTACAAACAGCCCCAGCGAAAACTGGGGCTGTGGGATATTAAAGATAATACATCTTGTACTTACGACTCAATGAGTCTGACGATGAATTAAGCAAACTTACGTACTTCGCCTTCACCATCAACGTTAGAAGCACAGCGACCACAAATTTTCTCGTGGTTAGCCACACTACCAACATCTGCAGTATGATGCCAACAACGGTCACATTTCTCACCCGCTGCTGCTGCAACTTCAACCCAAAGTCCATCAATATCTGTTGCACTTGCTTGGCCTGTTTTCTCGCTCAATGGCATAACATGCGCACCAGAAGTCAATAGAACAAAACGCAACTCATCTTCTAACTGATTAAGTTTTGCCATCAACGCTTCATCAGCAAATAGCGTAACTTCGGCTTGAAGTGCACCACCGATGATTTTTTCTTTACGAGCATCTTCGAGTAGCTTATTCACCGCACCACGCACTGCTTGAATTTCTGCCCAAAACTCGTTGTTCAGTTCTTCACCTTGTGCAAGGCCGAATAGCCCATCAAACCACTCACCAGTAAAGACGAATTTTTCACGCTTCTCACCAGACGGCAACAGGCTTGGCATTTCATTCCAGATTTCATCGGCGGTGAATGACATAATTGGCGCCATCCAACGAACCAAAGCTTCTACGATGTAGTAAAGCGCCGTCTGACAGCTGCGTTGAGCATGACCACCACGTTTCGCGGTGTACTGACGGTCTTTAATTACATCAAGGTAGAATGATCCCATTTCAATAGAACAGAAGTGCATTAAGCGTTGAGTCACCGCATGAATGTTATAGTCTTCATAAGCTTTAATGATATCTTCTTGTGCTGCTTGAGCACGACCAACAGCCCAACGGTCCAGCGACACCATTTCTTCAACTGGAACAATATCAGTGGCTGGGTTAAAGCCATTTAAGTTTGCTAGGAAGAAACGCGCAGTGTTACGAATACGACGGTAAGCATCCGCTGAACGTTTTAGGATTTCATCTGATACTGCCACTTCACCTGTGTAGTCTGTAGAAGCAACCCACAAACGCAGAATATCGGCACCTAGTTTGTTCGTCACATCTTTTGGTAATACAACGTTACCAATCGATTTCGACATTTTGTGACCTTTACCATCAACAACAAAGCCGTGGGTCAATACTTGCTTGTATGGTGCTTCGTCTTTCATCGCAACGGATGAGATCAGGGATGACTGGAACCAGCCACGATGTTGGTCTGAACCTTCAAGGTAAAGATCAGCGCTGTGACCATTGAATTCTTCACGAGCATCAACAACCGCAGAGTGCGTTACACCAGAATCAAACCAAACGTCAAGTGTATCAAGCACTTTCTCGTATTGAGCAGCGTCATCACCAAGAAGTTCAGCAGCATCGACATCCCACCATGCTTGAATGCCTTTTTCTTCAACCAACAGAGCAACCTTCTCAATCAGCTCCAGCGTATTTGGGTGAAGCTCTGACGTTTCTTTGTGTACAAATAGAGCGATAGGCACACCCCATGTGCGTTGACGAGAGATACACCACTCCGGACGACCTTCGATCATCCCTTCAATACGGCTTTGACCCCACTCAGGCATCCATTCAACATTCTTGATCGACTCTAACGCTTTAGCACGTAGACCAGCTTGATCCATAGAGACAAACCATTGAGGCGTTGCTCGGAAGATGATTGGGGTTTTATGGCGCCAGCAGTGTGGGTAGCTGTGCTCGTAAGCATGGTGGTGAAGTAACGCACCTTTTTCTTTTAGAACATCAACAACTGCACCATTCGCCTTGAATACATGTTGGCCTGCAAATAGCTCGGTATCCGGTAAGTAAACACCATTTGAACCCACTGGGTTCGCCACTTCTAGGTCGTATTTTTTACCAACCACAAAGTCTTCTTGACCATGACCAGGAGCGGTATGAACAACACCAGTACCAGAATCCGTTGTCACATGGTCACCAAGGATTGCAGGAACAGTGAAGTTGTAGAACGGATGCTGGAATTGAGTTAACTCAAGTTCACTGCCTTTGGCAAAACCTAGATTATGGAAATGCTCGATATCAGCACGGTCCATCACATCTTTGGCTAACTCTGATGCGACTATAATACGCTCTGGTTTTGTTTCAGAAGCTTCATCACCTTCAACTTGGATAAGCACATATTCAAGGTCATCACGTAAACAAACTGCACGGTTTGCAGGCAATGTCCATGGCGTGGTTGTCCAAATAACGATAGAAACATCGCCTTTACCTTCGTGACCTTCAGTAAGCTCAAATTTAGATAGCAGTTCAGCTTCATCTGCGGCTTTAAAACGAACATCAATAGAAGGGGAAACTTTGTCTTTGTACTCGACTTCTGCTTCTGCAAGTGCAGAGCCACAATCTGTACACCAATGAACAGGTTTGAAACCTTTCAATAAATGACCTTTGCTAGCAATTTTACCTAAAGCGCGAACAATGTTTGCTTCAGTTGCAAAGTCCATCGTGCGATATGGTTTATCCCACTCACCCATAACACCCAGACGCTTAAAGCTTTCTTTCTGGCCTTCGACTTGGCCTGCTGCATATTCGCGACACTTCTCGCGAAACTCTGCTGCCGTCACTTTTTGACCTGGTTTGCCCACTTTCTTTTCTACCATCAACTCGATAGGCAGACCATGACAGTCCCAACCAGGCACATAAGGTGCATCAAAACCAGAAAGTGTTTTGGATTTAATAATAATGTCTTTAAGAATCTTGTTTAGCGCGTGACCAAGGTGAATATCACCATTTGCATAAGGAGGGCCATCGTGTAATACGAATGACTTTTTGCCTTTTTTAGCTTTACGGATCTCACCGTAAAGGTCTTCTTTATACCAACGCTTTAGCATTTCTGGCTCACGATTAGCCAGGTTGCCACGCATTGGAAACCCTGTTTCAGGTAAATTCAGGGTATCTTTATACTCACTCATCGATTCTTAATTCCGTTATATTGGGCGAAAGTTAGACATTATGTTGTTCGGTGGAATAAACCGTTCAACGCTTAAGCTGACGCAGCCACACCCTTGCTGCTTCAGCATCCAATTCAATTTGTTTTTTCAATAATTCAAACGATTCAAACTTTTCTTCATTGCGTAGTTTATATAAAAGTTCGACGTTTAAATGTTTGCCATATAGATCAGCCTTAAAGTCAAATAAATGCACTTCAAGTTGCTGACGAATGCCATTTACCGTTGGTCGCTGGCCAATATTAGCCACACCACCAATCGGTTGTTCACTGACACCATACACCTGCACCACATAGACCCCAGAAACTGGAGATACACATCGTTTTAGTGGGATATTCGCGGTTGGGAAACCAATGGTTCGCCCCAGTTTTCTCCCGTGAGAGACACGACCACTAATGCTATAGTTACGACCCAACATGTTTTGTGCCGCACGTAAGTCACCACGAGCAAGTGCTTGTCTGATGGCAGTGCTACTGATTCTTTTATCATTCCAGCATACACTTTGAGTGCTGACGACTTCAAAGCCGTACTTTCGGCCAGCCTGCTCCAGCATAGCGAAGCTTCCCGTTCGGCCTTTGCCAAAACAAAAGTCATCGCCAACAACTAGAAACTTAACACCCAATCGCTTGACCAACAAGTCACAGATAAATTGCTCTGCCGTTAAATTGGCGAAACTGCGATTAAAGCCAGCGCAAAACAAGCGATCAAGGCCAAAGTGTTTCAGCTGAACGTATTTGTCTCGTAAACGTGCTAACCTTGCTGGCGCTTTATCTCGAGCAAATAACTCCATTGGTTGGGGCTCGAACGTCATCACAACCGAAGGTAAAGCCAGTTGTTCAGCTTTCTCTGACAACTGCTGCAGTACTCGTTGATGTCCTTTATGTACGCCATCAAAGTTACCAATCGTCAGCACACAGCCATGATGGCGTGGCTTGATATTGTGAATGCCTCTAATCAGTTCCATCGGATACTGCTTATGCCTCTGTTGTTTTGATTTGCACTGTGTTTAACTGGCAGATTATATACTAATCTACCCTATTCTGTCCCAGCTTTTAGGTCTTTTAGACGTACACCGAGTAAAAAGACAACAGCAAGGTAAACGGCCGTACCAAGTGCAATCAACATTCCAAGAGTACCACCGCGGCGAGCAAAGTCCCAATCCAACCACACCGACATGTCTGCAAGCTGCCAGACAATCACAGCCACCATCGCCGCCCCAGCAATCATCAAACGTAAGATAAACAGTAGGGTACGTTTCGTCATATGATAAACTCCTGAGATATGTAAACCACGATACAACAGTGCCATGTTAACAAATGCAGACAAGGCCGTTGCCATTGCTAATCCAACATAGCCATAGAAATAAGCCAAAATCGCATTGAATATCATGTTGGTTGACATCGCAATAATGCCATATTTGACAGGTGTTTTCGTATCTTGACGTGAGTAGTAACCAGGAGCCAATACTTTAATCAACATAAAGAATAGCAAACCTGACGCATAAGCCAGCAATGAAAGTGATGCATGCTCGACATCTTGAGGTGAAAATTCACCTCGCATGAACAATACCATCAGCATAGGTTTGGCCAATACCATCAACCCTAGCATGGCAGGAATGCCAAGTAAGGTCACCATGCGTACCCCCCAATCCATCGTATGTGCAAAGCCCTCACTATGCGCATCAACATGCTTACGTGATAAAGCGGGTAACACTACTGTCGCAATAGCAATACCAAATAAGCCCAATGGAAACTCCAACAAACGGTCTGAATAATACAACCAACTGATCGAACCCGATTGTAAAAAACTTGCAATAAATGTATCCAGCAATAAATTTATTTGACTGACCGAAACCCCAAATAATGCAGGGATCATAAGCGTTCGTATTTTAACAACTCCTGGGTCTTTCCACCCCCACTTCGGTTTCACCATAACTCCAGCTCGAATAAGAAAAGGAATTTGGAATAGAAATTGCACTAAGCCACCTAAGAAAACACCAATGGATAAACCAATCTCCGGTTGAGGCATTTGTGGGGCGATAAACCAAGCGGCTAAAATGATCATCACGTTCAAAAACACAGGGGTAAAAGAAGAGACGGCAAATTTGCCCAAAGTATTCAGTATCGAGCCAGAGAGCGCAACAAAGGTAATAAACCACAAATATGGGAAAGTGATTTTAAGCATCACACTAGCAAGCTCAAACTTTTCAGCAGAAGGGCCTCCACGAAGCCAATCTAAAAACCAACCAAAACCAAATAATGCGGTCACCACACTCGACCCAATCACACCAAGCAGTGTGACTAAAGAGACAATTACTCCTAAAGTACCCGCCGTGCGCGCAATCAGTTCTCGGGTTTTGTTCATATCTCCTTGAGCATGATTTTCAGTCAGTACTGGCACAAATGCTTGTGAGAAGGCCCCCTCAGCAAAAAGTCGCCTTAAAAAATTAGGGATTTTATTTGCAAAGAAGAAAACATCGGCACTCGCACCTGCGCCCATCAAATTTGCGATTACAACATCACGAACTAAACCTAGAACGCGTGAAATTAATGTCATGGCACTGACGATCATGCCAGATTTGAGCAGTCGTTTACTCACTATTACCTCAGAATCTCACTAAACATGGCTCACCCGATTTCGATAAATCGTTGAAAGCGCTAAATGGGCATTAAAAATCTATCTACTAACTCGATCTAAGTGGATAATTATTAGCAATGGTCTAAAAATACTGTTAGAATCCACGCCATCTTAACCGCGATAGCCTCTCGAACCAAAATTTGTTTTGGGTACGATTGGTTTTTGCACAAATCATTTGACATTTAAGCGCAAATGAGGGATATTCCTCGCCCTTAAATTGTCACAGAACTAAGTTTTTGGGAGTTAGACCCTTGGCAAATAGTAAATCTGCTAAGAAGCGCGCTATCCAAGCTGAGAAACGTCGTCAGCACAATGCTAGCCGTCGCTCAATGATGCGTACTTACATGAAGAAAACTGTTGCTGCTATCGAAGCAGGCGACAAAGAAGCTGCAACTGCTGCATTTGCTGCAGTTACACCTATCCTAGACCGCATGGCGACTAAAGGCCTTATTCATAAGAATAAAGCTGCTCGTCACAAGTCTCGTTTCACTGCACAAATCAAAGCTCTTTAATAGAAACTTGATCTTACAGTGAAGAAAAAACCGGCTTTTGCCGGTTTTTTTATATCTTTTTGTCTTACTGTATAGTACAGATGATAAAAAAGCCGACATTGTCAGCTTTATAAGAGTTTTAATTTCAGCGAAAGTTGGTCCTAGTTATAAACTCCCAGCGCCTTCTCCAGTATCCGCACAGTAAATAGAATGCAGCAGCTGAATCAAAGCTTTTGCATTATCACTTTCTAAGCTATAGAACACAGTTTGTGCTTCCTTTCGTGTTGCAACAAGCTGATCACGACGAAGCCAAGCTAAGTGTTGTGACAATGCCGATTGGCTTAATTCTAACTTTACACATAATTCTCCAACTGATAACTCTTGGTCATGCAGCATACAAAGAATTTGCAATCGCCTTTCATTAGCCATCGCTTTAAGTAATACCACGGCTTTTGGGGCGTGTTTCTCCATTTTTTGTAAGTTCATCTCCTGGACTCCTAGCGACAACGCACTTGACCTATCCTAGGCAAGGTTGCTGTATTATATAAATTCTATCGTTTTGAGTTATAATTTTATTGATAGTAATCTATTTGCGAGTCCAACGAAACCTTGTTTATTCAAACATTTGACTAAAGTTTGCATCACATACGCTCTTTACAGCGGGATGCTGTATCATTCTCTCAGCAAAAATGACGTAATACTCTTCTTTTAGATCATAAATATGGCTGATGAGTTGCAGATTCTGGTCATCTTCTATCTCTGACATATACACTGTCGGTGCAAGAAAAATCACATTATTATGAAAACGGGCAAAAGCTTTCATCAAAGCAACATCATCAAACTCACCTAAGATATTTGGCTGTAAGCCTTGATGATCAAACCATTGTAATACTTTACGCCCCATTGCCGTTCGAGCAGCAGGTAAAAGAAGCTTCTTGTGCTCTAAAATAGCAGGAAAATTAACGTTATTGATCGGTGATGATGCAAAAAAACTCATACTACTTTCACCAAGCTTTTTGCTGTAGAGTCCCGGACTCTGAGTTGAATCAACGGGACAGTCGGATAAGATCATATCCAGTTTATGTTGAGATAAACGTTCTAAAAGTAATTCGTGCGTCGCTTCATAACATCGTAAATGAATACGATTGTCTTCCGGTACCGTTGTCATCAAAATTTCACTCACAAGACGTTTTGAAAGCGCATCCGCGACCCCGACTTCAAATAGGACATTCGAATACTGACTATAATTAACGACATCAAGCATTTCATAACTTAGACCAAACATTCGATCCGCATATTTATAAACCAATTGACCTAATTCTGTTGGCTCTACTGTTCTACCATTACGTTTGGTAAGTCTACCTTTCATTCGCTCTTCTAATGCTTTGATCTGTCCGGTAACGGTTTGAGGCGTTAAAAAGAGTGCTTCTGCGGCTTTAGTAACAGAGCCTTGTTTGCACACCATCCAAAAATAATAAAGGTGGTTGTAATTTAAATGTGACATTTTCTTTTCCCCTAACAGAAGGTAATAAAGGAGTATTAACATACTCAAATGACTTCAAAAAACTATATAGAGCACGGTCACCATGTTCACTTTAAAAACCACTATTCATGGGTTCGGTAATGCCTACAAATTAGTAGTCTAATGTTTGTTTTTTCCGAAGTGTTCTGTGTCATAATGTCATATACAAAAATAAACTCAAATAAATCGATTAAAGCTAAATCACAATAAGCACTGGGATAATACTATTTTTTCTAGAGGGGCTTTTACAGCCACCAATACAAAAATAAGATACTGAATATAAATAGATAATTAAAAATCAATAACTTATATTAAAAGCTTTACTCCCCTCCTCTAAAGCCAAGAAAAGTTACACTTACTTCAACTGACTGTAATATTAATGAAATATTTCTTTACTAATATCGCCCACAGTTTCAACTACAGACCAAATACTTAAACCAAAGGTCAACGGAGAAAATTATGATGAACCAAGCTACTTCAACAGCACAACCTATTGCGAGTACTAATCGCTGGGTTCGCTGGGCTAACTTGGCGTTCATGTTATACCTGCTTCTTTTAGCAGTATCTATGATTGGTAGCGGTTTCAAATGGGCAACAGGCGACCAAGCAAAAGTCTTATTTGAATTTGCTTCACACCCTATTGCTGGTTTAATGATTGGCTTAGTAGCCACTGCATTAATTCAATCTTCTAGTACAGTCACTTCTATTATTGTTGGCCTTGTCGCTGGTGGCCTTCCTGTAGAAACCGCTATTCCTATGGTAATGGGTGCAAACATTGGCACAACGTTGACCAATACACTTGTATCCCTTGGCCACATGCGGTGCAAAGAGGAATTTAAGCGAGCATTCGCCAGTGCAACCATCCACGATTTCTTTAACCTATTGGCAGTACTTATCTTCCTACCTCTCGAAATGATGTTTGGTATTCTGGAAAAGATCTCTCATTGGTTGGTATCACCTTTACTGAATGCTGGTGACATGAGCATGAAAGGCTTTGATTTTATTAAGCCAATCACAAAACCAGTAGTCAGTGCCATCAAAGAGCCACTGTCTACGTTTGGTGATAGCGTTGGTGGTATCATCCTGATCGTTATGGGTATAAGTACCATCTTTGTTGCGATCACTGTCATGGGTAAATTGATGAAAAGCCTAATGGTAGGAAGGGCACGTGATATTTTGAAAAATGCAATTGGTCGTGGTCCAATTCACGGCATCGTATCGGGCTCACTGGTGACGATTTTAGTTCAATCATCTTCAACAACAACAAGTTTAATGGTCCCTCTTGTTGGTTCTGGAGTACTAAAAGTTCGTGATATATACCCATTTACGTTGGGTGCTAATATCGGCACTTGTATTACTGCACTACTTGCAGCCACAGCAGTATCAGGTGAGTTTGCAGTTTTCGCCTTACAAATTGCCTTGGTCCATCTTACATTTAATGTCCTAGCAACGGTGCTTATTTTTGGTATTCCGATGCTACGAGAAATTCCCGTTAAGTGTGCAGAGTTCCTTTCAGAGATGGCGACAAGAAATAAAGCGGTCGTCGCAGGTTATCTGCTGGCTGTTTTTTTAGTTCTTCCTGGAACCATCCTAGCACTGAGTGTTTAAACTCTAGATACGACTATAGAATGTGGCTGTGACTCAATAAAAAATGCCTAAAACAGCCGCCATCTAATAATAAAAAAGCTGACTCCAAAGGGTCAGCTTTTTTGATCTCGTCATCAACAACAACCGTATTTAATTAAACTGAAAACGGATAGCGGATCGGGTCATGATGTTGATAATCTTCCACCCAAAAATCATCAAGCGTAACCCAGGTTTCTAAATCTTCTAATGATTTAATGCCTGGATTGATATGGAAAGTCGGCGCTTGCAACGGCTCTCGCTTAAGCTGAACATCACGCATTAACTCAAGCTGATCTTCGTAAATATGCGCGTTAACCAGCTTGTGATAAGCTTGACCTGCTTTTTTACCTGTTATCTGAGCCATAATAGCCAAGAACACATAGACTTGAACCATATTAAAGTTCAATCCAAGCGGGACATCACAAGAACGCTGAGTACTATTTAGATACAATGTATCCCCAAGTAAAGAAAAGTGATGACTGTACATGCATGGTCTTAGGCATCCCATATGAAACTCGCCAGGGTTATAGAAATTGAGAATCTCACCTCTATCATCCACTCCACGAGTCAAGTCATCGACAATTTTACGCAATTGATCGACATGACCGCCATCTGGCTTTGCCCAAGCACGACCTTGAACACCGTAGACTCGGCCCATATCATCTTCGCCTTTACGGTGCTTATTATTCAGCCATGCTTGATTTAGGTTAGCATTCGCATCCCAAGTTTTTGTCCCAAGTTGACGAAAATCTTCGGCGTTATCGTAACCACGAATATAGCCCAGCAGCTCAGCAACCGCAGCTTTCCAAAAGCTTTTACGCGTTGTCACTAATGGAAATTGGTTATTCGCAACATCATAAGTTAGATCGGCGTTAATTACCGTCAGGCAACGTTTACCAGTTCGTTCATTTTCAACCCAAACGCCTTGGTCAACAATACGTTGACACAAATCTAAATACTGTTTCACTCCAATTCCTTACTTCTTTTCTGCTGGAACTTTGTCTTGATATAGGCCTCGTTTGTAAGCCCAAATCATCATTAAAATACCCAAAATGATCATCGGTGACGAGAGGATCTGCCCCATCGAAATGTAGTCACCATACAAGCCAAGTTGCGCATCTGGCTCACGGAAAAACTCAATGATGAAGCGGAATGTACCATACCCAGCCAAAAATAGCCCTGATACTGCTCCTAACGGGCGTGGTTTTTTGATAAACCAGTTAAGAATAAAGAACAACACAACACCTTCAAGAAGCATTTCATACAATTGCGATGGATGACGCGGGACTGGACCACCCGTTGGAAATACAATTGCCCAAGGGATATCGGTCACTCTTCCCCATAGTTCACCGTTCATAAAGTTACCCATCCTTCCCATACCGAGACCGAAAGGCACTAAGGGTGCAACAAAATCAGCGACACCGAAAAAGCTGCGGCCATGTCTATGTGCATACCAGAACATCGCCGTAATGACTCCAAGCAACCCACCATGGAATGACATGCCACCAGTCCATACTTTGAATAAATAAAGAGGGTCGGCAAGGAAAAGATCAAAGTTGTAAAAAATAACGTAGCCAACACGTCCACCAATAACAACGCCAAGGAAGCCCGCGAATAACAAATCAGAAACTTGTTCGCGGCTCCAACCACTGCCAGGTTTATCAGCACGGCGATTTGCAAGCCATAAAGCAAACATAAATCCAATAAGGTACATTAAGCCGTACCAACGTATAGAAATAGGGCCAATAGACACTAAAACAGGATCAATATTGGGAAATTCAAAATAGCCCTGAGACATAAATCATTCTCTTCTTATTAATAGTTAACGGTGCACTCTACAGCAGCATCGCTGCTGCAACAAATATCAAAAATACAGCAAATATCTTTTTGAGCATTTCTGTTGGTAAATTAGTTGCCATTTTAGCTCCAATGCGAGTAGTAATCATAGATGCCATCGCAAGCGCCAATAAAGCAGGTAAATAAACATAGCCAAAGCTGTAATTAGGTAAATCAATAGCTTGATAGCCGTGCAAGATAAATCCAATCATCCCTGAAATAGCAATCACACAGCCACACAGTGATGATGACCCAACCGCTTTACGCATCTCTACACCACGTCGGTTCAAAAAAGGCACCGATAACGCCCCTCCACCTATCCCCGCTAAGCTTGAAATCACACCAATTCCAGTTCCATATAGAATAGTTATCAAGCTATTTGGCATTGGCTTAACATGCATGACTTTAATCGAACAAAGCATTTGTATACCAAGGAATAAAGCTATAATACTAAAGACTTTAGGCAAGTAATGAGTAGGGATCCATTCAGCGATATTTGCTCCTAAGAACCCACCTGCCACTACACCGGGAATGAGCCATTTGACAACAAACATATCAACATTACCAAACCTGAGGTGGTTAAAAGCAGATGAACCTGAAGTGACAATAATACTAGCCAAGGAAGTTGCCAAGGCCATATGCATACCAAGTTCAGCCTTAACACCCATTAGAGGAAGCAGGTATAACAAAGCAGGGACGATGATTAAGCCCCCACCAATACCTAATAGACCCGCCATAACACCAACAAAACCACCTAACAATAACAATAAGAAAAAAAGAGAAATAGTCACGATTATTTTTTACCTGCACGAATGAAACCAGTGAAGCCCTGTTGTACAAAAAAGTCATTCATCATTTGATGAACATCTACTCCATAGGTACATGAAATAGCTTGCTCCGCTAGTTTGGCTAATTCTTGCTGGTGGCTTTTACGAATTAGATATTTAACTTTAGCAACATTAGACATATTCATACTCAAGCGTGTATAACCAAGACCCAGTAATAGTAATGAGCCAAATGGGTCTCCAGCGAGTTCACCACAGATACAAACCGGTACTTGATAGTGCTGACACACTTCTTGAATCTGTTTTAATGCTAATAAAACCGCAGGATGCATCGATTCATAAATATCAGCAACACGAGCATTATTCCTATCGACAGCAAGTAAATATTGGGTAAGATCATTGGTCCCTACAGAGACAAAATCGACACGATGAGCAATAGCAGGCAATAAATACACCATCGATGGTACTTCGATCATCACACCAATTTTTGGCATTAGAACTCGCTCATCAAGTAGTATTACCTCACTATAGGCCTGCTGAATCAACAATAAGGCATCATCAAACTCTTTAATTCCCGAGATCATTGGCAGCAAAATGCTTAAATTTCCGTATTCAGCACTTGCTCTTAACATTGCTCGCAATTGGATCAGAAAAATATCAGGGTGATCTAAAGTAAAACGAATCCCTCTCCAGCCTAGAAATGGGTTATCTTCATCAATAGGTAAATAGGGTAAGGGTTTATCACCGCCAATATCCAGCGTTCGCATTACCACATCTTGTGTTGAATAATGCTTAAGGATTGTACGGTATTGATTATATTGCTCATCTTCTGAAGGAAAATGATGCCGGAGTAAAAAAGCGATTTCTGTACGATAAAGACCTACGCCATCCACGCCACTATCGATTGAACTATTACTATCTGCACTCAACCCAGAATTTAACATGATTTCAATATGACAATTATCTTGCGTTATCGCTGGTAATTCAAGATCTTGATTCACCATTGCAAACAGCTCAGATTCTTCACTGATTAAACTGCGATAAGCTCTTAATAGCTGACGATTGGGCTCAAGGTGAATCTCACCACTGTAACCATCAACAATTCCATGTTTTCCATTGACTTCACGAGTATCGAGGTTGGCCCCCATGATGGCTGGCACTCCTAAAGCACGAGACAAAATTGCAGCATGTGAATTTACTGCTCCTTCTAACGAAATGACGGCCAACAAATGTTGTTTCGGGATCGATGCTAATAACGTTGCACTTAACTCATTAACTACTAGGATCACTGGTCGATCAATCGATACCTGTTCTTGCTCACTGTTTTGTAAAAAATAGAGCAATCTTTGTCCAAGTTCTTTAATATCTTGTGCTCTTTCACGCAGATAAACATCTGACATTCGAGCAAAACGATTTGAGTAGGTTTCGACAACTTGGCGTAATGCCCAATCAGCTCGATCGCCTTTTTCGATCTGTTTTTTTAAATCTCCACGTAACATTGGATCATTAAGTAGGTGTGTAAAGAGATCAAAAATAGCTAAGGCTTCTTTATTTATTTCATTGTCGAGTTTCTTCCGCATACGACGAAAATCATTCACTGCTCGCTCAATGGCAATTGCTAATAGCTCATGTTCTCTTTCTTTATCGAGTGCAGAAGCAGGAAACACTTCATACAAATTTGGCTGTGAATCATCAAACCAAAACTCACCAATTGCAATACCTGTTGAAGCAGATGCACCTTTGATCACTGATGGCTTAGTACTGAGTTGCCATTGGCCTAAACTTTGTGCATGTGCAATTAAAACAGCCAGCTGGGCAGACAAAGTCACCAAGAAAGACTCTTCCATTTCACTGAATAAACGAGGCTTTTTCTGCTGAATGACCAAAACACCTAAGACCTTTTTACGATAAATAATTGGTGTTCCAAGAAAAGCGTGATAAACCTGTTCCATCAGTTGAGGGAAAAACTTGAAATCAGGATGAGCAGAAGCTTCAGCTAAGTTAAGGGGTTCTGCACTGCGTTTCACTAACCCAACCAAACCTTCATTAAAACTGATATGAATACTATCGTCTTTAAAACTCAGGCCTTGAGTTGCCATCAATTCAAGGCGCTGCTGTTCTTCATTCGCAAGGTAGATAGTACAACACTCCGTACAAAGGGCCGTACAAGTCTCTTTCACCAATATATCAAGTGCTTGATATAAATCGTCGACTCTAGAGACTTTTTCAACTACTTCCCTTAGCTGACTGAGCATATTAACCCTCTATCTACGTTGTTTTTTTCGTTTCCCTTTCGTTTTACGCTCTCGAAAAGGCATTGCCATTGATGCAAACTCTTTCATTGCACGACGATAAACATCGCGCTTGAAAGATACAACTTGCCTAACCGGGTACCAATAACTCACCCAACGCCAACCATCAAATTCAGGTGATTTTCCGCGTTGCATGTTGATATGTGATTCATCACAGTCTAATCGCAACAGAAACCATTTCTGTTTTTGGCCGATACAAACAGGCTTAGAGTCCCAGCGCACTAATCGTTTGGGTAACTTATACCTCAACCAATGGCGACTGGTTGCGATGATCTTAACGTCTTTTTTCGTCAGACCAACTTCTTCATATAACTCTCTGTACATTGCTTGTTCAGGAGTCTCACCGTCGTCAATCCCACCTTGTGGAAATTGCCATGAGTGTTGCCCGTATCGCTTAGCCCAGAAGACCTGACCATGGTTATTACATATCACAATACCGACATTAAGTCGGTAACCATCGCCATCTATCACTGGCTAACCTCTATGAATAATTTTTATTACTATGATTTTTCCACATATCCCCATTACTAGCAAACTTACTGATGTGATATAAGCAAGATTTATTGGCTTTAGAACACTTTTGAATATCTTTTAATCACATATTGTTTTATCAACATATCACTGAGAGATAGCCCACATTTATTCACCTTTTCTGTGAATAACTTTGTGCAGAAAGTGATATCAACAATAATTTCAGGTGTTTTATCAGCAATAAAAAATGAGCAGAAACAAAAAAACAAAAAAAACAAATCTATGTTTTAAAAGAAAAAATCAAAAAAAGCACCACAATGATCTTGGCTTATTTTTCGATGATCTTTTAGACAAATACAGATCGGTTAAAGATCGAACGATTACATCTTTATCCACATAAGACCAGTATAAGTTTAGTACATATCGATAAAATCAAGTATCAATCACCAAAAAAAACCTGTTTATTCATCCAGCCCAATTAAATATGAAGAAGTTGTATTATATATCTGTGGATAACTAATGGATGGATCTTTTAACCAACAATATGATTAAAAGTCTGGCAGAGATATGAATAAAAATTTGTTAGTATAGTAACTCTAGATCTGAGGCAGCTATGATATGAAACCAGAACCAAAATCTGAAACCGAATTAATCACTCGTGCTCAAGATCTTGCAGGGCTAACCTTGGCAGAACTCGCTGAAGAAGCCAGCATGAATGTGCCAGAAAACTTAAAACGCGATAAAGGTTGGGTAGGCCAATTACTTGAATGGCATTTAGGTGCTCCAGCAGGTAGTAAGGCACAACAGGATTTCCTTCATCTTGGTATAGAGCTAAAAAGCATCCCAATTAGTCATGCAGGTAAGCCGCTTGAAACCACGTTTGTTTCAGTAGCGCCTCTAACTGGTGTACAAGGACTAACTTGGGAAACAAGCCACGTACGTAATAAGCTATCTAAAGTACTATGGATCCCTGTTGAAGGTGAGCGAGAAATCCCTATTGCTGATAGGCGGGTTGGTAATCCACTGATATGGTCTCCTGATCACGAAGAATTAATGACACTCAAAAATGACTGGGAGGAATTAATGGAGATGATCGTATTCGGACAGTTTGAACAAATCTCAGCAAAGCATGGCCAGGCTCTACATCTTCGTCCAAAAGCTGCGAATTCAAAAGTTCTCACCGAAGCTTACAATTCTAATGGAAAACCGATAAAGACTTTACCCAGAGGTTTTTATCTTAGAACACAATTTACTGAAAATATCTTAAGAAAAAACTTCATTGCCAAGCAAAAAGAATGAAAAGCCTCGAATCTCTTGAACAAAATACTGATCGTGCATTTTCATTAATTAAACATAAAAGCGGTGCGTAATTAATGTTTGGCTAATGACATTTCAATATCACAGTATGAAGCCATTCCTTCACTACCAAACTCATCGTAAGCGTTATGAAGTCTTAAGTAGGCTTTATTAATTCCTAGCCTGAGCAATTCTTGCTTAACCAATTCTAAAGAACCAAAATGAATGGGACCTTCCCCGTCTTTAATTGGTTCAAGTTTGTGTTTGTATTCTACCGCTAATAAATAATTGGTGACATCGGAACAACCGATAACAAAAACCTTAGGCATCTTATATGAGCCTTTATGTTGACAATGTAGCCACATGTCGAGTTGATGCTTTTGCATAACGCACCTCCATAACAAGATTTTTAATTATAGTCACGTTATTAGCGGCTTTCGAGTTATCACTAATTTAAATTCTGAATCATTTGCAGTAATGGATAAAAAACATCTATATTGTAATTACTTATTTGGCTATCTCTAATTTCACTCTACTCTGCCCTAGTCATAAATTTCTATAAAAAGTTTGGCTTCTGAAGTCCATAGTCAATAACTTCAATCATACTCGCCCTTTAAGAATAGAACTTTCAAGGATGTAAAATGGAATATACGACTCTACAACACTCCTCTCTTGAGGTTAGTAAGATCTGTCTTGGTACCATGACATTCGGAGAACAAAATACAGAGCAGCAAGCTTTTCATCAGCTTGATTTCGCTTTAGATCATGGGGTCAATTTTATCGATACCGCTGAAATGTACCCAGTCCCCCCCAACAAAACCACACAAGGACTCACTGAACAATATATTGGTCATTGGTTGTCAAAAAGCGCCAAGCGAGAAAAAGTGGTACTCGCCACGAAAGTCTCTGGCCCCAGAGGCGTGCCTTATATTCGTGCAGATATGAGTCTTAATCGCCGCCATATTCATACTGCAATCGACGATAGTCTAAAACGTTTACAAACTGATTATGTCGATCTGTATCAATTGCATTGGCCTCAGCGCAATACCAATTGTTTCGGTCAATTGAACTATCCTTTCCCAGATCTTCAGGAAGAAGTAACCCTGATAGAAACTCTAGAAGCTCTCAATGATTTAGTTAGAGCAGGGAAAGTTCGATATATTGGCGTTTCGAATGAAACCCCTTGGGGCGTGATGTCATTATTGCACCTCGCAGACAAGCATGATTTACCTAGGATTATTTCGATCCAAAACCCATACAATTTACTTAATCGTAGCTTTGAAATCGGACTCTCAGAAATCAGTCACCACGAAGGCGCGCAGCTACTAGCTTACTCTCCTCTCGCTTTTGGGTGCTTAAGTGGTAAGTACCTCAATGGCATGAAGCCCGAAGATGCTCGTTGTACTAAATGGGAACGTTTTGCTCGTTACTTCACTCAACAGGGCTTAAAGGCCACGCAAGCCTATGTAGATTTGGCTCATAAGTACGCAATCGATCCTGCTCAAATGGCTTTGGCTTTTGTGAATCAACGCCCATTTGTTGCTTCCAATATTATTGGAGCCACCAACCTAGAACAGCTAAAGTCAAATATTGAAAGTATCGACCTGCATTTAAGTGAGGAATTATTAAGTGAGATCCAAACTATCAGCACTATCTATTCGAACCCTTGCCCATAATATATCCAAGTAACCTTAAGATGTTCGGCTATTTACACCTTGGAAGGCAAACAACTGACGAAAAAAGAAAAAATAGAGAGTAGAGAAAAAAGAAAAAAGGCTGACTTCATTGAGTCAGCCTTAATGCCCAAACTAATCACATACACTAATACATGTTAATTTGGGCCTTGTTTACGTCATTATTCGTAATGATAAAACCCTGCGAAGGTGACGCGTTTTTCGTTCTGTTTTCACCGTATCTGGAATATAAGCACGGTTTGAACGACCTTCAAAATCTAAACCGATATCTTTCAACAAGTGAGTATTGAGTGCTGACACATGATAACTTTGACGACGAATCATTCTTTGCCACTGTCTTGTCTCACGTTTCAGGTCTGCATGTAATAGAATGGCTGCTAACTTTACATAAATTGAATGGCGCATTGTTTTTCTCCAAATCAAAAAGGTACCTTGAACTGGAAAAGCAGAGCATAATTAAGCGAAATAATGGCGATAACCAAGCTGCTACTTTCCGCAGCCCAGTAAATAATAAGATAGGTTACGGATTAATTATGTTTTGTGAGTTGTACTGGCTAAAATCAGCATCAAATACTTAGTAGATAGAGATACAGCACTACATAAAACATTAAAATCATCGTATTTCATTTTGTACCTCCTAATAATCAACCTGTAATAGAAATATAACTTATTGAGTTACAATTAAATTTTAATTAATCATAACTAATTATCAAACCTTTTTTATGAGTTTTAATAAAAACGAACAAATACACCGAAATAACAGAAAGAAATACATTAAAGCCAAAACATTCACCCAGAATATGCATAAGCTATCGAATTTTATTAGGCGAAAAATGATAAAATATTGAACGAGTTTATTATATTAAAAACAATGAACACAAACCAACCCTCAAATTATCAGAAGCTTATCCTACTCATCAATTAACCCATGCTTATTCAATAATCGATACATGGTTGCTCGTGATATACCAAGTTCCTTTGCAGCATTAGAGACTTGGCCTTTATGTGACTCCAACACAAGAACTAATGCATCCCGCTCACTCTTTTCGCGAATTGATTTCAAGCTACGTGTGCTCTCTTCACATTTAGGTAAATCCATATGATGTTCTTGAATTATGACGTCATCACACAAGAGTACGGCTCTTCTAATCTGGTTGTTAAGCTCTCGCACATTTCCTGGCCATGAATATCTTATCATTGCTTTAAGTGTATCTTCAGAAAAGCCTTTGGCTTGCGAATGGTATTCTTTAGAGAAGTCATTTAGGAAAGAGTTTGCCAGCAGCCCAATATCATCTGGACGCTCTTTTAGGCTTGGGACATTGATTCGCATAACACTGATATGATGATAAAGTTCCTCATTAAAATCCCCTTCTAATAAGGCTTTTTCAATATCTGAAGCATTAGTAACTAAAATACGGACATTACTACTTTTTATCCCATCAATGGTTTCAATACTGTTTTCTTGTAAAAATCTCAGAAGGTTCTGTTGCTGCTGTTTTGATATCATTAAAATATCATTAAACAGAACGGTTCCTTCTTCTGCCTGCTCTAAAATACACGGTCCATCTCCGGCTTCTGAGCCGATACCAAACACTTCCATTTGAAAACGTTTTTCATTAAGTGTACGGCAACTGATAGAGAAAAAAGGCTTATGTGCTCGAGATGATGCCTTATGGATCGCTCTAGCAACAGTTTCTTTGCCTACACCGTTTTCACCATGAAGAAATACTCCCACATCAGTTGGAGCAATACGCTTAATTTGTTCACGTAATTGCCTAAGAGGATAAGACTCTCCTACTAGTCCCATATCAGATTGGTTCCCCAAACTCGGACAAACTTTTTTTTCAAGTTTTAGCATACCAAGCTGGTGTCCAATTGTACTAAGTAGTTGTGTGTCAGGGATTGGGTCTGTAAAGAAGTCAATACAAAAATTAACAATAAATTGGCATGTGGTATCACTGCTAAGTTGCAGTTCTTTGATTAAGGCGAGCCAACGTACATATTTATGAGAACTAACCAAACTAGCCAGACCATTGAGGCTGAATTCATCATGACTGAGATCAACGATACCAATACAAGGGCTAAATTTCTCTAATAGTATATTTGCTTGACGTAAATCACCGACTTGATGACATTGCCAACCAGCCTTTTCTAAAACAGATAACCATGATGCATGAGTGCCTCCGATGACGATAATAACGCCTGGTTTAGAGTCCATTTTAAACTGCCCTATCATTCCTAAACCCTTATTCAATATTGAAAAGCTTGGCGACCTTAAAGAACCAATTTCATCACATGCTTACAGCAATCACAGACTTCGAAACCAGAGGTTGCTAGCAAAAAGATAATTAAGATTGGAACCTTATTATCAAATGTTTTAATAAAATGAATCAATGCTTCAACGTATCCCTAGAAATTAGGAGTCTTACACCGTCTCAATATTAAGACTACTCAATAAATTACAATTTAGCCAATAGTAATTTTACAATATTATCATTAGCAATGATA
Source organism: Vibrio sagamiensis NBRC 104589 (assembly GCF_007990935.1). GTDB lineage: Bacteria > Pseudomonadota > Gammaproteobacteria > Enterobacterales > Vibrionaceae > Vibrio > Vibrio sagamiensis. The sequence continues at coordinate 46,121 of NZ_BJXJ01000002.1, forward strand.
ACCCTATGAACTTTTCGAATTTAAAATAAAAAAACCACCCGTAGGTGGTTTAATTAAAATAATAGTCAACAATTTAATGTTAAGCTTGAGGCCTCATCGCAGGGAATAAAATAACATCACGAATAGTATGAGTATTGGTCAACAACATGACTAAACGGTCAATACCAATCCCCTGACCAGCAGTCGGAGGAAGGCCATGCTCTAGTGCTGTAATGTAATCAGCATCGTAGAACATTGCTTCATCATCACCAGACTCTTTTGCTTCAACCTGAGCTTTAAAGCGTGCATCTTGGTCTTCCGCATCATTGAGTTCCGAGAAGCCATTAGCAACTTCACGACCACCAATGAAAAACTCAAAGCGATCGGTAAAGAATGGGTTGTCATCTGAGCGACGTGCTAATGGTGAGATATCTGCAGGGTAGCCCGTAATGAACGTTGGTTGGATCAGTTTTGGCTCTGCGGTTTCACCAAAGATTTCCTCAAGCAGCTGACCACATGTCCAGAATGTTTCCACTTCAACATGAACAGACTTAGCAATCGCAACCATAAGATCACGGTTTTGCAAATCTTCTTCTGTAAGTGCTTGAATCTGTGTATGCTCTGGATTGTAATGTTTGATCGCTTCAAACATACTCATACGTGTGTAAGTGCCACCAAACTCAACCGTTTCATCACCATAAGGCATCGCCGTAGAGCCTAATACTTCTTGAGCCACTGAACTTAGCATTTCTTCCGTCAAATCCATAAGATCATTGAAATCTGCATACGCCATGTAGAATTCCATCATCGTAAATTCTGGGTTGTGACGAGGCGACAATCCTTCATTACGGAAGTTACGGTTAATTTCAAATACTCGGTCAAAGCCACCAACAACAAGACGCTTCAAGTAAAGCTCAGGCGCTATACGTAAGTACATTGGCATATCTAACGCGTTGTGATGAGTGATAAATGGTCGTGCACTTGCACCGCCAGGGATCACATGCATCATTGGCGTTTCCACTTCCATAAACTGCTTGTTCGTCATAAAGTTACGGATTGCAGACATAACTTTTGAACGCACAACAAATGCATTACGTGAGTCTTCATTAACAATCAGATCGATATAACGTTGACGGTAACGCATCTCTTGGTCAGTAAGGCCGTGGAATTTTTCTGGCAATGGACGAAGCGCTTTGGTCAACAGTTCATATTGCTCCATGTTGACATAAAGGTCGCCTTTACCTGACTTATGCAAAGCACCTTTCACACCAATGATATCGCCAATATCAAGACCGTTGTATTGCTCTTTCAATACTTTTTGCACGGCTTTATCTGCGTATGCTTGAATACGGCCAGACGTTTCTTGAATCACAAGAAATGGACCACGCTTTGCCATAATACGGCCTGCAATCGCAACCGTGTGGTTCAGTTCTTCTAACTCTTCTTTCGTCTTTTCACCGAACTCTTTTTGTAGATCGCCCGCTAGTGCATCACGGCGGAAATCATTTGGGTGGCCGTTAGCTTTGCAGCTCTTACGGATTTCATCCAGTTTTGCGCGGCGTTCAGCAATTAGCTTGTTTTCTTCAGGTGAAGAGGCTTCTTGTACAGTGTCGTTTTGAACAGCATCAGTCATTTTCGATGTATCCTGTTTTGTCGGTGAAAAGCGCTATAGCCCAGATTTAAGGCTAGCTTCAATAAATTTATCCAAATCGCCATCAAGTACCGCTTGCGTGTTACGGTTTTCAATGCCGGTACGGAGGTCTTTGATTCGAGAATCATCTAATACGTAAGAGCGAATCTGGCTGCCCCAACCAATATCAGATTTAGCATCTTCATTGGCTTGTTTCTCTGCATTTTGTTTTTGCAGTTCAAGTTCAAAAAGCTTTGCTCTAAGCTGCTTCATTGCTTGATCTTTGTTTTTGTGCTGAGAACGATCATTTTGACATTGCACGACCGTATTGGTTGGAACGTGGGTAATACGTACTGCTGATTCCGTCGTGTTTACGTGCTGACCACCCGCGCCTGAAGCTCGGTAAACGTCAATACGTAAGTCTGAAGGGTTGATATCAATATCAATGTTTTCATCAATCTCTGGGTAGATAAACGCAGAAGCGAATGAGGTATGACGACGGCCGCCCGAATCAAATGGAGATTTACGAACAAGACGGTGAACCCCAGTTTCTGTACGTAACCAGCCGTAAGCATATTCACCAGAAATCTTAACCGTTGCACCTTTTAAGCCAGCAACCTCGCCCTCAGAGACTTCGATCACTTCGGTTTTGAAGCCTTTCGCTTCTGCCCAACGTAGATACATACGCAGCAGCATGTTGGTCCAGTCTTGAGCTTCTGTACCACCCGAGCCAGCTTGCAAGTCAATGTAACAATCAGAGCTATCATGATCGCCAGAGAACATACGGCGGAATTCAAGCTGCTCTAGCTTATTTTCCAACTCGACAAGCTCAGGATCGATTTCGTCAAAGGTTTCTTGATCTTCTTCTTCAACAGCGAGTTCGAGAAGACCTTCAACATCTTCTACGCCTTGTTCAAGTTGATCAATGGTTTCAACAACGGCTTCTAGTGATGCACGCTCTTTACCTAGCGCTTGTGCACGCTCAGGTTCGTTCCATACATCCGGTTGTTCAAGTTCTGCGTTTACTTCTTCTAGACGCTCTTTTTTGGCGTCATAGTCAAAGATACCCCCTCAGGACATTCGTGCGCTCAGACACGTCCTGAAGACGGTTTTTTATTGGATTAATTTCAAACATGTTGGCTCAACACTTTAGAGTAGAATTTAACCGAGAAATTCTACTGAAAAATGTGATAGAGATACAGGAAAATTTCGGCAAGAAGCCAGATTCCTTTTCAGTAGAAGGTAGTTCGTTCTAGCTCTTACCAAAAATAGCGTTCGACAATTACCGTTTCATCGGCGTCACACTCTATATCACTGACAGTGATCCGGAGACTATTTAGCTTCAATATGCTCGATCATGAGCTGTAATGTCTGACTACCTCGGAATTCATTCACATCTAATTTGTAAGCAAGACGCACCGTCTTCACTGAAGCATCAGGCCAACGACGTAAATCAACATTGAAGGCAATACCATCAATCATGACATTAGTTGGGTGCCCTTTATGCAGAGGTTCTAGCATTAACTTAAGGTGTTTCTCACCAACTAACTTTTGGTGTAATACTTTAAATTCACCATCAAAGATCGGCTCAGGAAAAGCTTGACCAAAAGGACCGCCAGCTCTCAGCTGCTCTGCAACATGCATAGAAAACTCTTCTGGTTTTAACTCACCATCCGATAAAATAATACCTTGCAGCGCTTGCTCTCCCAGATCTTGTTTAACCACTTGATCAAACAAACGACTGAAATGGTCAAAATCTTGCTCTTTAATCGTCAACCCCGCAGCCATCGCATGACCACCAAATTTAATAATTAAACCAGGGTTCTGAGTATCGATAAGATCCAAAGCATCACGCATATGCAGGCCAGGAATAGAACGGCAAGAGCCTTTAATCGTTCCTTCCCCACCATCCGCAAATGCAATCACGGGACGGTGAAACTTATCTTTAATCCGAGACGCTAAAATGCCAATCACTCCCTGATGCCAGTCTCGTTGAAACAAGGCTAAACCATATGGGAGTTCACTATTTTCGCCAAACTGAAGACGCTCACAAAAAGCCATCGCTTCTTGTTTCATACCTTCTTCAATCTCTTTACGAGTTTGATTTAAGCCATCAAGTTCACTGGCCATGCGGCGAGCAGCATGGATGTTATTGCACATTAACAACTCAACACCAAAAGACATATCATCGAGACGGCCTGCGGCATTAATGCGCGGCCCAAGTGCAAAACCAAAATCAGCAGCAACCAAACGACGTGCATCACGCTTGGCGATTTCAATTAATGCTTGAATCCCCGGGCGAGCTTTACCTGCTCGGATGCGCTGTAAGCCTTGGTGTACCAAAATACGGTTATTTTCATCCAATGGCACCACATCTGCGACAGTACCAAGCGCAACCAGGTCAATCAATTCCATTAATTTAGGCTCTTGCATCCCTTGCTGTGTAAACCAATTTTTCTGACGCATATGTACGCACAAAGCCATCATTAGATAAAACGCAACACCCACGCCTGCTAATGCTTTCGAAGGGAAAGTACAAGTGTCTAAATTGGGGTTTACCATCGCATCTACATCAGGTAAAACCTGACCGGGTAAGTGGTGGTCAGTAACCAAGACGGTAATCCCGTTGTCTTTTGCGTAGCGAACGCCTTCAATAGAGGACACACCATTATCAACGGTCATGATCATTTCAGCACCGAGTTCCAAGGCTTGATCTACCACCTCTGGGCTCAGACCGTAACCGTCTTCAAAGCGATTAGGGACAAGGTAATCGACATTACGACTACCCAGCATACGCAGTGCCAAAACCGATAAGGCTGAGCTCGTTGCACCATCAGCGTCAAAATCGCCAATCACGATAATTCGTTGCTGTTGATTAATTGCCTGAAACAAAAGTTCTACCGCTCGCTCAATACCACCAAGTTTTTGGTAAGAGTGCAAACCACGTGCGGAAGTTTCAAGCTGCTTAATATCGTGAATACCACGATTGATATAAACACGTTTTAAAAGCGGAGAAATGGAGTCAGGAAGAAGAGAGAGGTCCGCTTCAGGGCGTCGTTGAATTTCTATCATATTGTAAGAGAGCCAGTCGTTGAACTGGCTCTACTCCTTAAAGGATTATTTTTGTTCTAAGCGCTTGATCAGTTGTGCTGGTGGTAAGAAGCCGCCAACCAATTCACCACTTGGCAAGAAAATCGCTGGAGTACCAGAAATACCTAGCTCTTGACCCAGTTGGTAATGAGATTGAATCGTCTGCTTACATTGCTCAAGATCTTTACTTGGCGTGTCGAATTTACGATCGACTTTAGCATTATGGATCGCAGATTTCGGATCTTCAGCACACCAGATTGTTGCCATTTGCTCAGCAACAGAACCTGTTGCACCCTGACGAGGATAAGCCATATAACGCACTGTGATACCTAAATCATTATATCCTTGCATCTGGTTGTGTAGACGAACACAGTAGCCACAAGTGATGTCAGTGAAAACCGTTACAACGTATTTCTCGTTGTCAGCTTTGTATTCGATAACAGAATCGGAAAACTTAGTGATCTTTTCTGCATTAATCGGCGCTTGACGCTCAGCAAGAACATCTTTGTAAGCACCATTTTCATCCAGCGCGTAAAGTGTACCTGCGATAAAATGTTTGCCGTCTGGCGATGAAAAAAGCACTCCACCGTTAGTTTGAACTTCCATTAATCCGTCTATATCGGATGGCTGAATGTTCAAAATAGATACACCTAACTTAGAAAGTTGGGTTCTAAGTTCAGATTGATCTGACGTTTGTTTCGCCGCTGGTGCAGCTTGCTGGACAGGCGCTTCTGTGGTTACTTTTTCTTCTTCAGCACCACAGGCGCTAATGAGAAGCGGTAAAGACATTAAAGTTAGTCGGCGTAATACGCTCATTAAATTCACCTTAAAATAAATTGTTATTGTAAATGGGCTACTGAGGCAGCGGTCATCATTATGCTCTTGGGTGATGCTGACTGTGGATCTGCTTGAGTCGCTCAGTCGCTACATGAGTATAAATTTGTGTTGTCGATAAGTCACTATGTCCTAACAACATCTGTACGACTCTTAGATCTGCCCCATAGTTCAATAAATGCGTCGCAAAAGCATGACGTAAGACATGTGGAGACAGATTATCCGTATCGATATCCGCTATAACAGCATAGTACTTAATACGGTGCCAAAATGTTTGTCGTGTCATTTGTCTGGCGCGCCTACTAGGAAAAACAACGTCTGAGGTCGTCTCGCCTAACAGTGTTGGTCGCCCCTGCTGTATAAATTGTTCAACCCAATCAATGGCATTCTCGCCCATAGGCACTAGTCGTTCTTTGCCACCTTTACCAATAATCCTCACCACACCTTGACGCAAGCTGATGTTTTCCATCGTCAAACTGACCAATTCCGTAACACGAAGTCCTGTCGCATAGAGCAACTCCAACATTGCTTTATCACGCAGTTCAATCGCATCATTTGGATCTGGCGCATTGAGCAAAGCTTCCACATCCTCTTCTGAGATATCTTTAGGTAATCGCTTGGGTAACTTAGGGTTGACGAGCAATGCACTGGGATCGTCTACACGCATTTTTTCACGGTGTAAGTATTGGAAAAGACTTCGAATCGCCGACATCATCCTCGCTCGTGATGTTTGTTTATAATCATTATCCATCAGGTAATTTTGAAATTCTTGTAGACCTGATAAGCTAATGAAGTCGAGTCGATAATTGTTCTCTTCCATCCAAATAAGTAATTTTACGGTATCGTTTCGGTAAGATGCCATGGTATTTTCAGATAAGCCACGCTCCATCCAAACCGAATCTAAGAACCGTTCAATAATGGCTAAATCTTGTTGATTGACCACAGGCTGTGAAGTCATACATCTTTCCTTATCCGTTTAACTATTCAACAGACCCAAATCGTGTTTCTAATCGATAACATCACTTGGCTTCACTTATCGTGTAAGATTAAGGCACCAACCAAAGCAATACCATAAAAAATCACTCCAATTCATATATACGCTGCAACTTTCTCCAATTTATGGTTAGAATCGACCATAACAGCAATATGAAAGTGATGAATAAATGAAAATTGGACTCTTTTACGGCTCCACCACTTGCTATACCGAAATGGCAGCCGAGAAAATTCGCAATATCATTGGCGCCGATCTTGTCGATATTCACAATGTGAAGGAAGCATCTTTATCGCTGATGGCTGACTACGACCTGCTCCTACTCGGCATCTCCACTTGGGATTTTGGCGAGATTCAAGAAGATTGGAATGAGATTTGGCAAGATATCGCCACCACACCGTTAAAAAACAAGGTCGTTGCACTATTTGGTCTTGGTGACCAAGAGGGGTATGGCGAATGGTATTTAGATGCCATGGGTCTCTTGCATGATGAGCTGCAAATAACAGGCGCTAAGTTTATTGGCTACTGGCCGAATCAAGGCTATCAATTTGAGGCGTCTAAAGCGCTCACTGAAGACGGTAAACAGTTCGTAGGGTTAGCCTTAGATGAAGATTCTCAATATGAACTGAGTGACGAAAGAATTGAGCAATGGTGTGAGCAGGTCTTAGTTGAGTTCCACGACACGCTATAGCAAGCTCCTCAAATCGCGCTCTCACCAACACTAAAAAGCCCGAAGTCTTCACTTCGGGCTTTTTTATTATTCAGCGACCTTGGAATTCTTTGTCCACTTTTTCTTTAACCTTACTTCAGATGGGTCAACTTTCTTCAACCTATCTTCAGATGGCTTAGCAACAAAGAACATAGCAATGATTGCAACTAACGTAGGCAGCACCCAACCCATGCCATAACTCGATAACGGAATCATATCAAGTTTAGACATATTAAAGCCTGCAACCTTAGCCGCATCAATTAAAGCGAATAAGAAAGAAACTAATAACACGCAACGGTATGCCATCTCAGGATTTGGCAATTTATTACGTAGAAATGTCAACGCAACTAGAGCGATTGCAACAGGATAAAGAGCGAAAAGCACTGGGACAGACAGCGTGATTAATTGATTCAAACCGACATTTGCCACTAAAGCACACAGTGAGCCATTAATAATCACCCAATGCTTGTAAGAGATAGACGTTTTAGAACTAAAGAAGTCTGAACATGCCGATACTAAACCAATTGCGGTGGTTAGACACGCCAATAAAACAATGATAGAAAGTACGATTTGACCGTATGAACCAAACAACGCTTGGACATATAGGCTCAGAATAGCGCTGCCACCATCTGCTCCTAACGCGATCGTTGAGCTAGTCGCACCAAGATAGAATAGTGAAATGTAAACAAAAGCCAGCCCAGCAGCAGCAATACAGCCCGCTAGAATTAAGTATTTTGTTGTCGCTCTGCGCTCTGTAATACCTTTGCTACGAAGAGCATCCACCATCAACATACCAAACATCAATGATGCAAAGGTATCCATGGTGTTGTAACCTTCCAAAAAGCCTTTGGTCAATGGCTGAGTAAGGTATTCCCCACGTGCTGGCATAAGTTGACCTTGAGGATCAATCAAGACAGCAATCGACAGAGAAACTAAGCTAATGCAAAGAACAGGGGTTAGTATCTTACCAATAAGATCAATCATACGTCCTTGGAACCAAGCAAAAAGCATGGCAACAACAAAGAATATAATCGAGAATACAGTCAGGTAGTTTTGATCTGCACCAGCAAAGAAAGGACTCACTGCCGTCTCATAAGCAACAAGAGCTGTACGAGGTGCCGCAAATGCGGGGCCAATAATTACGAAGATCAATGCCGCCATCAGTACTGAAACTTTCTGCGGTAAATCTTTAGTTAGGTGATCCCACGTTCCACCAGCAACAGCAATAGCAACGATGGTAATAAGAGGAAGACCTACTGCTGTTAATAAGAAACCTGACATAGCAGGCAACAAGTTTTCTCCTGCTAGCTGACCTGCTAGCGGTGGAAAAATGATATTGCCTGCTCCCAAAAAGAACGCAAACAGCATAAAGCCGACTGCGATAATATCTGTTAGTTTTAACGTCTGCTTCACAGATAACCCTTTATCTAATTTAATGAATGTTGTGTATGCATCGACCACTTTTTGTATACCAAAAGTAAATGGATACGACGTGGTTCAATCTATAAGTAATGCCGAATAATGACTAAAGACTCATCATTTGGCAACCTCTAAGAAAAAAACACCATATTAATTTACATTCAGAACAACAAAGCAGTGAATTTCACTGCAAATAAAAAACAGGCCAGTTCTTTATACTAACCAAAACCATATACAATCTAGCAACCAATAATACAAATATCCACACAATAAATTAACATCAGAGTAATAACCTATATTATCGGTGAAATATAAAATAATCATGAAGAAACCAGTGCATAAAAACAAAAGCTTCAGTTTTAAACAATTTACTATTCAAGCAGGAAACAGCGGTATGCCAGTCAGTACCGATGGCGTCATGCTTGGTGCATGGGTACAGTGTGCCGATAACGGTCATATACTCGATATTGGGACAGGGACAGGTTTACTGACTTTAATGTGTGCACAGCGCTTTCCAGAAAGTCACATCACCGCTTTAGATATCGAACCCATTGCCATTGACGCTGCCAGATTAAACTGCTCTCATTCACCTTGGACAGAGCGCATTACGATTCTTCATAGGGATGTCTTGAGTTTTGAGCCCAAGCATCGTTTTTCAACAATTATTTGTAACCCACCCTACTTCAATACCGGGCAATCCGCTCAGCGAAGCCAGCGTGCCATTGCTCGTCATGCTGAGACGCTTCCTCACAGCCAGCTGCTCCATCGTTGTTATCAGTTATTATTAGATGACGGCAAAGCAAATTTTGTCCTGCCTATAACCGAAGGCAACCAATTTATTAACATGGCTCGGGCTCAAGGATGGCATTTGTCACGCCTTTGTCGCGTGCAACCTTCAATCAAAAAACCAGTTCATCGTTTATTAATTGAGTTAACCAAACACGCTTGTGACACTGACGAGACACAACTCATTATCCAAACAGATACAGGCTACGGTGCAGACTTTATCCAGTTAACCCACGAGTTTTATCTGAAGATGTGAAATAAGATGTGATCCTTATCACCAATCACTCTATAATGCACAACCATTTTATATTCTATGCTGCTTTTGCGAACCCATTAACCAAGCTTTGCTTGTGGAGAACTCATTGTGATCAGAACCTTTGCTGAACTTGATCTAGACCAAAACCTACTTGAAGCCATTGAAGAAATGGGCTACGAACGCCCTACTAAAATTCAAGCGGAAGCAATTCCACAAGCATTAGATGGGCGTGATATTTTGGCATCCGCACCCACCGGAACCGGTAAGACCGCCGCTTTCGTTCTGCCTGCTCTGCAATATTTGCAAGATTTTCCACGCAGGAAGCCTGGACCTGCAAGAATTCTGATCTTAACACCAACACGTGAACTCGCGATGCAAATTGCAGATCAAGCACGCGCACTGGCCAAAAATACCAAGCTGAATATTTTTACCATTACTGGTGGTGTCCAGTACCAAGAGCATGCTGACATCCTTGCCACCACGCAAGATATCGTCGTCGCAACACCAGGTCGTCTCCGTGAATACATCGATGCTGAGCGCTTTGATTGTCGTGCCATTGAGTGGCTAATTCTTGATGAAGCCGATCGTATGCTCGACATGGGCTTTGCTCCAACGGTGGATCGCCTTTCATCTGAATGTCGTTGGCGTAAGCAAACATTACTTTTCTCAGCTACTTTAGAAGGCAAAGGGGTAGAAGGCTTCACAGCAGACCTACTCAATGAGCCTGCGGAAATCGATGCAAAATCACCATTACGTGAACGTAAAAAAATCGCACAATGGTATCATCGAGCTGATAACGCTGAACATAAACTTGAGCTGTTAAAGCACATCATTACCCAACAAGCAGAACGCACCATTGTATTTTTGAAAACTCGTGAACGTTTAGCTGAACTTCGCGCTCAACTTGAAAGTGCTCAAATCTCATGTTCTTGGATTCAGGGTGAAATGCCGCAAGACCGTCGTAACAATGCAATAACTCGTTTTCGTGAAGGTACTGTTAACGTTTTACTTGCAACAGATGTCGCTGCACGTGGTATTGACTTACCGAATGTCTCACACGTTATCAACTACGACATGCCACGTACTGCTGACGTTTACCTTCATCGTATCGGCCGTACTGCGCGTGCTGGTAATAAAGGCAATGCGATCTCAATTATAGAAGCACACGACCAACCTATGCTCGATCGTGTTGCCCGATACGTAAAAGAAGATATCAAAGAAAGGTTTGTCAAAGAAATGCGTCCTAAACACAAAAAGCCAGTGTTTAAGAAGAAAAAGAAAAAAGACGACAAAAAGAAAACGACCAAAAAGAAAGTGATTAAGAAAAAGTAACTTTCTCTGATTTCTACCAAAAGAGCCGCTGGAGCGGCTCTTTTTTATATAAATTGATTACAGCTGATAGATAGGTAGTTTTTCTCGATCTTCAAATTAACCGGCATAAAAACCGGAGATAACCCCGGCTTAGTTTGATTTATGCAGCTTGGCGAATCATCAGCTCTGCTCTTCACGCTTGAAAACTAAATCTGTAGGAGTAGACTCTTCTTCTACAAAATAGTAACCCGCCGTATCAAATTTGGTCAGGTCTGCAACACTTTCAATACGATTTTCTATGATGTAGCGTACCATCATGCCACGTGCTTTTTTCGCATAAAAACTGATAACCTTGTACTGACCGTTTTTACAATCTTTAAAGATCGGTGTGATCACTTGCGCATCTAAATTCTTTACTTTTACCGCTTTAAAATATTCATTCGAAGCAAGATTAATCAACACATTGTCACCTTGAGCTGCAATCGCTTCATTAAGCTTATCAGTGATCACATTACCCCAAAACTGATACAGGTTACTGCCTTTGTCGTTGGCCAGTTTTGTACCCATTTCAAGACGGTAAGGCTGCATAAGATCAAGCGGTTTAAGTAAACCATAAAGGCCTGACAACATGCGCAGATGATCTTGTGCATAGTCAAAATCAGTATCAGAAAGGGTTTCCGCTTCTAAACCTGTATACACATCACCTTTAAAAGCCAGAATCGCTTGACGTGAGTTTTCAGTAGTGAAAGTCTCACTCCACTCCTGAAAGCGCCCTACGTTCAAGTCAGCGATCTTATCACTGACTTTCATTAATGCGGCCACATCGGCAGGCGTCAATTCGCGACACACTTTGATCAGTGCTTTTGAATAATTGATTAGATCTGGCTGAGTAAACTTCTCAGTCACAAGCGGTGATTCGTAATCAAGTGTTTTTGCCGGAGAAACTACGATAAGCATGACTTTCACTTCCCTAATTTTATTTTCCATTAGAGTACAAAAAAAGCCATGCATTGTCTGCATGGCTTTTTAAATTGTGTTGATAGCTTTCAGCAATTATTAGAGTGCCTAAAACCTCATACAATTACTGTTCTTTTTTACTATGATCCCAAATGCCTTCTTCTAACTGAGATTTCAGCTCAGGGAAGTCATCAGCATTAAATGTCGGAACCTTACCTTCACTCAGCTGGCGGTTATAGTCTTTTGCTAGCTTAATCACGATACCAGACAAGAGTAGAATAGCAACTAAGTTTACTATTGCCATTAGGCCCATAGAAACATCAGCAAGTGACCATACCACTGGTAGCGAAGCTAGTGCACCAAACATCACCATACCTAGGACAATGATACGGAAAACATTCAAGCTTGCTTTATTTTTTTGCTCCAAGAAAATAAGGTTCGTCTCTGCATACGAGTAATTTGCAATAATTGATGTAAATGCAAAGAAAAAGATCGCAACCGCAACAAAAATTGAGCCCCAATCACCGACTTGAGAGCTTAATGCTCGTTGAGTCAACTCAATGCCTGTCACCTCAGTGGCTTGCCCAACGTATTCACCTGACATCAAGATAATTGCAACCGTTGCAGAACAAATAACGATAGTATCCATAAAAACACCAAGCATTTGTACGTATCCCTGTGATGCTGGGTGTGGTGGATAAGGCGTCGCAGAAGCAGCCGCATTAGGTGCTGAACCCATACCCGCTTCGTTAGAGAAAAGGCCACGCTTGATACCATTTATCATTGCTTGCGCAATCGCATAGCCCAAACCACCCGCTGCCGCTTCTTGTAAACCGAAAGCACTCTTAAATATTAGCATCAAGACATCTGGTAGCTTCTCTAGGTTAGAGAACATGATGAATAGTGCCAAAGCAAGGTAAGCCAAAGCCATAATTGGCACAACCAACTCTGCAACTTTAGCAATGCGCTTAATACCACCGAAAATTACAACCGAAGAAATTGCAACAACGGCAAGACCCACATAAAGAGAGTCCCAACCAAATGCATTGTGCATTGCGTTGGCAATAGAATTAGCTTGAACAGCATTAAATACTAATCCAAAAGCGATGATTAAGAAGATAGAGAACAGTATTCCCATCCAACGCATTCCTAACCCTTTTTCCATATAGAAAGCAGGTCCACCACGATAGTTACCTTCAGAATCTTTAGTTTTGTATAGCTGTGCGAGTGTACTTTCTGCAAAAGAAGTCGCCATACCAAGCATGGCAATCAACCACATCCAAAAAACTGCGCCAGGACCACCTGCTGTCAGAGCAACAGCAACACCGGCCATATTTCCCGTTCCTACACGGGCAGCAAGGCTAGTACAAAGTGCTTGAAAAGAAGAAATACCAGCATTGTCTGTTTTACGACTGTTTTTAAGTACCGTGAACATGTGGCCAAAATGACGGAACTGGATAAAACCCAAACGAACCGTGAAATATATTCCTACACCTACAAGGAGATAAACCAGAATCGATCCCCAAAGGAGGTCGTTCATCAAATTGATTAAGTCGATTAAGTCTGTCATGTGTTCCTCAAAGATTGGCGCTGGTTTTTACTTCCATGTTATCCACTAGATTGTAAGCTAATTGTCAAAGTGTATTAGCTTATGAATAATACTTTATAGGACAATCTAGAATCGTAAATGTTATTCCATGAATCCATTTTATGTACCAGCGTATTTTTGACTGGCGGATAATGCAGCTTCAACAAGTAAAAATCAATATGCACCAACACACTGACCACTAAAATATTTCACTATAACATCACTAAAAGTTAACATACCAAATAACATTAGATAGTACATATTGCAACATATGTACCATTAAATTGAGATATTTATTTGTTACGAACTCTATAAAAACCATTGGTAATTAACCGAGACAAAGCAAGTAATTACAAGGATTTCACTCATATAATCGACATTACATAGATTCATTATTGGACTCAGATGACATTGAATTATAGTGAGTAAAATCACTCTTAAAAATTAAGTAAAAACCATCTCATCTCATTAACATAGTAGATAATAGTATTTAATCATTTTTGTGAGCCCGTCGGGCTATTTTTAAGCCCAAACACCATACAGAATGTGATACCCATTATGTAATACGAACAAAAGTGTCATCTTTTCGACACAAATGAGAAATATATTATAGCTATTATTCCAATGAGTATGATACTTAAAGCTCGATAGAAGAATTTATTCAATTTAATTAGGATATAGGTGGCTTATGGAAGGCTTTCAACTCAACAATATATTTGATCTTGATATCTCATTTAAACCGAAAATACGAACAAAATCCATCAAACGTAAGTGGCGAGAAATTGAAGCCATAAATGACCGACGTAATTTACTCAAAGAACTGCAAGAACTCGATGCAAGTTATGACATTAACCTAGAAGATATCAAGTTATAAAAATATATTTGACTTAATAAAAAAGCCCAACATGTTGCCGAAAACACAAAAGGGCATAAAAATGTAGGGGAGATATAAGCTTTTTCTCCCTCTCTGTCTTGCAAATCAGTACAAGCTTAGATTATTTAAGGTGTAGCAGTAAGGTGCCAGTCAATTATTGTTTTACCTTGTTGAATAAGAAGTTGGTTAGTCTGAGAAAAATGCTTACAACCCAGAAAGCCACGATGGGCAGATAATGGTGAAGGATGTGGCGCCGTTAACACATGATGTCGAGATCGATCAATAAACTGACCTTTCTTTTGAGCATGTGCGCCCCATAACAAGAATACAACCCCTTGCTGATGTTGATTAATCGCTTCAATGACACGGTCTGTGAATGTCTCCCACCCTGTCTTAGAGTGTGAATGTGCTTTTCCTTGCTCAACGGTTAACACAGTATTTAACAGTAAAACCCCTTGCTCAGCCCAATGTTGTAAAAAGCCATGGACTGGAATCTGAAAACCTTCAATATCTTGTGCTAACTCTTTGTACATATTAGCTAATGAAGGGGGTGTTTTGATACCTGGAAGTACAGAGAAGCATAAACCGTGAGCCTGATCAGGTCCATGATAAGGATCTTGACCTAAGATAACGACTTTAACATCTTTAAATTCTGTCAGTCTAAAAGCATTAAAGATATCTTTTGCTGGAGGAAATACGACTTTACCCGCTTTTCGTTCTGCTTCAACGAAGTTTATGGTGTCAACAAAATACGATTGTTGTTTTTCATGGCCAATCACATCGTGCCAAGTTAGAGAATCAAGCATGGTTCATTCCTAAAAGTATGATTTGTCTTCATTCTAACGATTAATAATCAAACAAACAAAAACTTACCTTAAGATATTGGCATTTCATTCAAATGAAAGTTACAGGACAATGTTCATGCCCTTGTTATTCTTTGACGGTCGTTTAATTTGAAGCAATGAGTTCCCCTATTCAAAAGCATGCTGTTTGGTTATTGCTTGATCCAAGTCAATACAGATCTTAGGGATATTAACTATATAATAAACCGCTCAGCGACTGTTCAAAAATAAACATCAACAACGACCATTAGATGATCTAGGAGAGAGTGATGATCCGAGGTATTCAAATTACAAAAGCAGCGAATGACAATCTATTAAACTCGATCTGGCTAATTGATAGCGAAAAGAACGAAGCGCGTTGTGTAGCTGGATCAACAATCTATGAAAACGAGCAAGTAATCACTATCAGTGATCTAGGTGAATACGAAAGCCGCGAAGTAGCCATTGAAACAGCACCTCGTATTGAAGGTGGACAACACTTGAACGTCAACGTTCTTAAGCGTGAAACACTAGAAGATGCTGTTGCACACCCTGAAAACTACCCTCAGTTGACTATTCGTGTTTCTGGCTACGCTGTACGTTTCAACTCGCTCACTCCAGAGCAACAACGTGACGTAATCGCTCGTACCTTTACTGAGTCTTTATAAGTTAGATGATTTGAGTCACCTTAACAGAGACTTAAATACCATAAACGGCGCTGTGTAAGCGCCGTTTTTTATCATGGTTCATATGAAAAAGAAAAGTAGAGGTTCCAGTTTTCATTTTCACTTTCATTCATCAGCGAAGTTTGTTGCTGCCTCACCCAACGGGTAGTTAAACCACACAGCTGGCAGTTAAGCAACGGTGATCGCACACCACTAACTGGCTATTGCACTCGACGTAACACTGATTTCAGTGCTTGAAAATCTGCATCTAGATTTTCAGATAGCAATTCCATCGTAGCATGTTTCGCAAGTGGAGCTGGAAGCTCGATGTCCGTTTGCAGAATATCATCCACCACTTCTTTGAATTTCGCCGGATGCGCTGTACACAAGAATAAGCCTGTTTCATCCTCTTGCAATTGCTCTTCTAGTACACGGTATGCTATCGCACCATGTGGTTCACATAGATAGCCCAATGCATACAAATCTTTCACTGACTGAGCACTTTGCTGATCTGAAACAGCACCTTTACCTAGCGTTTCTAAGCCCCACTCTTTCACTCGACACAGCTCTTCGATTCGAGGCCAGTTATTAGGCTGACTGACATCCATAGCATTAGAAGTCGTCGCGACAGTTGGTTTTGGCTCCCATTGACCGGTTTCTAAGTAACGTGGCACAGTGTCATTAGCATTCGTAGCGGCAATAAAGCGCTTAATGGGCAAGCCCAATGCTTTTGCCAGAAGACCTGCGGTTAAATTACCAAAGTTACCACTTGGAACCGAAACCACTAAATTTTCACGCTGTTGTTTACTCATTTGCGCGGCGGCTTCAAAGTAATAGCAGATTTGTGCCATTAAGCGGCTAATATTGATTGAGTTGGCGGAGTTTAAGCCGATCTCTTCACGCAGTGCGCCATCATCAAAAGCCTGTTTAACCAGCGCCTGACAAGCATCAAAATCACCGTTAATCGCCACCGTGTGAATGTTTTTGCCTAATGTACAGAACAGCTTCTCTTGCAGTGGACTGATTTTGCCTTTTGGATAAAGAATCACAACATTGATATCTTCCATGCCGTAAAAAGCATGAGCAACAGCAGCACCAGTATCCCCAGACGTCGCTGTCAGAATTGTGATTTTGCCACCGTCCGAAACTGCCGCAAGGGATTGCGCCATAAAGCGGCCACCAAAGTCTTTAAACGCAAGGGTTGGCCCGTGGAATAGCTCTAGTGCATAAATGCCTTCTTTCACCGGGCGAATGGGAGCCGGAAATTGGAATGCGGCGTCAACGAGAGCATTCACCTGTTCTTGTGCTAACTCATCACCAATCAATGCTGACAAAATCTTGGTACTGCGAGAAACAAAGTCTTCTGCAAGTAATGCATCAATATTTTCAAATACAGGTAATTCCGCAGGAAAAAATAGACCTTGGTTACGACCTAACCCTTGGCGAACGGCTTGGCCAAAGGAAACTTGTTCATCATTTTCTTTTATATTGTAAAGCTTCATAGCTCACTTCCTGTTACTTTTGATCCTTGTTTATCTAGACGACAAACATGGACGAATCCTTGTTCATTTTGTACATAATTCTGCTCTAACCAGCGAGCCACTCGCTCAGCAACGTCTTTTTCTTTACAGATACTAAACAGCGTCGGACCACTACCAGAGATCCCAGTAGCAAGGGCACCTGCAGAGGTGGCATATTGACGAGCGTCGGCAAAACCTGGCAATAATTTCTCACGATAAGGTTCTGCGATCACGTCTTTAATCATTTTGGCAGCGAGCTCTGGTTGGCCAGAATGACACGCATGAATAAAGCCTGCAAGGTGACGACCATGCGCAATGATATCTTGTCGACGATATTGTGCCGGAAGGATCTCACGAGCCTCCGCGGTTGAGACCTTAATACCTGGATACGCCATCACCCAGTACCAATCATCAAAGCCGGGGACTTCTTGACTTATCACACCCAACTCTTCGAGGATTAATTGCACACCGCCGAGATAGCAAGGCGCCACATTATCATAGTGAACACCGCCAGAGATCTTACCTTCCATCTCTCCCATTAGTGCTAATAGTTCCGTTTCACTTAACACTTGTCCATGAAAGCGATTCAGTGCATCAAGAGCAGCCACGATAGAACATGCACTCGAGCCCAAGCCAGAACCAATCGGCATGTTTTTTTCTAGTGTCATTTCTAGCGGCTTGAGTTCCACACCCTTTTTTTTCAGCTCACGTGCAAACACCAGCCAGCAATCATAGACAATATTTTCTTTTGGTTCCTTGGGTAGCTTATCAACAAATTTGCCTGCAGTGTTTAACCGGAAAGACTCACTGCCTGCTTTCACACGTACCCTATCTCCCAATAAAGAGCCATCAATGGGAGAAACTGCCGCTCCTAATACATCAAAACCAACGCTTACATTACCAATTGATGCTGGTGCATAAACCACCACATCCATATCACCTGCGCTCATTGTCGTTTATACCCCTAGTTTCCAACCTAAAGTTCGCATTACATCAGAGAAAACACCAGCCGCCGTTACTTCTGTACCTGCACCATATCCACGAAGAACCAACGGAATTGGCTGGTAGTAACGACTGTAGAATGCCAGGGCATTTTCACCGTCTTTTATCTTAAACATGGGATCATTTTCATCCACTGCAGTCATACGTACCGCACATTTACCATCCATGATTTCACCGACATAACGCAGGACTTTGCCCTCTTCTGCTGCTTGAGTAGAGAGTGCTTTAAAGTAATCATCCGCTTCCGGTAAACGAGCCATGAACTGCTCAACACTTCCTGAAGCATCAAAGCCTGGTGGTAGCGCAGCCTCAACAACCACATCTTCTAGTTCAAGCGACATACCCGATTCACGGGCAAGGATAAGCAATTTACGTGCGACATCCATACCTGAAAGATCATCCCGAGGATCAGGCTCAGTAAAGCCATTTTGCTTAGCAATATTTGTCGCCTCACTAAGACTCATGCCTTCATCTAATTTACCAAAGATATAAGAAAGAGAGCCAGAAAGAATGCCACTAAAACGCTCCAGTTCGTCTCCTGCTGAAATAAGGTTTTGTAGGTTTTCGATAACAGGTAAACCTGCACCCACAGTCGTTTCATACATCAACTTACGGCGTGAGCTACGTGCGACATCACGAAGTTGGTGATAGTAAGTCATGCTTGCTGTATTTGCTTTTTTGTTGGGAGTAACCACATGGAAGCCTGCTGCAAGAAAGTCTGCATATTGACTTGCAATCGCTTCACTTGAAGTACAATCGACCAGAACAGGGTTGATAATATGGTTACGTTGCACCAAAGAAGTCAAACGAGCCAAGCTAAATTCTTCCGTAGAGGCCGACATACGATCACGCCAATGCTCTAATGGTAAACCTTCACTATCCAGTAGCAGACCTTTGCTGTTGGCTAAGCCACATACTCGAATGACGATGCCTTTCTCTGCCAATTTGGTTTGCTGACGTTCAATTTGATCGACCAATTCACCACCAACACCACCGACACCGACAACAAAAACATCAAGAAAATGCTTCGAGTTGAATAGATTTTCGTGACATGCCTTGATGGCTTCTGAAATTTTATCTTCAGGGATTACGGCTGAAATAGCGCGCTCCGATGAGCCCTGTGCAATAGCAACAATGTTAACATTCACTTCAGCAAGCGAAGAGAAAAAGCGTGAAGCCACACCACGAGAGGTCCGCATTCCATCGCCAACTAAGGTGACGATAGACACGTTATCGATAAAATCAACGGGTTCTAAAAGACCGTCTTTTAGCTCAAGTTCGAATGCATCAGATAGGGTCTGCTGCGCCTTTATTTTGTCTTGAGCTTCGATACAGAAGCTGATGCTGTACTCTGAAGAAGACTGAGTGATCAAAACGATGGAAACCCCTGCAGATGACATCGCACCAAAAACTCGGCTTGCCATGCCAACCATGCCTTTCATACCAGGGCCCGATACGTTGACCATTGTTAAATCATTAAGCGTAGTGATCCCTTTGATCTCAAGGTTATCTCCACCATTATCTTGGCCGATTAACGTGCCTTCGCCTTGTGGGTTGAAACTGTTTTTGATCAAACAAGGTATATGGAACTGAGCGATAGGTGCTATCGTTTTGGGATGTAAAACTGATGCGCCAAAATACGACAATTCCATCGCTTCCTGATAGCTCAAAGACTTCAGTAAACGTGCATCTTCCACTAAACGAGGATCACAGTTATAAACCCCATCCACATCTGTCCAAATTTCGCAACAATCTGCACGCAAGCAAGCGGCAAGCACCGCTGCTGAATAATCCGAACCATTACGCCCTAGAGTGACCAATTCTCCTTTCTCATTTCCAGCGGTAAAACCTGGCATAATGCTGACATGACCTTGAGGCAGAGGCGATTGCAAGAAGTTGTGCGTTGACACGTCAACATCAACCATAGCTTCCAAATGGTCGCCTTTTGCGAACAAATACTCTACCGGGTCGATCAGATACGCTCGCTGATTTTTTGCTTCCAGTACCGCCTTCATCAACTGAATAGAGATACGCTCGCCTTTGCTAATGATTCGAGCATTAACATTGTTTGGACACATACCCAGCAGGTTAATGCCATGAACAAACTGGCGTAATTGAGACAGTGAAGAGGTAACTTGCTCATCAAATGCTGAACTGTCTATATTTGGGATGACTCTTTGAATATCTTTCAGCAATGTGCTGAACGAGGCCTCTAACTCTTTAATCTGCAATTCTGCATCGCCACTGCGAAGTGCACTTTCAATCACAGCAACAAGCTTATTGGTCGTTTTACCTGGTGCCGATAGAACCACAGCAATTTCTTCTTGTTGAGCGTTATTTGCAATGATATCTGCCGCTCTTAAAAAGCGATCAGCATCCGCTAATGATGAACCGCCAAACTTTAATACTCGCATC
This sequence comes from Vibrio sagamiensis NBRC 104589, assembly GCF_007990935.1. GTDB lineage: Bacteria > Pseudomonadota > Gammaproteobacteria > Enterobacterales > Vibrionaceae > Vibrio > Vibrio sagamiensis. The sequence continues at coordinate 66,968 of NZ_BJXJ01000002.1, forward strand.
CCTTCCTCCGGTATATCTTCTTAAATTTGTTGAATTTTATATTCTAAAAAGCATAAAAAAAGGCCTGTATCTTGTGGGATACAGGCCTTTTTTGTGAATTTCTTTCGCTCAGCAGCCTGCCCCAACATCGGTTGTGTCGGTAATAATGGTGGTCGTCATTAGGGCGGTATTATGAGTGTTCATTTCTGAGTTTGCTTATGCACTATTCTGTCTTTGTTTTGTCTACGTTTACCGAGTTTCTAACACAGAGTCAACAAAAAATGTCTCTTTTCTGAATGTCTATAACCAAATGAACTCAAATAATTGAAGTTTATCGACGAATCGGTATCTCTTGGAAATATAAGGATCCCAAACGATCTTAGGCGTATTTGTGACATGAATAACAAAAAACTGTGCCTCTGCCTTACATAATCACCGACTCAATGAGCCATTTTATGCTTTAATATTTAATACCCCTAAATAAGTTTAACCAGCCACATGAAAATCAGTCACCTGAAAATACAGTAAGGATCCAAGTCAACCAAGGAACGGTAAAGATGAAAAAATGGGCTTTGTTAATACTTGGTATGCTTCCATTCGCTGGCACTGCAAATGTGTTCCCCCCCTTATCACCCCAGTCAGCATCAGCTTCTCCACACAAGCTTTTTATTTCAGGAGACAATCAGCTTAACGATAATTTTGATGTATGGAGTATCGATAGTGGTTACGCTTATGAAGTGATCGACTCTGTCGATCTCTATATCGGAGCACGTCTCAATAATTCGTCAACCAATAACCAAAGTGGGCTGCTAAGTGGCGTTCGTTATCATTTAAATGAGCGTATTACACTCAACAGTTCACTTCGAACTAATAATAATGACACAATCGAAAATTCCAGCAAAGAAGGGCCCCTTGCAGCAGAGCTGACTAGCCGAGTAAGACTTTCTGAACATTTAGATATTCACGCTAGGTTAGATTACCAGAAACAGCAGCAGGGAGTTGAAATCGGGCTTGGATTTCGTTTTTAAAAAATTAGAGTGTCACCTTTAGCGCCTGATTAGCTATTAATACCCCATTCCAATCTGCGTAAACATAATGTTTAGGCTGTACCATTTGGTTGCGCATCGTCAAACTAATATTGATCTCTCCCATACCACGTTTTTGAGTTTTAAATGGGCAACTTCCCAAGGCTTGAATTCCAATATCCATTTGTGACATCTGCGCAACATCACGTATCGCTCCATAAACAATGATCCCCTCCCAGCCGTTATTCATAGCCAGCATCGCCAATTGATCCCCAAGTAATGCTTTGTGACAAGAGCCATGTCCATCAATAATGAGGACTTTACCTTGACCATTTTGCTGTAAAACTTCTCTCACTTTAGAATTATCGTGATAACAACGGACAGTAACAATTTCTCCCCAAAAAGCAAAACGTCGACCAAAATTTTGTAGGGGTAAATCCAATAGTGTGACCTTATCCTTAAACTGATCACAAAGAGTGGGGGTGATGTCTTTCATACTCCCTCCTTGAAAGTTTTACTCAAGTACTAAGTCCGTTTCTCTGATTGGACTCAATACACATAAAATAGCAGGACTCTAAAACTAAGCAGCTTTTAATGATTCTGGCATAGCAACACAATAAAGCTAAGTTGAAACCATTTACTTTTCGCCATCCCTGCTCTCAAACGTTTAACGACAGTTACATTTTCTCAATTGATGTAAATCAATAAACTGCATAAAATTAACATTTGACCATTGTTAGCATGCTGTTAACAATATAAAATCAACCTCATATTTTAGGGTTGTACATCTGTTGCCTTATAAGGCGAGAAATATCAGAAGCACTCTTAAAGAATAGACCTACCAGTGGATTCTGGTAAGTTGGCAAAACTCCATGGAGGGCGGATAGCTGGGTAACATTTTTGAAAACGAGTAATTATTATCAAAAACTTGTCCCCCATATGCTATATTTTTGCCTAGAATTTACTCTCTTAGCATAATGTTGTCACAAATTTAGGTACCGCCAATGCAAACCCCGCAGATTCTTATCGTAGAAGATGAGCAAGTAACTCGTAACACTCTTAAGAGTATTTTTGAAGCAGAGGGATACGCTGTTTTTGAAGCCAGCGACGGTGAAGAGATGCACCAAGTATTGTCTGAAAATTCAATTAACTTGGTTATTATGGACATCAATCTCCCTGGTAAGAATGGCCTTCTTCTAGCACGTGAGCTTCGTGAGCAAGCGAACATCGCTTTGATGTTCCTAACGGGCCGCGACAATGAAGTTGATAAAATTTTAGGTCTTGAAATCGGCGCGGATGATTACATTACCAAACCTTTCAATCCTCGTGAATTAACCATTCGTGCTCGTAATTTACTTAGCCGTTCTATGAATAGTCACCCTGTTCAGGAAGAAAAGCGCTTGGTAGAAAAATATGAATTCAATGGTTGGGTTCTCGACATCAACAGCCGCTCTCTTATCAACCCAACAGGTGATAGCTACAAGTTACCGCGCTCTGAGTTCCGTGCTCTGCTACATTTCTGCGAAAACCCAGGAAAGATACAAACACGTGCTGATCTACTGAAAAAAATGACAGGGCGTGAACTTAAGCCACATGATCGTACTGTTGATGTTACGATTCGCCGTATTCGTAAACACTTTGAATCAGTCTCAGGTACTCCAGAAATCATCGCAACGATCCACGGAGAGGGCTATCGCTTCTGTGGTGAATTGGAAGAGTAATCCGGCTTTAGTTAACTTTCTCGAAGCGTGATGACAAGGCTTGCACTTAACGCAAGCCTTTACTTCAAAATGTGACTACAGGTCATCACTCGCTTAAGACAAACTAGAATGGTTACTGATAAATGCTTCGAGCCTCATCGTAACTATTAACAGCAAAGGACTTTGAGCAAAGAGAAACTTTGAAGAAATAGAAGTTTTCAGCGGATAAAAGCTGGAATAACGTTAGTGTTATCAATAATATACCTTCTCTACTTTGACGCCTCTCTCTACTAACCAAGCTGTCTTACCTAATTTTTGTAGTAGTAAAGCCACTTCAAATCGCCTATTCATGTCGGCATCAACTTTTTGGGCAAAAACAACTTCCCAGTAATGTTGATCATGAATTCTGAGTTCAATTGTATCTTGTTGTATTTTCCATTCTTCACGACCTTGCTTAATGATCACTGCCTCGACCATGACATCTGCAGGCAAAGGTTTATCTGCACTAAAATAGAGAGAACCGTAGAGATAGTTATTTTTCTGCTTCTCCATAATAGGTACAAGATTTACCCATAAATGACTGTCTAGTTCGATGCGTGTTTTATTAAGCGTGATTTGATTGCCCTGATGCCAATTCAAAGCTGGAGAAAAATGGCATCCCGTCAAAAGTAAGATTAAAAATACTTTTAAAAACAAAATAGTTAATTGCATCTTTCTATTGATGCCTTTTGCTTAAGCCAAGCTTTTAGCACTTGAATATCATTTTGATACTCGTTTTTGATTTCTTCTACCCAATCAGAAATATTTTCCCACCAAGCTGGCATCTCTGGAGATTGGGCACATTGCGCAATATTTTGAATATGCTTTAAACCAATTGAACCTGCAGCACCTTTAATCTTATGAGCTTCAGATGCAATACCCTGCTGATCTTTAGCAACCATATTTGAGTCTAAAACTGCCAAATAATCCGGCATCATATCTTCAAACATTTTAATGTTTGCAAAGACAGGAGTAACACCAACTATCTCAATATAAGACTCTAACATTTCAAGATCGAGCAAATGAGTTCCAATCAGCTGAGGAGAAGGAATATCATCTTGACAAGGTTGTTTTCTGTTACATTCATTAAAAGTTTCGTGCGTATTTACTTCTACAAAATACTTATTGATCATCGCTTGTATCGCTTGAACAGCTAATGGTTTACTCAATACATCATCCATTCCGTTAACAAAATACTCCTGACGATCTCTTATTACATTCGCAGTCAACGCAACCAAAGGAGGCAAGCAATCATAGCGCTCCCGATATTGTCTTGCGACGTCAAAGCCTGTCATATCAGGTAACTGAATATCCAATAATACGAGATCATATTGCTCAGGCACAAAGCTGGTTAATGCTTCTTCACCAGTCATTGCAACCGTAACGGAATGACCTAGGCTTTCTAATAGTGACTTAGCAACGGTTACATTCAATTCAATATCTTCAACCATAAAAATATTTAAATGGATGGATTGCTGCTTAACCTCATTGCTTTGCTCAACCACATGGATAATAGGAACTCGTAGAGAAACAGTAAAGGTACTGCCAAAGCCTTCTTCACTGCTTACAGTGATGTCACCATCCATCATATTGATTAATTGCTTGGACACTGCTAGGCCAATACCCGTACCAACAGCGTGAAGATTATCTTTACCTGATTTAACTTGGTAATACATCGCAAATATTTTATCTATTTCGCTTTCAGGAATACCGATCCCTGTGTCTTCAATTTCAATAACGATATTAGCAAAAGCTTGGTTTTCATCACCCTGCTCAACATCAGCACTGACGGTCATCACTACCCCGCCTTCTTTGGTGAATTTCATCGCATTGCTAGTTAGGTTCCAAATCACCTGACGCAGGCGGGTTGCATCAACTTCAATGGCTTGAGGAAGATCACTTAACCGTTCTAAATCGAACCGAAGCCCCTTTTGTTCCGCCATTAATGCCGAGATGCTCTCTATTTCTGCAACAAAGTCTTCAAAGTTCAAAGGAGCTGGTAGCAATTCAAGTTTACGTCGATCGAATTTATCCATATCAATAATGTCGTTAAAGATATGGCCTAAAGTGATAGCACTCACATTGATGGTTTGCATGTATTTACGTTGTTCTGGCGTCAACGAGCTATCAAGTAACATACGACTCAAGCCAACGATGCCATTAAGTGGTGTTCGGAGTTCATGACTGATGGTTGAAATAAAGGTTGTTTTATCGCGGCTGGCTTTTTCCAATGACTCTTCATGTCGTTTACGCTCAGTGATATCACGACCAAATCCAACCAAGCCGAGGTGGCGGCCATCTTTGCTATAGAATGGGACTTTACGCAATTCAAAATAGTGCTTACGCCCATCCGGGTATTCTAACCACTGCTCATAGGTGATGGCTTGATTATCAACAAAGACTTTCTGGTCGGTGTTGACGATCGGCTCCGCAATCTCCTTACTGTAAACATCCCATGGACTCAAGCCGACTAATTGACTCTCCTTTTTGCCGGTTAATTCTTCCATTGCTCGGTTACATCCAGAGAAGACTCCTTGCGCATTCCGGTAATAAATCAGATCAGGAGATGCATCGATAAAAGATCGTAATAAGGCAGTTCGTTCAGCCAACTCTAATTGGGTGCGCTCACGCTGGTAGACTTCATTTTCTAAGTCTTGCATCGCTTCTTCGCGCCCTTCCTCTGCTTTTATGCGCTCTTCAATCTCTTGGTTGAGCTTTTCAATATTGTGCTGCAGTTGGATATTCAATTCATGATCACGAGAGCGCATATCTTTGAGTTTGGAGACCAACTTTGTCAGCCGTTGCCGTGATTCCTCTAATTGATCAACCACCACAGACAAAAAATACACCGCCCAAGGAGTGATTAATAACCCAAAAAAAACAGAACGAACGATATCGGTATCATTGACAATACCATTCAATGCCAACGTAATCCCCACTTGCACGACAACCGCCAGTGCGACTAGCGCCAAAGCCAGCAAAATGGAGAAACGAACAATACCTAGCTTCACTAAAAGATCGACATAGTACTGCGCAAGGTTTTTAATCGGCTTCATTTAAAACTCCATAGAACAAGCAAAACAGATCACTCAGGGTAGAGTGCAGTTTAACGTGTTTGATGAGTCGGTTGAAACTCCTCACCCTCAACTTAGAGTTGAACGTCACAAAGGATTATGAATAAATCGCAAACGTTTCTCTCTCACCCTATGCCAAACTCTATTTCACCAACGGCCGTGGTTCCAATCGCTATGGCACATTGCCTTGACTTAGATATATCCAAAAGGTTGATCGGTTAAAGATCCCTGCCCTCCATCTCGCTCCAATGCATGACTAATTTCGGTCATCGCGAGCCAGCGGTTCTCACACCACAGTGGTGATAGCAAGGTTGGACGACGCGCCGCAGAAGAAACACGATGGTAAATCACCTCTTTTGGAGTCATGCGGATCATTTCACTGGCGATCGCAACATACTCTTCAAGTTCAGGAGCTTCTAACTTTTCAGCACGCCAAGCTTTTGCCATGGTACTGCCTTCAACAATGTGTAGACCGTGAAGCTTGATGCCGTCAGTACCGACTTCGAGCACTTTACACAGCGTTTCAAAGTTATCATCACGAGTTTCTTTCGGTAAACCAACGATCAAGTGAGTGCACACTTTAATACCTAAATCTCGAGCGCGTTTGGTAATCTCGGCATAGCATGCAAAATCATGACCCCGATTGATACGCTTGAGAGTTCTATCATTTGCAGTTTGCAACCCCAGTTCCAACCAAATTTCGTAGCCTTGATTCACATAGCCAGAGAGTAATTCCAAAACGGCATCAGGCACGCAATCGGGACGAGTCCCCACACAAAGGCCAACAATATCCGCCGCTTTTAATGCTTCTTCATACATCGCTTTAAGTACTTGCACTTCGGCATAGGTGCTTGTGTAGGCTTGAAAATAAGCCAAATATTTCTTTGCTCGCTGAATCTCTGCGGCGCGATCTTGCAATTGTTCATGAATACTTTTATTACGTTCACTTTCATTGGCAAAGGAAGCAACATTGCAAAAGGTGCATCCACCTCGTCCAATCGTGCCATCACGATTGGGGCAACTAAACCCGCCATGTAAAGTCAGCTTATGGACTTTTTCACCATAACGACGTTGAAGATCTTGTCCTATTGTGTTCACTAATTGGTGTAGTTGCACGATTTAACCTTATTTCAACCCATCGATAAGTCAGTTCTCTCAGCAGCTCAGTGGAGGCATGGTCAAGCACGTCTTAATTAACATGCAACGTTTTAGCTACACGCTCAAAGCACAACGCCAAAAATGTAATTAAATTACAAAAAATACTGAGTAAAAATCATTATTTTAATCAATAAAAACCAACCAAGAATGATTTTAAATCAATAAAACCGCATAATAAACGAACCAAATATCGTAATGTTGCGTACTTGTTAATCTAATCGTGCATATTTAGACAAAATAAATTCATCAAATAAAGCGACTTTTGATTGCATAAACCGCACTCTAGATTGTAGGATAGTTACACAAACCGCTGTTTTTGTAACTTTTATTACACTGTCTACAGTGGTTATAACCTGTGTTATCCCAAGCCTACCAAGATAAACCACTACTAAGTGATAAAAAAGAAAGCGATAACACCAAGGAATGTTTTTCTCGCAATATTTTTCAGTGAGAGACGGAAAGGAATCAAAACTGGCTACCTCAGCCAGTGGCGAGTAATGCACATAAGGACAAGACGCAGCCCCATTACCAGTCATGATGGATTCATCTTGGTTTGGCGGGTTGTGCGTCAACATCAACTGGAAGGATGTATCTATGGTCGATAGAGAGCAAAGTTCACACGGGCTCTATACTCCTGAATTGGAGCATGACGCTTGTGGTATCGGTTTTGTTGCTCACCTCAAAAACCGTAAATCTCATGACGTGGTGACGCAAGCATTAGATATGCTGGCTCGCATGGAACACCGTGGTGGTCAAGGTTGTGACCCATGCAGCGGTGATGGTGCGGGTATCTTGCTACAAAAACCTCATGAATTCCTATTAGAAGAAGCGGTTAAGTTAGGCATTAAGCTGCCTTCGTTTGAAAAATATGGTGTAGGCGTCGTTCTTTTCCCGAAAGACGAATACAAACGCGAGCAATGCCGTGACATTCTAGAACGTAACGCACAACGTCTAGACCTTGAAGTTATCGGCTACCGCATTCTACCAACCGATAACTCAATGATCGGTGCAGATCCACTGAGCACGGAGCCTCAATTTGAGCATGTGTTTATCTCTGGTGGGCCTGGTATTACGCCTGAAGAGCTAGAACGAAAACTGTACGTACTTCGTAACTACACAGTACGAGTCTGCCTAGAAAGTGTTTCGAACATTGGTGACGACTTCTACATTAACTCCATGTCTTATAAGACATTAGTGTATAAAGGTCAGTTGACGACCGAGCAAGTACCTCAGTACTTCCTTGATCTGCAAAACCCGACCATGGTGACTGCACTGGCACTGGTACATTCTCGCTTCTCTACCAATACCTTCCCGAAATGGCGTCTTGCACAGCCTTTCCGTTACATTGCCCACAACGGTGAAATCAATACCGTTCGCGGTAACTTGAACTGGATGAAGGCCCGTGAAGCTATCTTAGAATCAGACCTGTTTACTCAGGCTGAAATCGACATGCTGCTTCCAATCTGTCAGGAAGGCAGCTCTGATTCATCTAACTTCGATATGGCACTTGAGCTCCTCGTTCTTTCTGGTCGTAGCCTACCACACGCATTGATGATGATGATTCCGGAAGCATGGCAAGAAAATAAAAACATGGATCCTAAGCGTCGCGCATTCTATCAATACCACGCGAACATCATGGAACCATGGGATGGCCCTGCTTCAGTATGTTTTACTGATGGTGTTCAAGTTGGTGCGACACTCGACCGTAACGGTTTGCGCCCTTCTCGCTACACAGTGACCAAAGACAACTTCCTGGTGATGGCATCTGAATCTGGTGTTGTGGATATTGAGCCAGAGAACGTTGAGTTCCGTGGCCGTCTACAACCAGGTCGTATCTTCGTTGCAGACCTAGAACAAGGTCGCATCATCTCTGATGAAGAAGTGAAAGACACCATCGCAACAGCGCAGCCTTACGAGAATTGGGTAGAAGAAAACCTACTGAGCTTGAAGAAGCTGCCAGATGCGAGCAACCAGTTCAGCCAACCTTCTCCTGAACGTTTGCTGCACCGTCAACAAGCTTTCGGTGTGAGCACTGAAGAAGTGAACGAAATCATCGTTCCAATGGCGAATGATGCGAAAGAGCCATTATCCGCCATGGGTGCAGACTGGCCTCTTGCGGTTCTATCTCATCAGTCTCAGCATCTTTCAAACTACTTCAAGCAGCTGTTTGCACAGGTAACTAACCCACCGATCGACCCGATCCGTGAGCGTATGGTTATGTCGCTGAACACTTACTTGGGTAAAGACCAAAACCTTCTGACTGAAACACCACTTCACTGTCAGAAAGTCGAATTGGAATCACCTGTTCTAGCGAACTCTGAGCTTGAAAAGCTGCGTGCGATCGATAACGAGCACCTACAAGCGAAGACGCTGGATATCGTATTCCAAGCCAATGAAGATAAAGGCAAGCTTGAACGTGCACTAAAACGTATCTGCCAATACGCAGAAGACGCAGTTATCGATGGTTACTCAATCATCCTACTCACTGACCGTGCAGTGAACTCAAACCACGCGGCGATCCCTGCAATGCTGGCCGTTGGCGCAGTCCACCACCACTTGATCCGCAAAGGTCTACGTGCGAAGTGTGACATCGTAGTTGAAACCGGTGACGCGCGTGAAACGCACCACTTTGCAACGCTACTGGGTTACGGCGCGAATGCGGTTAACCCATACCTAGTGATTGAAACCATCATTGAACTTCAACGTACGAAAAAGTTGGATCCAGAAGCGAACCCTCGCGATCTGTTCAACAACTACCGTAAAGCGATCAACGGCGGTCTTCTGAAGATCTTCTCGAAGATGGGTATCTCAACACTACAGTCGTACCACGGCGCGCAAATCTTCGAAGCCTTGGGCATCCACAAATCAGTAGTAGACAAATACTTCACAGGTACGGTTTCTCGTATCCAAGGTCTCACCCTTGATGATATCGCCAAAGAGGTACTTATCCGTCATCGCATCGGTTACCCACAACGCGAAATTCCAATTCAAATGCTGGATGTTGGTGGTGTTTACCAGTGGAAACAGCGTGGTGAGAAGCACCTATTCAACCCAGAAACCATTTCTCTACTACAAGAGTCTACGCGCAACAAGAACTACGATCAGTTCAAGCAGTACGCAACTGCTGTCGATAAACAAGGCGACAATGCAGTAACCCTGCGTAGCCAGCTAGAATTCATTAAGAACCCAGCAGGTTCTATCTCTATCGACGAAATCGAGCCAATTGAAAGCATCGTGAAACGCTTCGCGACCGGTGCAATGTCATTCGGTTCTATTTCTTACGAAGCACACTCCACACTTGCTGTTGCGATGAACCGCCTTGGCGCGAAATCGAACTCTGGCGAAGGTGGTGAAGACCCAATGCGTTTCGAGCGCAAAGACAACGGCGATTGGGAACGCTCTGCGATCAAGCAGGTGGCTTCTGGTCGTTTCGGCGTCACCTCTTACTACCTAACTAACGCTGAAGAGCTGCAAATCAAGATGGCTCAAGGTGCTAAGCCAGGTGAAGGTGGTCAGCTACCAGGCGATAAAGTAGATGAATGGATCGGTGCAACACGTCACTCAACTCCGGGCGTCGGTCTTATCTCACCACCACCACACCACGATATCTACTCAATCGAAGATTTAGCTCAGCTGATCTACGACTTGAAAAATGCGAATCGTGCAGGTCGTGTCAACGTGAAGCTGGTATCGGAAGCTGGCGTAGGTACGATCGCTTCTGGTGTAGCGAAAGCGAAAGCGGACGTTGTACTTATCGCAGGTTTCGACGGCGGTACAGGTGCATCACCCATGTCTTCAATCCGTCATACTGGTCTTCCTTGGGAGCTAGGTTTGGCCGAAACGCACCAAACGCTACTGAAGAACGGTCTGCGTAACCGTATCGTGGTTCAAGCGGATGGCCAGATGAAGACACCTCGTGACCTTGCAGTAGCAACACTACTCGGTGCTGAAGAATGGGGCGTAGCAACCGCAGCATTGGTGGTTGAAGGTTGTATCATGATGCGTAAGTGTCATAAGAACACCTGTCCTGTTGGTATCGCGACTCAAAACAAGACGCTGCGCGAGCGCTTTGATGGTCGTGTAGAAGACGTCGTAACCTTCTTCCAATACATGGCACAAGGTCTGCGTGAAATCATGGCTGAACTTGGCTTCCGCACTATCGATGAGATGGTCGGTCAAGGTCAGAAGCTGAAGGTGCGCCAAGACGTTTCTCACTGGAAATACAAGAATCTTGATCTGTCTCCTGTTCTCCATGTTGAGCAACCCCGCGAAGCGGATGGTGTATTCAACCAAGCTCAGCAGAACCACAACCTAGAAGAAGTACTAGACCGTAAGCTGATTCAAGCAGCGATTCCTGCACTCGAGAAAGGCGAAGCGGTGAATGCCGAGTTCCCTATCGTCAACACGGACCGCTCTGCAGGTACCATGTTGTCGAACGAAATCTCCAAAGTGTACAAAGATGCCGGTCTACCTCAACCAATGAACGTCAAGTTCAAAGGTTCTGCAGGTCAGTCATTCGGTGCTTTCCTAGCTAAGGGCGTGAAGTTCGAAGTGGAAGGTGATGCGAACGACTACTGGGGTAAAGGCTTATCTGGCGGTACGTTAGTGCTTTACCCAGACGCGAAATCAAGCATTGTCGCCGAAGACAACATAGTGGTGGGTAACGTGTGTTTCTACGGTGCAACTTCGGGTGAGTCTTTCATTCGCGGTATGGCTGGTGAGCGTTTTTGTGTTCGCAACTCAGGTGCGACAGTCGTAGTAGAAGGCGTCGGTGACCACGGTTGTGAATACATGACTGGCGGTGCAGCCGTCATCCTTGGTTCAACAGGTCGTAACTTTGCTGCAGGTATGAGTGGCGGCGTGGCTTACGTATGGGATAAATCCGGTGACTTTGAGTCAAAACTGAACCCAGAGCTGGTAGACCTCGACCCCATCGAGCAAGAAGACCGAGATCTATTACTCGACATGCTCACTAAGCATGTTCAATTCACAGGAAGTGAAGTCGCTCAGTCTTTCCTAGACAACTTTGAAGCCAGCTTGGCCACCTTGGTTAAGGTTATGCCACGTGATTACAAAGCCGTCCTTCAAAAACGTAAAACTGAAGCGCAGTCTCAAGGAAACGAAACTCAAGCGGAGGCCGTATAATGGGTAAGCCTACTGGATTTTTAGAGCATGGACGTGAACTGCCACAGAAGATCGACCCGGCAGTGCGTATCAAGAACAATAAAGAGTTTGTTCTCAACGAAGAGTTTGGTGACAAAATCAATACACAGGCTTCTCGTTGTATGGACTGTGGTGTGCCGTTTTGTCATAACGGCTGCCCTATCGGTAATATCATCCCAGAATTTAATGATGCGGTTTATCGTGATAGCTGGGAAGAAGCATGGAACATTCTAAGTTCAACCAATAATTTCCCAGAGTTTACTGGTCGTGTCTGTCCTGCTCCATGTGAAAGTGCTTGTGTACTTGGCATTAACCAAGACCCAATCACCATCTGTAATATCGAGAAAACCATCGTAGAAACCGCGTATCGTGAAGGATACGCCAAACCCAAAACACCGCGTTCTCGCAGTGGTAAAACCGTCGCGATCATCGGTTCAGGCCCTGCTGGCCTCGCAGCCGCTGAACAGCTCAACAGCGCTGGGCATACTGTGACGGTATTCGAGCGAGACGAGAAAGTAGGCGGTCTGCTACGTTTTGGTATCCCAGACTTCAAATTGGGCATGGACGTCATTGATCGTAAGATCAACTTAATGGCAGAAGCAGGCATCGAATTTAAAGTAAACCAACATATTGGTGTTGACGTAAATGCTCAGCAACTGCGTCAAGAGTTTGATGTGGTGTTATTGACTGGCGGATCAACAGTTCCACGTAACTTACCAGTTCCAGGCCGCGAGCTAAAAGGCGTTCATTTTGCGATGGAGTTCTTAGGACAAAACAACCGTCGCGCCAACAACATGGATCTCAAAACAGAAGAGATCCATGCGAAAGGTAAACATGTGGTCGTTATCGGTGGCGGTGATACGGGTTCTGACTGTGTAGGTACTTCTAATCGTCATGGTGCAGCAAGTATCACTCAGGTTGAAATCATGCCGATCCCACCAGAGAAACGCCCTGCAAATATGCCATGGCCACAGTACCCAATGATCCTACGTACATCGACGTCTCACGAAGAAGGCGTTGATCGTCACTGGAACATCCTGACCAAAGAATTCATTGGTAATGACAAAGGTGAAGTTACAGGACTTCGTCTGGCTGATATCGTTTGGCAAGATGCGAAACCTGGCGAGCGTCCAAGCTTCAAAGAAGTAGAAGGCAGCGAGCGTGTGATTCCATGTGATATGGCATTCCTAGCGATGGGCTTCCTACATCCAGAGCCAACAGGCGTGCTTGCTCAACTGGATATCGCTTTAGACGAGCGCGGTAACGTAGCCACTCAAGGATTTGCGACTAACCAAGAAGGCATATTTGCAGCTGGTGATATGCGAACAGGCCAATCTTTGGTGGTTCGTTGTATCAACGAAGGTCGCGAATGTGCCCGTGCTATCGATGATTACCTCATGGGTAACACCAATCTAGAAGCAAAAGCAGACTCCTTAATGCTATCTGCCTAACATAACGCTTTACCCTTATATGCCTCAGGGAAACGACCTGAGGCAAGATTTCCTTCCAAGGCCTTTTGACCAGCCTTCTGTAGCTAAATGATATCAGTATACCTATTTCCAACCGACTGAGCTCCTTAACTATACGCTGGTCTTTTTTAGACTAAAGCTAACAAACACCTCATAGCTCAATAGACTTTACGGAAATTATTGCAACCCCCAAATCAGGCAAACGCCACCTCTACAAATAGACCACTCATTGGCTAACAAGTGTTTTTCTTTACCTCTTTTCTACTCTCTTTCCTCTCTTTTTTCTACTCTCTTTCTTCACTCCGCTATGGAAGAAATAGCACGACAAAGTGCAACTGAAAGCCCAATGTAGATGAATAATTCACAAAACTAACATTCGCATTATTAATCACTATTTACTTGACCTTTTTTCTTCCAAGCTATAGCTTGTTTGACTATTGAGCACAAAAATGACATCTATCAAAAAATAAATAGTCTCAAATCCTGAATAACCATCAATTACCCATACTCAATCAAAATCATCAACGGATGTCTTGTTGATGTATCTGCCAGGATGACAGATAAGCAAAAGGAGAATTGCTATGGCTCTTTATGATCCAAGTCTTGAAAAAGACAATTGTGGATTCGGCTTAATCGCACATATGGAAGGGCAGCAAAGTCACAAACTGGTTCGAACTGCCATTTATGCTCTCGACCGCATGACTCACCGCGGCGGGATTGCCGCAGATGGAAAAACTGGCGACGGCTGCGGCTTGCTGCTTCAAAAACCCGATTCTTATTTACGTTTGATCGCGGAAGAAAATGGTTTCAAACTTGGCAAGCAGTTTGCTATCGGAATGATCTTCTTTAGCCAAGACCCGCTCAAAGCTCAACTTGCCAAAGACATCGTCAACAAGGAACTTGCCCAAGAGACCTTAACTGTGGCTGGTTGGCGTGAGGTTCCGACTAACTCGGAGGTGCTCGGCCCAATCGCTGTCGATTCACTACCAAATATCCAGCAAGTCTTTATCTCTGCGCCAGCAGGTTGGCGTGAGCGTGATATTGAACGTCGTCTCTACATTGCACGCCGTCGCATCGAAAAACAAATCACTGAAGACCCGGACTTCTACATCTGTAGCTTGTCGACACAAGTTCTAGTGTACAAGGGCCTGTGCATGCCTGCAGACTTACCGCGCTTTTATCTTGATCTGGCGGATTTACGCATGGAATCCGCTATCTGCTTGTTCCACCAGCGATTTTCAACCAATACCCAGCCGCGTTGGCCTCTGGCTCAGCCATTTCGCTACCTCGCTCATAATGGTGAAATAAACACCATTGAAGGCAACCGCCAATGGGCACGAGCACGCGCTTACAAATTCTCATCGCCACTGCTGCCTGACCTCCAAACTGCGGCGCCATTTGTGAATGAAACAGGTTCAGATTCCTCAAGCCTAGATAATATGCTGGACCTCTTTTTAGCAGGCGGCATGGATATCTTCCGCGCCATGCGTATGCTAGTGCCACCAGCATGGCAAAACCACCCAGATATGGACCCGGATCTGCGCGCGTTTTACGACTTCAACTCCAAACACATGGAACCATGGGATGGCCCTGCAGGTATCGTACTGTCCGATGGCCGCTACGCTGCCTGTAACCTCGACCGCAATGGCCTTCGCCCTGCACGCTATGTGATCACAAAAGATAAGTTAATCACATTAGCTTCTGAAGTTGGCATTTGGGAATACGCTCCTGATGAAGTCGCAGAAAAGGGACGTGTTGCTCCTGGAGAGTTATTGGTTATCGATACTCGCAAAGGCAAACTTTGGCAGTCTAGTGAGATCGATACTGATCTCAAATCTCGTCACCCTTACCGAGAATGGATGGAAAACAACGTTCGTAAGCTCACACCTTTTGCTCAGCTACCTGAAGATCAAGTTGGCGAACGCAGCTTTGATGAAGACTTGCTTAAGACTTACCAAAAGCAATTTGCCATGAGTAACGAAGAAGTCGATCAAGTACTGCGTGTCCTCGGTGATATGGGTCAAGAAGCGGTCGGCTCTATGGGTGATGACACCCCAATGGCAGTTCTCTCGTCGAAAGAGCGCTTGGTAACTGACTACTTCCGCCAGAAGTTCGCTCAGGTAACCAACCCGCCAATCGATCCATTGCGTGAAAAACACGTAATGTCACTGGCGACCAGTATTGGCCAGGAGATGAACGTCTTCTGTGAAACCGATGGTCACGCCTATCGAGTGACCTTCGATTCACCAGTACTACTTTACTCAGACATGCAGCAATTGCTTGATCTTGGTGACGATCACTACCGTAATACCATTCTCGACATCAACTACGATCCACAACAGAAAGATCTCAAACAAGCCATTGATGATCTGTGTGAGCAAGCAGAACAGGTCGTACGTGAAGGCACGGTTCTGGTTGTGCTTTCAGATCGCGCTTTAGTCAAAGACAAACTGCCAATTCCTGCAGCAATGGCAGTCGGTGCGGTTCAAACTCGCTTGATCGATGCGAACTTACGTTGTGATGCCAACATTGTTGTTGAGACCGCAACTGCACGTGACCCACACCAATTTGCTGTTTTGCTTGGCTTTGGCGCCACTGCAGTTTACCCATACCTAGCTTATGAAGCGCTAGGAAAGCTGATTGATGATAAAGCGCTAGAAAAAGACTATCGCGATGTGATGCAAAACTACCAATACGGCATCAACAAAGGTCTGTATAAGATCATGTCAAAAATGGGGATTTCTACCATCGCCTCTTACCGTTGCTCACAACTGTTTGAAGCCGTTGGTTTAAGTACAGAAGTCGTAAATCTGTGTTTTAAAGGCGTAACAACTCGTATTGAAGGCGCGAACTTCGATGACTTTCAACAAGACTTGTACAACCTTTCTCGCAAAGCTTGGGCAAAACGTAAGGCCATCGAGCATGGTGGTTTATTGAAATATGTTCATGGAGGTGAGTATCATGCCTATAACCCAGATGTCGTTAGTAAACTACAAAGTGCCGTAAAAACGGGTGATATCAGCGATTATCAACGCTTTTCTTCACAAGTCAACCAACGCCCAGTTGCGATGCTGCGCGACTTAATGTCACTGAAAAAATCAGACTCACCGCTACCACTTGAGCAAATCGAGCCAAGCACAGAACTGTTCAAACGCTTTGACTCGGCGGCCATGTCAATTGGTGCACTTAGCCCAGAAGCACATGAAGCTTTAGCAACAGCTATGAACCGCCTTGGTGGTTACTCTAACTCAGGTGAAGGCGGTGAAGATCCACGTCGCTTCGGTACAGAGCGTAACTCGCGTATCAAGCAGATTGCTTCCGGGCGATTTGGTGTTACGCCTCACTACCTCACCAATGCAGACGTACTGCAGATCAAGGTGGCACAGGGTGCAAAGCCGGGCGAAGGTGGTCAGTTACCGGGACACAAAGTCACCGCAGAAATCGCAAAACTGCGTTATTCGGTACAGGGGGTAACTCTGATCTCCCCTCCTCCACATCACGATATATATTCTATTGAAGACTTAGCCCAGCTGATCTTCGACCTAAAACAAGTCAATCCAAACGCACTGATTTCCGTAAAGTTAGTCTCTGAACCCGGTGTCGGTACTATCGCAACAGGTGTCGCTAAAGCTTACGCAGACCTCATTACCATCTCTGGTTACGACGGCGGTACCGCAGCAAGCCCATTAACTTCTGTGAAATACGCAGGTAGCCCTTGGGAGTTAGGACTGGCAGAAACACAACAAGCACTGGTTGCCAACGGTCTTCGTCATAAGATCCGCTTGCAAGTAGATGGTGGTCTAAAAACCGGTCTAGATGTGGTGAAAGCGGCGATTCTCGGTGCGGAAAGCTTCGGTTTTGGTACTGCACCAATGGTGGCAATGGGTTGTAAGTTCCTACGTATTTGTCACCTCAACAACTGTGCGACTGGCGTTGCAACTCAAGACGAGACATTACGTAATGAGTACTTCAAAGGTTTACCAGAAATGGTGATGAACTACTTCATCGGACTGGCAGACGAAGTACGCGGATTGCTTGCTGAACTTGGCGTTGAAAAACTGACTGACTTGATTGGACGTACAGATCTGTTGGAAAGCGTTGAAGGTCTGACAGCAAAACAAACCAAGCTCGATTTATCGAATATCCTGGAGACACCCATCTCTCCAGAAGGACACCCTCTTTACTGGACACAACCAAATACACCATTTGATAAAGCAGAGCTAAACAACAAGATCATTGAAGACGCGCAGCAAGCGGTTGAAAAACGACAATCTACTAGCTTCTTCTACAACGTGATCAATACCGACCGTTCTGTTGGTGCTCGATTATCAGGTGAAATAGCTCAGCGCTACGGTAACCAAGGCATGGCGGCAACCCCCATCAAATTATACTTAGATGGCACTGCTGGTCAGTCATTTGGCGTTTGGAACGCAGGTGGCGTTGAGCTTTACCTCACTGGCGATGCAAACGACTATGTAGGCAAAGGCATGGCTGGCGGTAAGGTGGTAATCAAACCCCATCTAGGCACTGCATTTAAGTGTAATGATGCGACTATCATTGGTAACACTTGTCTGTACGGCGCGACCGGCGGTAAGCTGTTTGCGGCAGGTAAAGCCGGTGAACGCTTTGGCGTGCGCAATTCAGGTACGATTGCCGTTATTGAAGGTGCTGGCGATAACGCTTGTGAGTACATGACAGGTGGCATTGTTGCCATACTAGGCGCGACCGGCGTGAACTTCGGCGCAGGCATGACCGGCGGTTTTGCTTACGTATTAGATGAGAATCAAGACTTCCAAGGTCGCGTGAACAACGAATCGGTTGAAGCGATTTCTCTGTCAGATCTCTACATCCATCAGGAGCACTTACGTGGCCTGATTGCCGAACATCTTGAAGAAACCGGATCGAGTCACGCAGAAGATATCTTGGCGAACTTTGATGAATGGATTCCAAAGTTCTATTTGGTCAAACCACAAGCGGCAGACTTGCGTACACTGCTTGGTCACCAGAGTCGCAGTGCCGCAGAACTGCGCGTTCAAGCCCAGTAATCATGGAGGATATTTGAATCATGAGCCAGAACGTTTATCAATTTATCGATGTTAAGCGCGTAGATCCTGCGAAAAAGCCCCTCAAAGTTCGTAAGATCGAGTTCGTTGAAATTTATGAACCGTTTACCAAGCAGCAAGCGACAGCTCAAGCGGATCGTTGCTTAGATTGCGGTAACCCATATTGTGAATGGAAGTGTCCGGTCCACAACTACATCCCTCAGTGGCTAAAACTGGCTAATGAGGGGCGCATTCTAGAAGCCGTCGAACTCTCACATCAAACCAACAGCTTGCCTGAAGTTTGTGGCCGAGTATGCCCACAAGATCGCTTGTGTGAAGGTTCTTGTACTCTCAATGATGACTTTGGCGCGGTCACCATAGGTAACGTTGAGAAATACATTACCGACAAAGCCTTTGAGATGGGTTGGAAGCCAGACATGTCTAAGGTCGAATGGACTGATAAAAAAGTCGCCATCATTGGTGCAGGTCCAGCAGGTTTAGCTGCCGCCGATATCTTAGTTCGTAACGGAGTAAAACCCGTGGTGTTTGACCGCTACCCTGAGATAGGTGGGCTCCTGACCTTCGGTATTCCTTCATTCAAGCTTGAAAAAGGCGTGATGGAAAATCGCCGTCGTATCTTCACCGAAATGGGCGTCGAGTTTTGTATGAATGTCGAGGTGGGCAAAGATGTTCAAATGCAAGAACTGCTCGATGAGTACGATGCCGTCTTTTTAGGTGTAGGTACTTACAAATACATGCGTGCAGGATTAGAAAGTGAGGGTGCGCCGGGCGTTTACGATGCTTTACCCTTCTTGATTTCGAATACTTACAAGGTCATGGGCTTGGAGCACGACAAACCTTTTATCGACATGGCAAAACAACGCGTCGTCGTACTTGGTGGTGGTGATACCGCAATGGACTGTGTTCGTACCTCTATCCGCCAAGGCGCGTCAAACGTGGTATGTGCTTACCGTCGTGATGAAGCCAATATGCCAGGTTCTCGCCGCGAGGTGAAAAACGCCAAGGAAGAAGGCGTGAAGTTCATGTTTAATCTTCAACCTTTAGGAATTGAAGTCGATGCGTCAGGTAAGGTCTCAGGAGTCAAAGTAGTGAAAACCGCACTTGGTGAACCTGATGACGCAGGTCGTCGACGTCCAGAACCTGTCGAAGGCAGCGAACACGTTCTACCTGCAGACGTCGTCATCATGGCGTTTGGTTTCCAGCCACACAAAATGGATTGGTTAGCGCCGTTTGATGTTGAGTTGGATCCGTGGGGACGCATCAAAGCCTCTGCCAAACAAGAATTCCAATTCCAAACCAGTAACGCCAAAATCTTTGCTGGCGGAGACGCGGTAAGAGGCTCCGATCTTGTTGTAACTGCCATCGATGAAGGACGTAAGGCCGCAGCAGGCATTCTCGACTACCTTGATGTTTAGGGCCGTCTCTTGTCTTAAATAAAGGGGCTCAATCGGGCCTCTTATACCCAAGCGATCTCAAGGTACAGAAGTTGCTTGGGTATAAAACAGAAACATCATGTGATCATCTCAGTACAATTTAGGTATATACTGAGGAACCATCAGCAAAAAAGAAAACCATGAAAAAAACGGCACTCCTTCCTATTATATTTTTCAATTTAACTGCATGCAGTCAAGGAATGACCTCAATGATCGATCGCTCTCACATGCCTTGTGGCAATAAACCTAATTGTGTCTCGACTCAAGATACTCGAGCCAAATTTGCACTTATACCATATACACTCAGCGATTCAGCGACTATCGATGCGATTGAGCAAGCGGCTTTAGCGCTACCCGGAGCAAAGACCGCTGTTAAACAAAATGACTACTTGCGCATTGAATGTACATCCAAAATCATGCGATTTGTCGACGATTTAGAATTAAAGATCAAAGGTAACACCCTGCTCGTCCGATCTGAATCTCGTGTCGGTTATTCAGACTTTGGCGTGAACCGTAAACGTGCAGATCAACTCAGAACCTTGCTAATAGAAGCAAAGTTAATCAAATAACGCCCCTATATCAACACAGAGTGGTATACTCTCATAAAATTAATTGTTATCAATAAGAGAGTATTATGAAAGTTGGTATCATCGGCGCGATGGAACAGGAAGTGACCATATTAAAAGAAACAATGACAAACTGCCAAACTGTAACGAAGGCAGGTTGTACATTCTTCTCTGGACAAATCAACGATGTTGACGTGGTTCTACTTCAATCGGGTATCGGTAAAGTCGCAGCAGCAATAGGCACAACCATTCTGTTAGACGAATACCAACCAGATGTTGTCATTAACACCGGTTCAGCGGGTGGTTTTGACGCCAGCCTAAATCTTGGTGATGTCGTTATTTCAACTGAAGTTCGTCATCACGACGCAGATGTGACTGCATTTGGCTACGAAATGGGGCAAATGGCAGGCCAACCTGCGGCATTCCGAGCCGATAATAAATTAGTTGAACTCGCCGAAAACGCACTCGCACAAATGGAAAATACCCATGCAGTTCGTGGTCTTATCTGTACAGGTGATGCATTCGTTTGTACTTCTGAGCGCCAAGAGTTTATCCGCAGTCATTTCCCGAAAGCTATCGCAGTAGAAATGGAAGCATCCGCCATCGCTCAAACTTGTCACCAATTCAACACACCTTTTGTCGTAGTGCGCGCCATCTCAGATGTTGCAGACAAAGAATCACCAATGAGTTTTGAAGAGTTTTTGCCATTAGCAGCAAAGAGCTCCTCAGAAATGGTGTTCAACATGTTGGAATTGACTAAATAAACCTTCTCTTAGATGAAAGAATTCTTTCAACTTTTGTATGCTGATGGTGTGCTCCTCGTTATGTGGGGAGCACTGCTCTTTCATCTCGTTCTCCCTATCCCCCATTCTTTACACCCGGTCACGCTTTGGCAAAAATTTGCTGAACAACTGATGGGGAAAGTAAATAATCATCATAGCAACTCCCAAAGTATCATTTCTGGCAGTCTTGCCCTGCTGCTTATGCTGCTTCCTTGTCTCATTTTGTTGATCGCAATGAAGCCATTAGTGTGGCAAGCCCCTTTATTTGAACTGGCTTTACTGCTAATTGCTCTCGATTGGTGTAAGAACGAAACATTGACCAAAAAGCTTGTTAACGCATTAGCTAATCAAGACAAAATTCGAGCCAGAACACTCTTAAAACCATACCTCAATCGTGACACCGATACGCTGTCTCTATTAGGTATCGGTAAAGCCGGCGCAGAAACCATCATAATGGGCTATGGACGAAACGTCGTGTGCGTTTTATTTTGGTATGGCTTGACTGGTGGCATTGGTGCCATCCTGTACCGTCTCACGGCGGAACTTGCCCGAGCTTGGTCACCCAGTCGCCGTCAATATAACCCATTTGGCAAACCCGCCATCCAAGTGACAGCGGCCCTCGAGCTTGTCCCTTTGCGCCTATTTTCCTTGCTGATTGTGGTTGGTAAAAATGGCTTATATGTACTAAAAAACGTGCTCCAACAAGCAAAATCATGGCCTTTACCCGGTCCAGGCTGGCTACTCTGTTCAATTGGAATTAAGCTGCAATTGTCATTGGGAGGGCCGGCATTATATCAAGGTCATCGCTCAGAACGTGCTAAAATTGGCGGCAGAATTGCTCCTTCAGCGATTCACCTTGCACAAATACAAACGTTACTCGTGTGGCGTATTTTTACTTGGATTGTCATCCAAAGCGTATTACTTGGCCTCATTTATCAGGGACTATAATGAACCCACTTTTGTTAGCTTTGCCTGCTATTATCATGTTGTTTTCAGCTCAACCATACGCTCACACAGAAGTGCAAAAAGTGATTAGCCTTTCTCCACACGCAACCGAACTTGCCTATGCTGCGGGATTAGGTGACAAACTGATTGCCGTGAGTGAAATGAGCGATTATCCACAACAAGCCAAACAACTGGAAACCGTCTCCAATTACCAAGGGATTAAACTCGAACGTATTCTTACTCTTAAGCCTGACCTTGTACTTGCTTGGCCGGAGGGTAATCCGGTAAAAGAACTGGAGAAATTGGCTCAATTTGGGATACCGATATATGATACCACTGCACATTCTCTAGAAGATATTGCTAAACATATTGAGCAATTGAGTGTTTACACTGAGAAGCCTGAAGTGGGCCAAAAAGCCGCCGCAAATTTTCGAGCCCAATTAGAGTTATTGCAAACCAAATACCAGACAAACAACAAAGTACGCTACTTTTACCAAATAAGCGACAAACCTCTTATGACCGTCACGGGACACCATTGGCCCAGTGAAGTGTTTCACTTTTGTGGTGGCGAGAATATTTTCGAGAGTTCTCTTGCCCCTTATCCACAAGTCAACCTTGAGCAGGTCATTCTCCGCCAACCGGAAGCGCTTTTTGTTTCTCGACAATCCGTCGGACAACAAGGGATCTGGAACAAATGGAAACCTGACCTTATCGCTTTTCAAAATGGCAATGTCTGGTCTCCTAACCGTGACTGGCTTAATCGCCAAACTCCCAGAACCTTACAAGCAGTAAAAGAAGTGTGCGAATATTTTGAGCGTGTTCGGCAAAAACGCTAACGTTTTCGTGGCAAATCTCGTACAATTCCCGTCCATTTTCCACAAGTTGTTTAAAGGTACCAAGTAACATGGACTCCATGCTGCTTTATATGATCGATTTATTCGGTACTGCTATTTTTGCTATTTCAGGTGTATTGCTCGCTGGTCGCCTAAAAATGGATCCTTTCGGTGTGGTCGTTCTTGGCAGCGTCACCGCGATCGGTGGTGGCACAATAAGAGACATGACACTCGGCGCAACCCCCGTTTTTTGGGTCATTAACAATACTTACCTATGGGTCATTTTGATCACCTGTGTCGTCACTATGCTTCTAGTACGCCGCCCCAAACGTTTAGCTTGGTGGGTCTTACCAGTATGTGACGCGATAGGCTTAGCGGTATTTGTTGGGATTGGTGTCGAAAAAGCGCTGGCTTATAACGCTTCCAGCATGGTAGCGGTCATTATGGGAGTCATTACCGGCTGTGGTGGCGGTATAATCCGTGATGTTCTCGCACGTGAAGTCCCCATGGTATTACGTAGCGAAGTATACGCAACAGCCTGCATTTTAGGCGGCGTTTGTCACACAGTCGTGCTGCACTTTACTCAAGACCACTCTGCTGCATTACTCAGCGGTATCGTCTCTACTTTGCTTATCAGGCTGGCTGCAATTCGCTGGCATTTGTCTTTGCCTATTTTTGCTATTAATCGATAAGGGTTAAACATCTTTAAACAAGGTACGAATTCAAAAAACTAAACTCATGCTAGGCTCTGCCTTAGGATTTAACCATTGGCATCTTTATCAAAACTTGGCTATATTGGCGCCATTATTATTCCTATTATTCACGAGCGATATGTTACTCGAAGGCATTGAAACACTGTTAGTGTTGAGCAAAGCAAAAACGATGAGCCGCACTGGGAGTTTGCTGTATATCAGCCAATCTGCAGTGAGTAAACGTATCGCTAACTTAGAAAAAAAACTGGGGAAGAAACTTGTAGAGCCGTCGGGGCGAACCATTAAACTGACACCAGATGGCCTTGCGTTAATCGAAAATATTGGACCATCATTTAATGAATTACGTGGTCTTATTTATGAACAACAAGAACTTGAAGATACATCTTTAATTACCTTAGATAGCTCAAAATCTCTTATTGCTGGTTACCTTGGAAAAACCATTGGTGATTACTTCAAGCACGATCAATATTTAACGATCACAACCAACCACAGCCCAAGAATTGTAGAACGAGTCCAATCGGGTAAAGCAACGATTGGCCTTTGTGCTGGCTTGCTTCCGGCTCATCATGGCTTGATGGCTTTTCACTTATGTGATGAACCTTTCTTCCTTATTAATGATCAACCGTTGCACTCCCTACCAGAAAGAGTCATCACTAATGATTTAACCAATCCTGCCAATAACTACCAACTTCCTGCATTAGAAAAACTAGGAATTAAGCCACTGATGGAAATGGATGCGTACACTGCAGCAGCGCAGCTTGCACTCGGTGGCGTTGCCCCAGCATTGATTCCATTATCTATTGTAAAAGCACTCAAGATCCCTGCTCATTATTGCTTTACCTTTGAAGCACTAGAATCTTTAATTCGACCAATTCATATCTGTGTTAGACAGAATGTCTATCAGTCACCAAGAGTTAAAGCACTGATAAAAACCATTGCTGATGTTGTTGCCAAAGAAGTTTTAATGCCATCAGCATAGACATAATAATCACAATGGGTTTGATCCACTTTTGCCCTTTGGTGACCACGACTTTTGCGCCAAATTGTGCGCCAATAAAGCCACCTATTGCCATCGTCAATCCGATCTCCCAAACCGGCAGGCCTGCCAAAATAAAAAACAGTAACGCAGCAAGATTAGAGGTAAAGTTTAAAACTTTTGTCCGTGCTGTAGCCTCAATCAAAGAACAGTTAGCAAGCACAACAAAGCACACGGTAAATATCGATCCTGTTCCTGGACCAAAAAAGCCATCATAGAAACCAACCCCGCCCCCAATAGACAATGCAAATATCGCTTCAGATAGCTTAGCCTTTGTGTCTGTTTGAGTGGTAACTGGTGCGAGCAAAAAGTACAGAGAGATGGCAATTAGTAACACAGGAATCAAGCTCGTGAGTATACTCGCATCGATATATTGCACCACTTCTGCCCCGATCGCCGACCCGATAAACGTACAGAAAATAGCAAGTCGCATCTGTTTTAGACTGACAACCCCATTGCGTACAAAAAACCAACTCGCAGAAAAACTACCAAATGAACTTTGCAGCTTATTGGTGGCTAATGCTTGAGTAGGAGTTAAACCTGAAGCTAATAATGCGGGTAATGTGATTAATCCGCCGCCCCCAGCCATGGCATCGATAAATCCAGCCACTGATGCCACAAAAAATAACATCGTAAGAATCTCAAAGCTCAATTCCATCTAACCACCCAATAATTATAAAAGTAACAATTTCGGGTACATTAACACTGATTGAGATAAGAGATAATGGAAAGTCTAGATACTGATCTATTCCTTTTTTTCATGATTAGACCGAATCTCGGTTGACTGAGCAAACGAATTAGAGCAATGATTTAAAAAAAAAGCCCGTTCAGCTGAACGGGCAACGAGGTTGTCTATAAGCCCTACTTTACAGGCTTACTGATTTTTATCTATTACGCTTCTAAGCTCGCTTTCACTTTTGCGTGTAGCTCTTGAACCGACGTTACTGTGTTCTTCGCGTCTGCTGTGTGTGCCATACAAGTTGCGAATGCAGCGTTTAACGTTGTCGTGTAGTTCACTTTCTCAGCCAGTGCACCGCGACGTAGAACTTTTGAGTCCTCAATCGCTTGACGGCCAGCTGCAGTGTTCACGATGTAGGTGTACTCGTTGTTCTTGATACGGTCAAGAATATGAGGACGGCCTTCGTGTACCTTGTTTACTAGACGTGGGTTGATGCCCGCTTCGCCAAGAATCACAGCTGTACCGTGTGTTGCGTCTAGCTGGTAGCCAAGCTTAGATAGCTTAGATGCTAGGTCTACAACTCGCTCTTTATCGCCTTCGCGAACAGAAAGAAGTGCACGGCCGCCTTCTGGGTAGATGTTGCCACAACCCAATTCCGCTTTAGAGTAAGCTTCTGCGAACGTTGCGCCAACACCCATAACCTCACCAGTAGAGCGCATTTCTGGGCCTAACAGTGGGTCAACACCTGGGAACTTGTTGAATGGAAGTACCACTTCCTTCACTGAGTAGTACGGTGGGATGATTTCTTTCGTAAAGCCTTGAGACTCTAGAGATTGACCCGCCATAACACGTGCTGCAATCTTAGCAATTGGTGCGCCAGTTGCTTTAGATACGAACGGTACCGTACGTGCTGCTCGAGGGTTAACCTCGATTAGGTACACTTGGTTATTCTTAACCGCAAACTGCGTATTCATCAGACCACGAACACCCAACTCGAACGCCAGCTTTTCAACTTGCTCGCGCATTACGTCTTGGATTTCTTGGCTTAGCGTGTAAGCAGGAAGGGAACATGCTGAGTCACCTGAGTGAACACCCGCTTGTTCGATGTGCTCCATGATACCGCCGATAACTACGCGCTCACCGTCACAGATAGCATCGATATCCACTTCAACTGCGTCGTCTAGGAAGCTATCAAGAAGAACTGGAGATTCGTTCGATACGCTTACTGCTTCGTTGAAGTAGCGACGTAAATCTTGCTCATCGTATACGATTTCCATCGCACGACCACCAAGTACGTAAGAAGGACGTACAACCAATGGGTAACCGATTTCACGAGATTTCTCTACCGCTTGTTCCATTGTTGTTACTGTCGCGTTCTCAGGCTGTAGCAGACCTAGACGGTCAACAGCAACTTGGAAACGCTCACGGTCTTCCGCACGGTCGATTGCGTCAGGGCTAGTACCGATGATTGGCACACCAGCCGCTTCTAATGCGCGAGCCAGTTTAAGTGGCGTTTGACCACCGTACTGAACGATAACGCCTTTTGGCTTCTCAACGCGAGCGATTGCTAGGACATCTTCCAGTGTGACAGGTTCGAAGTACAGACGGTCAGATGTGTCGTAATCTGTTGAAACTGTCTCAGGGTTACAGTTAACCATGATAGTCTCAAAGCCATCTTCACGTAGAGCTAGTGATGCGTGTACACAACAGTAGTCAAATTCGATACCTTGGCCGATACGGTTTGGACCGCCGCCTAGAATCATGATCTTGTCTTTGTTTGTTGGGTTTGCTTCACACTCGTCATCGTAAGATGAGTACATGTAAGCCGTATCTGAAGAGAACTCAGCCGCACACGTATCAACGCGCTTGTACACAGGGTGGATATCGTATTGGTCACGTAGACGACGGATTTCGCTTTCTGCTACACCTAGAATCTTAGATAGGCGCGCATCAGCAAAACCTTTACGCTTCAGTTTGTTAAGCTCTTCTTTGTTCAGACCAGCAAAGCCTTTCGCTTTAAGTTCTTGCTCAAGCTTAACGATGTCTTCGATTTGAACCAGGAACCAACGGTCGATTTGCGTTAGGTTGAATACGCCATCTACAGACATACCCGCACGGAATGCATCCGCGATGTACCAAATACGCTCTGCGCCAGCTTCTTTTAGTTCGTGACGAATTGTTGTTAGTGCGTCTGGCGCATCTAGGTCAACCATTTCGTCAAAGCCTGTCGCGCCAACTTCTAGGCCGCGAAGTGCTTTTTGTAGAGACTCTTGTTGGTTACGGCCGATAGCCATAACTTCACCAACAGACTTCATTTGCGTCGTTAGACGGTCATTAGCACCTGCGAATTTCTCGAAGTTAAAACGAGGAATCTTAGTGACTACGTAGTCGATGGTTGGTTCGAATGATGCTGGAGTTGCGCCGCCAGTGATGTCATTCATTAGCTCGTCTAGCGTGAAGCCAACTGCCAGTTTCGCTGCAATCTTAGCGATTGGGAAACCTGTCGCTTTAGATGCTAGTGCAGAAGAACGAGATACACGTGGGTTCATCTCGATGATAACCATACGGCCATCTTTCGGGTTGATACCAAACTGTACGTTAGAACCACCAGTTTCAACACCAATCTCACGCAGTACTGCTAGAGAAGCGTTACGCATCAGTTGGTATTCTTTGTCTGTTAGCGTCTGTGCTGGTGCAACTGTGATTGAGTCACCCGTGTGGATACCCATTGGGTCAAAGTTTTCAATCGCACATACGATAATACAGTTGTCCGCTTTGTCACGAACCACTTCCATCTCGTACTCTTTCCAACCGATCAGAGATTCGTCGATTAGAAGCTCGTTGGTTGGAGACAGGTCCAGACCACGACGACAAATTTCTTCAAATTCTTCTTTGTTGTAAGCGATACCACCGCCAGTACCACCCATAGTGAATGATGGACGGATGATACATGGGAAACCAACCATATCTAGAACGCCGTAAGCTTCTTCCATGGTTTTAGCCGTATCAGCGCGTGGACACTCAAGGCCGATAGACTTCATCGCTTTATCGAAACGAGAACGGTCTTCCGCTTTGTCGATTGCGTCAGCCGTTGCACCAATCATCTCTACACCGAACTCTTCAAGAACACCGTGTTTCTCTAGGTCTAGTGCACAGTTAAGTGCTGTTTGGCCACCCATTGTAGGTAGAACTGCATCTGGCTTCTCTTTCGCAATAATGTTGCGAACAACTTCCCATTGGATAGGCTCGATGTAAGTTGCATCAGCCATATCAGGGTCAGTCATGATGGTCGCTGGGTTCGAGTTTACAAGAATAACTCGGTAACCTTCTTCGCGAAGCGCTTTACAAGCTTGAGCACCAGAGTAATCGAACTCACATGCTTGGCCGATAACGATCGGGCCAGCACCTAGAATTAGAATACTTTTAATGTCAGTACGTTTTGGCATTGTCTACTACTCCGAATTAGGCTGTGTGCTTTTTAATTAGTTCAATGAAGTGGTCGAATAACGGCGCTGCGTCTTCTGGTCCTGGGCTTGCTTCTGGGTGACCTTGGAAACTAAAGGCTGGCTTGTCAGTGCGGTGAATACCTTGCAAAGAGCCATCAAATAGCGACACATGAGTAGCACGTAGGTTTTCTGGTAATGTTGCTTCCTCTGCTGCAAAACCGTGGTTTTGCGAGGTAATCATCACAACATTACGCTCCAAGTCTTTTACTGGATGGTTGGCACCATGATGACCAAATTTCATCTTGACCGTTTTTGCACCAGATGCCAGCGCAAGAATTTGGTGACCAAGACATATGCCAAAGATAGGAATATTCTTTTCTAGGAAAACTTTGGTCGCTTCAATCGCGTAAGTACATGGTTCTGGGTCGCCAGGGCCATTTGAAAGGAATACACCGTCTGGGTTTAGAGCAAGCACTTCTTCAGCAGATGTTTCAGCAGGAACAACGGTTAGGCGGCATCCTCGGTCAACCAACATTCGTAAGATGTTTCGCTTGGCACCGAAGTCGTAGGCCACAACGTGATAAGGCAGTTCGCTGTCATCTTGCGCTTCTGGAAGCCCACCTTCAAGCGTCCACGAACCTTGTTTCCATTGATACGCTTCTTTTGTTGTAACTTCTTTCGCAAGATCCATTCCTTTTAAGCCTGGGAATTCTTTAGCCTTCGCAAGTGCCAAAGCTTCATCTAAATTGTTGCCCGCTACAAGACAGCCATTTTGAGCACCTTTTTCACGCAAAATACGAGTGAGTTTGCGTGTATCAATGTCAGCGATGCCGACAATGTTTTGCGCTTTTAGGTAATTGGATAAGGATTGTTCATTTCGGAAGTTAGAAGCGATAAGAGGAAGATCGCGAATCACAAGGCCTTGTGCATGGATAGAAGAGGATTCTTCATCTTCGGAGTTGGTTCCGGTATTGCCAATATGAGGATAAGTAAGAGTAACAATTTGTTGAGAATAGGAAGGATCAGTGAAAATTTCTTGATAGCCGGTCATCGAAGTATTAAAAACAACTTCACCAACGGAAATACCCTCTGCGCCAATGGACACTCCGCGAAACACCGTCCCATCTTCTAGGACCAACAGTGCTAGTTTACCCAAGACAACCTCCAGAATAAAAAATCAAAAATAAGACATATATTTGCAAACCTGCCTAACTTTACCTTGATAAATTACATTAACAGGTATTTTTGACAAATTAGCGGCATTCTAAATTCACACATCGAAACTGTCAATAACAACCAGAAAATAAATTGCAACTTTCTAGGGCGAGAGCGAATCTAAATACAAAAACCGCCAAAACAACAAACTTAACCAACCTAAAACACTTTAAAAGTCGTTAGTTTTTGTATTTTACAAATCAAATACACTTTTAAAAGCTCTAAAATACTCAACCAAAGAAGCAAACGATAACAAAACAAAGATAACTTTATTTTTTAACGACTACAGTAAAAAAAACAAATGAAACCCCTAAAACATAATAAAAAATTCAACTAAAAAACTCATCGATATTTGATGTAATATCAAATACCTTTATTCAAGTCGAAAAAAACCGGCTAACGCCGGCGAATATTTATGTAATTATAACTGATTCAAGTCAAGTACATCGGTCATAGTATAAAAACCATTAGGCTTGTCATACAACCAGACGGCTGCTTTGACCGCACCATTAGCAAAAGTCATTCGGTCCGTTGCTTTATGGGTAATTTCAACACGTTCTCCAATATCAGCAAACATGGCAGTATGCTCACCAACAATGTCGCCAGCACGGATAGTAGCAAAGCCAATTTCATCTTTGGTTCGCTCTCCAGTAATCCCTTCACGGGCATAAACAGCGACATCACTTAATTTATTGTCCATTGCACCTGCAATGGCTTCTCCCATCCCAATCGCCGTACCTGATGGTGCATCAACTTTATAACGGTGGTGAGCCTCAACAATCTCGATATCGCAGTAATCTCCCATTACTTTAGCCGCTTTCTCAAGCAGCTTAAATACAAGGTTTACTCCAACAGAATAATTAGATGCCATCACAACAGGTACATGCTTCGCTACTTCATCGATTTGTGCACGCTCTTTTTCACTAAAACCTGTAGTTCCAATGACTATACTTTTACCATGCTGTTTACAAAGCTCAAGGTTAGCCAGCGTACTAACCGGAGCGGTAAAATCGATCATGATATCAAAGTGATCGATCTGCGCAGCTAAATCATCAGTCAGAAAAATATCAAATTTACCTTCTCCACATAACTCACCAATATCCACACCAACTAGCGAAGAACCTGGACGTTCAGAGCCTGCGGTAAATGATGTTTGTGAGTTTAGGCATGAGGCTTTTACTAAGTTACGCCCCATCCTGCCTGCCACGCCTGCAATTGCAATTCGAACCATTGCGATTTCTCTCCTTTTCTAGACAACGAGAAAGATGCCCGTTCTCTTATTTCGCTAAATATTTTTAAACTAACAATATCCCGTGACAACCTCAAGGCTGTTGATTTTAATTCAAGAAAACTCTTTAACAACACGTTCTAGAATAGGCATATTTGCCTCTGGAAAGTCATAGTTTATCAGCGCATTAATATCGACCCATTGCCCTTGCTGGCCTTCGCGTCCATAAGGTTGGTTATCAAATTGAGACACTAGCATAAAGTCAAATTTTAAAGATTTATCTGGATAATCATATTGTAAATGTTCAAATAACATTTGCTCTGTTACCGTGATACCGATTTCTTCTTCAAGTTCACGGATCATCGCTTGCTGTATATTTTCACCCTTTTCGACCTTGCCACCAGGAAACTCCCAAAAGCCACCTTTGTGTTTATCGTTCGGACGTTTAGTAATAAAAACCTGTGATTTATCTTGGTTTAAAATGATCGCTGCAACAATATGAATTCTTTTCATCGAAATATTCCTAATACTATTGATACAAAAAGAGCCGCCTAAGCGACTCTTTTAATAATGGGTTCGAAGAGATTAATCGATCTTACCGTGGCATTGTTTATATTTTTTGCCGCTGCCACATGGACAAGGCTCATTACGGCCAACTTTACGCTCATCACGAACCATAGGTTGGTTAGTACCTTGTTCAGCCTCATCAGATGCTAGTTGGCTTTGCGCATTAGCATGTTGAGCATGTGCATGACGCGCCGCTTCTTCAGCTTGTACACGACGTTGTTCTTCCATGCGTTCAACTTCTTCCTGCTGCTGTACTCGAACACGAGACAAAACCGTAATAACGTCTGACTTCAGGGCTTCCAGCAGCTCTTCAAATAGCTCAAAAGACTCACGTTTATACTCTTGTTTCGGGTTCTTTTGAGCATAACCTCGAAGGTGAATGCCTTGACGCAAATGATCCATTGCGGATAAGTGTTCCTTCCAAAGCGTGTCTAAAGTTTGAAGCATTACTGACTTCTCAAAGTTACGCAGTACTTGTGCACCAACCACATCTTCTTTCGCTTTATAAGCATCTACAGCGAGATTGAAGATTTTTTCACGTAAAGCTTCTTCATAAAGCTTATCATCCACTTCCAACCATTGCTTGATTGGAGCATCCAGATCAAAGTCCGCTTTCAGGCGTTCTTGTAATCCTTCTGTATCCCACATATCTTCTAATGACTGTGGCGGGATATATTCGTTAATAACAGCTGAGATAACATCTTCACGATTGTGCTCAATCATTTCACTGATGTCATCAGTACTCATAAGTTCATCACGAAGTTCGTAAACAACTTTACGTTGATCGTTAGCAACATCATCGTACTCAAGTAGCTGCTTGCGAATATCAAAGTTGCGACCTTCTACTTTACGCTGAGCTTTTTCAATTGAGCGGGAAAGCATCTTAGATTCGATTGCTTCACCTTCTTCCATACCACTTTGAATAATGCTCGCCATACGATCAGATGTGAAGATACGCAGGAGTGAATCCTCCATCGATAAATAAAAGCGAGAAGACCCGGCATCACCTTGACGGCCAGAGCGACCACGTAACTGGTTATCAATACGGCGAGATTCGTGACGCTCCGTACCAATGATGTGGAGACCACCAGCTTCAAGTACTTGATCGTGTAACTGCTTCCATTCTGCTTTGATCGCATCAATTTGTTCTGTGGTTGGGTCTTGTAAAGCTTCTACTTTTGCTTGCCAGCTACCACCTAAGACAATGTCAGTACCACGACCGGCCATGTTGGTCGCAATCGTCACTGCACCTAACGTACCAGCTTCAGCTACAATTTCAGCTTCACGTTCATGGAACTTAGCGTTAAGCACGTTATGTTTAATTTTGGCTTTTGTTAGCGCATTAGAGAGTAATTCCGATTTTTCGATAGAAACCGTACCTACTAGAGAAGGTTGCCCCTTTTCCACACGTGCTTTAATATCTTCAATGATCGCAGCAAACTTCTCTGCTTCAGTTCGATAAACCATATCCGGCATATCGTTACGTTGCATTGGCTTGTTGGTAGGAATAACAACGGTCTCAAGTCCATAAATGGATTGGAACTCAAAGGCTTCTGTATCTGCAGTGCCCGTCATACCAGAAAGTTTATGGTAGAGACGGAAATAGTTCTGGAAAGTAATCGAAGCAAGTGTCTGGTTTTCGTTTTGAATCTTAACACCTTCTTTTGCTTCAACTGCTTGGTGTAAACCTTCAGACCAACGACGACCTGGCATAGTACGTCCAGTATGTTCATCAACGATCACAACTTCACCGTCTTCGTTAACGATGTAATCTACGTTGCGTTCGAACAACACGTGTGCACGAAGTGCTGCATTTACGTGATGCAGTAGGCTGATGTTCGTTGGAGAGTAAAGTGTGTCGCCTTCTTCCATCAGACCGTTTTTCACCATCAATTCTTCAACGAACTCTTGGCCCGTTTCTGTTAGGTGAACCTGTTTAGATTTCTCATCTACTGTGTAGTGACCATCACCACGGTATTCTTCAGAATCTTCCTTATCCTGAACTTTTAAGTTTGGGATTAGTAAATTAATGCGAGTATATAGATCAGAGCTATCTTCCGCAGGACCCGAAATAATCAGAGGTGTACGCGCTTCATCAATAAGGATAGAATCCACTTCATCGACAACAGCAAAAAAGCGTTCACGCTGAACACGATCTTCGGTACGGAAAGCCATATTGTCACGAAGATAGTCAAAGCCAAATTCATTATTCGTTCCGTAAAGAATATCTGCTTGATAAGCTTCTCTTTTAGCTGGAGGTGCCATATTCGGCACGTTAATACCTACCGTCATACCTAAAAATTCAAATAAAGGACGGTTGGTTTCTGCGTCACGCTTGGCTAAGTAATCATTCACTGTCACAACGTGAACACCTTTCCCAGGAAGAGCGTTGAGATATGCTGGTAACGTCGCGGTTAGTGTTTTACCTTCACCTGTTCGCATTTCTGCGATTTGGCCTGCATTGAGGACCATACCTCCAATAAGCTGGACATCAAAATGGCGCATGCCATAAACACGCTTGGACGCTTCACGGACGGTAGCAAAGGCTTCTGGTAGAAGGCTATCAAGAGTTTCGCCTTTTTCTAGGCGATCGCGGAACTCTGCAGTTTTCGCTTTGAGTTCTTCGTCAGACAGTACTTCAAACGTTGGTTCGTAATTATTGATTTCTTTTACAATTTTTCTAAGGCGGCGCAGTGTTCGGTCGTTGCGACTGCCAATCACTTTTGTCAGTAGCTTAGTTATCATTTTTTTGGAATCTCTCTTTCATCAGACCGTTCCCGATCTACTCGTAATGCCTTCAGTCTCTACCAGTTTGTAACTAAGAATACTGAGATAATTAATTATCTTAGATATGGAGCTCAAACATACGTATTTCAAGGTCAAAATTTGAAACAATGTGGCTTAGTGTAAGGATTTTTTACTCTGACGACCATAAATAGACGTATTTGTTTGAAGCACTCAGGAGTTTTTAGACAAATTGATAACTGAAGCACTATTATTACACAAGCTTGACAAGATAAAGTTAGTATTTTTTAAAAGATAGACTCCATTTATGTAAGTTTATTTCTTATTCACTAAAGCGTGCAAATAGCGCACATTCAACAAAAACAAAAATCTTATCTATACCTAACCTTTAGCCTGCACTAGAATAGTAAGATACTACTTAACAATACTGGCCTATGCGTGATCACCGTCCTACCTTGACCGACGCTCTTATAGCTGAATCTCAATTTAAACAGATTCAACAGCATGCTGAGGAGATTTTACAAATAAATCAAGTGCTAAAAACCATACTACCTAACGGAACAGCAGATCATTGCCGGGCAGCCAATATTCGCCATGGGCAGCTTTTGATTGATGTCTCCAGCGCTGCGATTAAAATGAAGATCAACTACGATCGACTTATGATCCTCAATAAACTTCGAACGCAAGGTTATGCCAAACTAATTAGTATTGATGTTAGAATTAACCCTTCTTTATATCGAAACGATGATGCTAAGCCAAAGCCAAAACGTCCACCTCTTAGCCAAGCAGCAGCAGACTCTTTGTTAATTATCGCCGATATGGCTCCACCTAAAATACAAGAACGATTAAAACGGCTGGCAGAAATGACAGAAAAAAACAACTAAAAAAGCCAAGCTGAATGCTTGGCTTTTTTAATAAAGCGAAGTTGGAAGATTATGCAAGAACTATATTTGGGTCTGCAAAAGCAACTGGAGAGCTAACTTCTTCTTCAAACGTTGTCCATTCCCATGCTTCTTGATCTGCAAGAACAGCACGTAGGAGCTGATTGTTCAAACCATGGCCTGACTTATACGCACGGAATTCACCAATAATAGCATGACCACACATGTAAAGATCGCCAATAGCATCTAGTATTTTGTGTGTCACAAACTCATTATCAAATCGCAGACCTTCTTCATTTAGTATGCGGTAGTCATCGAGAACAATTGCGTTATCAAAGCTTCCACCAAGAATCCTGTTTTGAGACTGTTGGTATTCTATGTCACGCATAAAGCCGAATGTACGCGCACGAGAAATCTCGCGAACAAACCCTTGAGAAGAGAAATCGAACATAAGGCGTTGCTCATCTGACTCGATCGCAGGGTGATTAAAATCAATTTCAAAGTCGATACGAAATCCATTAAATGGAACAAATTCAGCCCATTTATCACCATCTTCAAAACGAACTGGCTTTTTGATACGAATGAATCGCTTAGGAACATTCTGAGTTTCAATGCCAGCTTGTTGTAGTAGGTAGACAAAAGGACTAGCGCTACCGTCCATAATTGGAATTTCCGGTGCATCGACTTCAACAATGATGTTATCAATACCCATGCCCGCAAGGGCTGCGTTAAGATGTTCAACCGTTGAAATACGTATGCCTTCGTCGTTAACTAATGCAGTACACA
Source organism: Vibrio sagamiensis NBRC 104589 (assembly GCF_007990935.1). Classification (GTDB taxonomy): domain Bacteria; phylum Pseudomonadota; class Gammaproteobacteria; order Enterobacterales; family Vibrionaceae; genus Vibrio; species Vibrio sagamiensis. Next base: position 103,493 of record NZ_BJXJ01000002.1, read on the forward strand.
GCATAGTGTCACGAACAGACGCTGGATCAGCAGGAAAATCTACAGGAGGGTTAACGTCTGTACGACGATAGACTATACCTGTATTTGCCGCAGCTGGGCGCAGAGTAAGCGTGACTTTACGACCAGAGTGAAGACCCACACCAGTTGTTTTCACTATTTCTTTCAGAGTACGTTGTCTGATCATCTGCTTGCCTCTCTAACAATGGCTATAAAACACGGCCGCCTGTAACACCGACCGTGAATGATACCATTATTTTGAGCTATGTCAAATAAATGGTCAAACATCAATCAGCTTGACGACGTAGAAATGCAGGAATATCTAAGTATCCATTTTCTTTTTCTTGCTTCGGGGCCGCTGAGCCTTGTGCCGAAGATGCATTACTATTATTCGCTTGCGGAGTTACCTGGGGCTTCTCTTGCATTGTATTTTGCTGCAAGACTTGTGCCGGTTTCTCTTCAACTTGTGGTGCTGCTGTTTGTTGTGACACTTGAGCCGTTTGCGGTGCTGCAGCTTTAGCTTTGCCACCCGCAACTAGTGTAATATCTGGTTTTTTCTCGTTACCAATACCTGTAGCAACGACAGTGACACGAATCTCGTCTGTCATATCTGGGTCAAGTGATGTTCCGATCACAACTGTTGCATTGTCAGATGCGAAAGCTTTCACGGTATTACCAACCGTCTCAAACTCATCAAGACGCATATCTAGACCTGCAGTAATGTTAACAAGTACACCGCGAGCACCGGCAAGATCGATATCTTCAAGAAGAGGACTAGAAATTGCCATTTCTGCAGCTTCCTCAGCACGATCTTCGCCTTTTGCGATTCCACTACCCATCATTGCATGACCCATTTCAGACATCACCGTTCGAACATCGGCAAAGTCGACATTAATCATACCAGGACGGGTAATCAATTCTGCGATTCCCTGCACAGCATTTTTCAAAACATCATTTGCACTCGCAAAAGCTTCGAGTAATGTGACACCACGGCCCAGGACTTTGAGTAGTTTTTCATTTGGAATCGTAATCAAAGAGTCAACGTGCTTAGATAGCTCATCAATTCCTTGTTCAGCAAATGCCAAACGCTTCTTACCTTCAAAGCTAAACGGTTTCGTAACGACCGCTACTGTTAGAATGCCTAGCTCTTTCGCAACTTCAGCGATAACAGGAGCTGCACCAGTACCAGTACCACCGCCCATACCTGCTGCGATAAATACCATATCGGCACCAGTTAGAGAATCTTTAAGTCTATCTCGATCTTCGAGAGCAGCTTCTCGACCAACTTGTGGGTTTGCTCCCGCACCAAGACCCTTGGTGATATCACCACCAATCTGAATGACGTTCCCAACGCTTGTCTTGCGAAGTGCTTGTGCATCAGTATTTACACTAATGAATTCCACACCTTCAATGGACTCACGTACCATGTGTTCAACAGCGTTACCACCGCCACCACCAACTCCAACGACTTTGATTACCGCATCGTCAGACATTTCCATCATCGGTTCAAACATGTGTTATCTCCGTTTACCCTGCAACTCAGGCTAAAACTCTTTTTGTATCCAATTACGCAATCGACCAAACAAACCAGTAACTGATGAACGCTTAGGTTCATTATAATCGCTATCATCACTTGACTGCATGTCTCTTGCATAATGTAATAATCCAACTGCCGTCGAATGGTACGGCTCCTTTACATAGTCAGTTAAACCGCTCACTTCAAGTGGTTTACCAACTCTGACTTGGTTGCGAAATACGCGTTCTGCACATTCTACCACGCCTTCGATTTGCGCAGCACCGCCAGTTAAAACAACACCAGCAGCGAGATGATGCTTGATGCCTTCTTCACGTAGCTTCGTTTGTACTGAATCTATAGTTTGGTTAACCAAACCTATTAATTCAGAATATCGAGGTTCAATCACCTCTGAAAGAGTCTGACGTTGTAAGCTCCGTGAAGGTCGTCCACCAACACTTGGAACATTCACCGTATCATCTTTACTCACTAGCTCGCTCAAAGCGCAACCATATTTAACTTTTATTTCTTCAGCATCGCTCACTGGCGTGCCAAAAGCAAAAGCAATATCACTTGTTACTGCATTTCCTGCATAAGAAAATACCTCTGTGTGCCTTAAAGCTCCTCCGGTCCAAATAGAGACATCCATCGTTCCAGCACCAATATCAACCACACATACACCGAGTTCCCTTTCATCCTCAGTGATAACAGCATTACTTGCAGCTAGCCCGGAAAAAACTAGCTGTTCAACTTTAAGGCCACAGCGCTCTACTGCTTTAATTATATTTCTTGCCATATCGTTATGGCATGAGATCAAATGGACGCTGACTTCCATTCTCACCCCTGATAAACCAAGTGGATTTTTAATCCCTTCTTGGTAATCAATCGTAAACTCTTGTGGAATAACATGGAGGATACGCTGTTCATCGCCAATTTTTATCGACTTTGCAGTATGGATAGCACGATCCATATCCTCTTGAGACACTTCTTCATCGGAAATCGTGCCCATTCCTTTTTCAATTCTGCTCGCGATGTGCTTACCAGACAACGAAATAAAGACTCGACTGATCTGACATTCAGCCATCAACTCAGCTTGATCAATTGCACGTTGTACTGATTTAACAACTGATTCCAAGTCATTCACGCCGCCTTTATCCATGCCACGTGAAGGGCTACTGCCTGAACCAATAATATTAATTTGGCCGTCAGGTAGAACCTCACCCACCAAAGCGGATATGGTTGCAGTGCCTATATCAAGACCAACAATAATGTTGTCATCCGCAGACTTAGTCATTTGTACTCTCTTGTTTTAACTCATGTTCAGGGAACCAACCAACCGCAGCTCCTGTGTCATATCGAAGATCGATATAACTGATTCTTTGAGTATCACTGCCAAGCTTATTGTAGAGCAAGAAAAATCGCTCTATTCGCTCATTCAGAGATTCTTTACCAAGCTCTAGTCGAATTCCATTATCAAGGATAATTTGCCAAGCACGTCGCTCATTCAATAAAAGAGACGATATCGACAGCCCTAGCTTTTGAAATCTGGGATGAAACTCACGATAAGTACGTAACACCTCTATTTCAGTTTGATGTGGACCATATAGCTTAACGCTTTCTTGTTTTAACAGCCCAATGTCACCACCAAAAGCAAAACCATTTTCATCGAGTAATTCTTGCCCATTCCAAATCGCAACAGGTGTATGCTCTGTCAAAAAGACTTTTATCGTTTCTGGCCATTGCTTTCGGATTGCAGCATGAGCAACCCAAGGAATAGCCTCAACATTTTGCTGCAATACATCTATATCTTGTGACATAAAAGTACCGATATGATCTATTTTACCTAATGCTGTTTGTACATCATCAGCAGTGACATACTCCAGATTTCCCTGAAGAACGATTTTGGACAGTGGTAATCTTTGATCATCCAACATCCAGCCGATGGCGAAAAACAGCGCAGAGCTGATTAAACTAACGACTACGCAGAAAAATACCGTGCCTAGAACTTTTTCTTGTCGACTAAAGCGTTGTTCAATATTTTGTTGCTCTTCATTCAATGCCAAATTCAACAATGCTTCGCTTCCTGATCTTTGTTCTGTACTTTTCACCCCTGGTAGGGTCCACCAGAAAGAGCATTGATCTTAACCTTCAAATTATACTGAGCTGTTTAAAACTAGCAATTATTCATAACAATAAATCGCAACGTAATCTACGTAAATCTAAATTGCTGTCACTTTTCATATTGTTTTCTTGGTTGATCATTTACTTACTGATTAGCACGCATGCTTTCAATACTCAACTTAAATGCAGCAAGTTTCTTTGCAACTTTACCAATATCACCAGCACCTTGCGTTAAAATCAAGTCACCATCTTTAATAACGTTAGCTAAAATTAAAGGTAATTGCTCAATTTTGGGCACAAAAATTGGATCAACTTGACCGCGACTGCGAATCGTACGGCATAATGCACGTCCATCAGCACCAGAAATAGGTTTTTCCCCTGCAGCATAAACATCCAACATAATTAAGACATCAACCTGTTGTAAGACATTAGCGAAATCATCGTAGAGGTCTCGAGTTCGGCTGTAGCGATGTGGCTGAAATATCATCACTAGACGTTTATCTTGCCAACCACTTCTTGCTGCATCAATCGTAACACCAACTTCTGTTGGGTGGTGGCCATAATCATCTACCAACATTGCGTGGCCATTACCAGTATCAAACTCACCAAGATGATCAAATCTACGCCCAGTGCCTTCCGTTCCAGCCATCGCCGCTAAAATCGCCTCATCACTGATATCATCTTCCGTTGCTACCGCAATCGCCGCAGAAGCATTAAGAGCATTATGGCGACCGGGGATATTTAGGGTGATATTGAGATCCGCACAGCCTTGACGAACCACGGTAAACTTACCTTGTTGACCTTCTTGGCGGTAGTTTTTAATTTGTACATCCGCATCTTCTGAAAAACCATAGGTGATCACCTGACGACTGATTCGGGGAATCAACTCGCGAATAACAGGATCATCAATACATACAATCGCTTGGCCGTAAAATGGTAGGTTGTGAAGGAAATCAATGAAAGTTTGCTTCAGGGTTTCAAAATCACCACCGTAAGTATCCATATGATCCGCTTCAATATTCGTTACGATGCTCACCATTGGTTGCAAGTGTAAGAATGAAGCGTCACTTTCGTCGGCTTCAGCAATCAAAATACGACTAGAGCCTAAACGGGCATTCGTACCCGCGCTTTTCACCAAACCACCATTTACAAAGGTTGGGTCAAGGCCGGCCTCTGAATAAATTTGCGTAACCAAAGCCGTCGTAGTCGTTTTTCCATGAGTACCTGCGACAGCAATACCATGACGAAAACGCATTAATTCAGCGAGCATTTCAGCGCGACGAACAATAGGAATGCGCATCTCTCTTGCAGCCATGACTTCTGGGTTTTCTTCATTAATCGCCGTTGATACAACAACAACGCTGGCCTTCGCAACATTGCTGGTTTGATGGCCGATGTAAACCGTCGCCCCTTTTGACACTAAACGTTCAGTAGTCGGGTTTTCAGCGAGATCAGAACCAGTAATTTGATAGCCTTCATTTAAAAGTACTTCCGCAATGCCACTCATTCCAGCACCACCGATTCCAATAAAGTGAATCGATTTCACGCGGCGCATTTCAGGGACCATTGCTCGAATCTGAGCCAAATCTTGTGTATGTTGGATAGTCATTACTCTATTCTCAATAATTTGTTAACGCTGTGCTGTTAAAGCAATAATGGCTTGTGCTACTTTTTCGTCAGCATTCAGTTTTGCTGCTTGACGCGCACATTCCGCCATAGATAACAGTGCGTTACGATCCAGTTGTTGGATCTGCTGAGTCAAAGACTCAACGGTTAAATCCGGTTGTTCTATCATCTTGGCAGCACCACACTCAACAAGATGATCGGCATTCAAGGCTTGTTGACGATCTTTGTGCATAAAAGGGACAAAAATTGCGCCTAAGCCTGCTGCTGAGATTTCAGATACCGTTAAAGCACCTGAACGACAAACGACAAGATCAGCCCAAGCATATGCATGTGCGACATCGTCAATAAATTCGGTAACTTGTGCATCGATAACACCACAAGTTTGGTAAGCAGCTTGCACGTCTTCAGCTGCACCTTTGCCTGCTTGATGACGAATACAATAGTCAGAGCCCAGAGTAGCCATCACTTTCGGCAAGGTTTGGTTAAGGATTCTCGCCCCTTGACTGCCCCCCATAACCAGAATTCGAATCGGTCCGTTCCTTTCGTGCATCCGGCACTTCGGCTCTTCCAATGTAACGACATCTTGACGTACAGGGTTGCCGACCACTTCAGCATTAGGAAAAGCACCAGGAAAGGCTTGGAAAACCTTTTTTGCGATCTTCGCTAGCCACTGATTGGTAAGCCCCGCTACTGCATTTTGCTCATGCAGTACAACAGGGATACCACTGAGCCATGCAGCAATACCGCCAGGGCCACTCACATAGCCACCCATTCCCAGCACAGCATCGGGTTGCCAACGTTTGATGTGAGCACGCGCTTGGAAAATCGCATTCACTATTTGTGCTGGAGCCGCTATTAAGCGCTTGATTCCTTGACCTCGAAGACCTTTCACTTTGATGAAATCGATATCAATACCATACTTGGGCACCAAGTTTGCTTCCATTCTATCCGCTGTGCCTAACCAACGGATTTCCCAGCCTTGCTCTTGTAACTGCTTGGCAACCGCCAGCCCTGGAAATACGTGACCACCAGTTCCACCAGCCATCACCATTAAACGTTTATTTTTCTTCATGATCTTTTTGTTCTAGCTGTTCCTGAAACCGTTTTAGACGGCATTCGTGATCAATTCGCAGCAAAATAGACACTGCCACAGACATAATAATAAGACTCGAACCACCGTAGCTGATCAAGGGTAAGGTAAGGCCTTTTGTTGGTACCATACCTGCCGCAGCACCTACGTTGACCAATGTTTGAAATGCGAACCAAATCCCTATTCCAAAAGCAAGATAACCGCCGAATTTTTCATGTTGTTCGAAAGCTCGCTTACCGATATAAATCGCTTTAAGAACTAAACTGAAGATCAGCAATAGGACAAGCACAACCCCCACAAACCCTAATTCTTCGGCTAACACAGCAAACACGAAGTCAGTATGTGCTTCAGGTAGGTATTCCAGTTTTTGAATCGAATTCCCCAGCCCTTGCCCGAACCATTCGCCTCGGCCAAATGCCATAAGAGATTGTGTCAATTGATAACCACTGCCGAAAGGGTCTTCCCAAGGGTCAAGAAAAGAGGTTACGCGCCGTATGCGGTAAGGCTCAACTAAAATCAAGCCAATCACTGCAGCAATCCCGGCACACATTAGGGCCAAAAACTGAGTAAGCTTAGCACCCGCGATAAATAACATACCAAACAGAGTCACCAGCATCACAACGACAGTCCCTAAATCAGGCTGGCCGAGCAGCAACAATGCAAAAAAAGCAAATACCATAATTGGCTTCATAAATCCGCCAAAAAAGGTTTGTCTGACCTCGTCTTGTTTACGCACCAAGTAACTGGACATAAACACGAATAATGAAAGCTTTGCAATTTCCGCTGGCTGTAAATTAAATAAACCGAGAGGAATCCAGCGAGAGGCACCGTTAACGGATTTACCTGCCAGCAGAACAACGATCAACAAACCAAAAGAGAGCCATAATAAGTAAGGGCTTTTTTTAAACCACTGCTGTAATGGCACTTGAACTACAATCGTAGATACGATGATTGCAAGGAATAAAAACGAGGCATGACGAAACATAAAATGGAATGGTTGTTCGGTCAGTCTCGAGCTGATCGGGAAAGAGGCCGAGGTTACCATCACCAAGCCGGTTAACATCAAACCAAAAGCAATCCATACGAGCTGTCGATCAAAAAGGACCGTTGGTGCTGGCTGCTTAAACCATAGACCAATGCTACGTTTAACGTGAACTAACCCCACAACATCATCACCCTTATTTACGCATACTTCTCAGCAAGTGTCGCAAAAGCGTCTCCTCTTGCCATAAAATTATCAAACTGATCAAAGCTTGAACAAGCGGGAGACAACATAACCATATCATCTGATACCGTTTGCTCTGAAATCCATTTGACCACTTCTTCCAGAGTGTCAAAACGACGAGCTGAAGAGTGCAATGGCATAAAACTGTCGCCATCAACGCCAAAGCAACACAACTGCAAATTTAAGTGTGCGAAAACAGGACCAAGGGGGGACACATCCGCACCTTTATCTATTCCTCCAACAATGAGGAACAAACGGCCGCTCGATTGCAAACCGGACAACGCTGCGATAGTACTGGCTACATTAGTCGCTTTGGAATCATTGACCCATTTCACTCCATTTTTGTCACTCACCATCTGGCATCGATGGGTCAAACCAGAATACTTCCTGAGTGCATCGAGGGCTTTGGTATAATCAATGTCGACCGCTTGCAGTAAGGCAAAAACCACTAAGGCATTGGCAAGGTTATGTCTTCCCACCAACTGAAGCTCATCACTGGCAATGATCCGTTTACCGTGATCAAGTAACCAAGTCCGCTCACCATCTAACTCAAGTCCAAACTCTTGGTTATCGTAACCAAATGAAACAATGGGTAAGTCTCGCTCAGGGAAAGTTTCTCGATCGTCGCGATTAACAACAGCTAATGTTGCGTTATCAAAGATGCGTAACTTAGCCTGACGGTAGTCCGTCATACCTTGATAACGATCCATATGATCTTCAGAAAGATTAAGGAAAGCCGCAGCTTTTAGTTTTAGGCTTGACGTCGTTTCCAATTGAAAACTCGACAGCTCTAATACGTACAAGTCAGCCTCTTGATCCAACAAATCCAGTACTGGCACACCAATATTGCCACCTACCGCAACCTTTAAACCTGCTGCTTTTGCCATTACACCCGTTAAATCGGTCACGGTACTTTTACCATTGGAGCCAGTAATGGCAATAACGGGCTTTTGCACGGCCCAAGCAAACAGCTCAATGTCCCCTACAACAGGTGTGCCTTTAGCGATCACCGCCTGTATTTCAGGAGTTGCAAGAGAAACACCCGGGTTTATCACCACTAAATCCGCTTGTTGCAGCCATGATTCATTCCAGCCACCGCAATGAAGGGCAATATGCTCAGGCAATGCCTCGCTACCCGGAGGATGAGCTCTTGTATCGATAACATTAACATGGATGTTTGGTTGACTTTTGGTGAGATGTTTAACGACAGAAAGCCCGGTAATACCGAGCCCTACGACGACAACCTGATGAATATTTTGCCAAGATTTCATTGCTTTAAGACACCATTGGTTATGCTGCTATTGGATGTTAACGTACTTTTAGAGTCGCAAGCCCGATCAAAACCAGAACCATGGAAATAATCCAAAAACGCACAATAACTCGTGGCTCCGGCCATCCTTTAAGTTCATAGTGATGATGTATAGGAGCCATGCGGAAAATACGTTGGCCACGCAATTTATACGAACCTACTTGGAGTATCACGGATAAAGTTTCCATAACAAATACCCCTCCCATGATAACAAGTACTAATTCTTGACGAACCAAAACGGCAATCACGCCTAATGCCCCACCAAGCGCCAGTGAACCGACATCCCCCATAAAAACTTGAGCTGGATAGGTATTGAACCATAAGAAGCCAAGGCCAGCTCCCACAATCGCGGTACAAACCACCACAAGTTCAGAAGCATGTGGTAAATATGGAATGTGTAAATACTCAGAGAAGTTAACATTACCCGTGGCCCATGAGATAACAGCAAAGCCTGCCGCAACAAGTACCGTCGGCATAATAGCCAAACCATCAAGGCCATCGGTCAAGTTCACTGCATTACTGGTACCAACAATCACAAAGTAAGTCAGTAATATATACATCAAACCAAGTTGGGGCATGATATCTTTAAAAAACGGCACCACGAGCTGGGTTGCAGCGGTATCTTTACCATAAGCATAAAGAGCAAACGCCACAACCAGTGCGATCATCGACTGCCAAAAGTACTTCCAGCGAGCCACCAAACCATCGGTATTTTTGCGCACCACTTTACGATAATCATCCACAAAACCAACCGCAGCGTAGCCTAACAAAACCGCTAAAACTGCCCAAACATAAGGGTTGGACAAGTTGGCCCACAATAGGATAGTGATCGAAATCGCAGCAACAATCATGATGCCCCCCATTGTTGGGGTACCACGCTTACTGAAATGTGACTCAGGACCTTCATTACGCACGACCTGACCAATTTGCAACATTTGTAAACGTCGGATCATGATAGGCCCCATCCACAAAGAAAGGCCAAGTGCAGTTAAAACACTTAAAATTGCTCGAAAAGAGAGGTATTCAAACAAACGAAAAAAAGAAAAATATGGCTGTAGCAGCTCGGCAAGCCAAATAATCATCAATAATACTCCTTCAAAGCAGTCGCAACTTCAAACATACGTGCACCGTTCGCTCCTTTAACCAGAAGCGTGTTCAATTCTGGGCTGGTACGGTCTAAATACTGCTTGATGTAATCAATCATTGTTTTGTGTGTCTCAAAATGGATACCGTTGCACAGCTCACTAATGATCCTTGCATCTTCCCCATAAGTGAGAACATGTTCAAACTTTTGTGGAGCTGCATGTTCCCCGACTTGACGGTGAAGTGCAAGACTTTCCTTACCTAACTCCGCCATATTTCCTAAAATCAACCAACGTTGCCCCTGAAATGCTGCTAGTAAATCTATCGCTGCTTTCATCGCAGGAACACTCGCGTTGTAGCTGTCATCAATAAGTTTAATATTATCTGCTAATGTTTTAACTTCAACACGCCCTTTAACCTTGTTTAGATTTTTCAACCCTTGCTGAATTTGCTGCTCTGAAGCCCCCATATTTAAGGCAATAATCGATGCAGCAATGGCATTGGTAATATTATGTTGGCCAATTATCCCTAACGACAAAGGTACGATGTGGGACTGTTGCTGAATATGTAAGTCAAAACTCGCTTCACCGTCTTCATTTAGGCTAATGTTTGACGCAAAGAAATCGGCCTCAGGGCTGTTTTGTGAAAAGGTTACTACCGTTTTATCCGCCAATACCTGCTGCCACTTATCGTTTCCTTGACTATCAAGATTAACAATCGCAACGCCTGTGGGAGCCAAACCTTGGTAGATTTCGCCTTTTGCTTGTTTAACACCATCAATTGAGCCAAACCCTTCCAAATGAGCGGCGGCAACATTGTTAACCAAAGCAATATCTGGCTGAACAAGCTGAGTAGTATAAGCAATTTCACCAATGTGGTTTGCGCCTAATTCAATGACGGCATAGTCATCATCAGGTTGTGAACGCAGCAAAGTCAAAGGAACACCAATATCATTGTTAAAGTTACCTGCTGTAAACAATACTTTGCCTTTTAATTGTAGAATGCTGGCGACCATCTCTTTTACGGTCGTCTTACCACAACTACCCGTAATCGCTACAGTGGGAGTTTGACATGCTTTGTGAACCCATGCTGCTAGTTGCCCTAAAGCGACTTTCGTATCTGCCACAACCACCTGTGGAACGTGGGTATCAATGCGTTTTTGTACCAATAAAGCACCAGCACCGGATTCGATTGCTTGTCGGAAAAAGTCATGAGCGTCGAAGCGCTCCCCAACTAAAGCGATAAAAAGTCCATTCGCTACGATCGCTCGTGTATCGGTAGAAACCGCTTGAATCGAGAGATCGTTGCCAATCAGTTCGCCGCTGGTGATATCAGCAATTTGAGAAAGCGTTACTGTAATCATGCTCCAATCCCTAATAATGTCATGGCTGACTCGCGGTCAGAATAATGAATGGTGCCCGTGTTGAGAATTTGGTAATCCTCATGGCCTTTCCCCGCAAGCAAGATAATATCTTGAGGTGAAGCCTGTTCCAATGCATAAGACAAGGCTTTAAAACGGTCATGCTGAACAACAGCACAACCAGGTTGAGTTAACCCTGACTGCATATCTCGCATGATTAGACTCGGGTCTTCGCTACGAGGATTATCGTCAGTTAACACGATTTTATCACTCAAACGCTCCGCAATTTCAGCCATCATAGGCCGCTTTCCTGCATCACGATCCCCACCACAACCGAAGATAACCCAAAGCTTTCCTTGGCAATGCACACGCAATGCTTGCAATGCTTTCTCTAGCGCATCAGGTGTATGGGCGTAATCCACCACGACTTTTGCAGTCTCGTCAGTTTGGAACAACTCCATACGGCCAAGAACAGGCTGTAATTGACTGGCCGTCGCCAGCAAATCTTGCTTGCTGAAACCTAAGCTCAGTAAGGTTGTAAGTGCCAACATCAGATTGGCCGCATTGAACTCACCAATCAAAGGGGCATGGAATTTTCCTACACCAAACTTGCCATCAAACTCAATCGTAATTCCAGATTCAGCATAAGTAATGTGGTTTGCATAGACACTTTGCGAAAACTCTGTTGTTGGTTTGAGTGACACTGCCAAAACATTGGGGAGTTGCTTTGCCCATTCCGTTCCGACAACATCATCGACATTGATCACCGCATGACCACATTGATGTTCAGTAAACAAGGTTAATTTAGCATTGGCGTACTCTTCCATCGTGCCATGGTAATCAAGATGATCACGGCTCAAGTTAGTAAAGATACCAGCAGCGAATGAGAGCGCTTTCACTCGGCCTTGAATAAGACCATGGGAGGATACTTCAAGTGCAGTGTAGTCGGCTTTTTGTTCAGACAACGATGATAATGTTTTTTGGATTTCAACTGCATTACCAGTGGTGTTCGCCGCCTGTTGTAAATTATCGAGAAATCCATTACCTGTCGTTCCCATTACCGCCGCTTTTGAGTCGACCAATTCTATCCATTGTGCAATGAGCTGAGTAATCGTCGTTTTACCGTTAGTTCCCGTGACCCCAATCAAGCCCATCGTAGGGTAAGGGTACAACTGGCCAGCAATATGGGATAAACGCTGATCAAGGCAATCAAGATAAATCACGGGTACACCCGCTATCATTTCAATCAAACCATGCTGTTTGCTCTGACATGATTGAGCAATAACAGCGTTAGCCCCCTGCTCAATTGCGGTAGGAATAAATTTCCGGCCATCAACAACATGGCCTATCACAGCCACAAAGGTCGTACCGGCTTGAATTTTTCGGCTATCAAGCTCTAGGTCAGAAATGCAAACAGACCCTAAACTAGGACAATCAACCCAGCTAGAAAGTAACGCGTCCATACTGATGGCTTTAGTCATATTTTTCTCTTATATACCCAGTCTTTTGATTTATTCACCAATAGACATTCTTACTTACCTACTACTGGAATTTATTTTCATCAGGAGCAACATTCAATATTTGCAGAGCACCTTTCATAATCTCTGAAAAAACGGGTGATGCAACCGAGCCTCCATAGTAATCATCACCTTGTGGTTCGTTGACAACCACAACGAGAGCTAAACGTGGGTCACTAACTGGAGCAATACCAGCGGTATAGTTGATATATTCATCGCTATAACCACCAGCACTTGCCTTTCGAGCTGTACCAGTTTTTGCTCCCACTCTATACCCTGGAACCGCAGCACGACGGGCAGATCCACCTTTTTGTGTAACTCCTTCAAGCATGTCAAGCACAAGACGAACATTCTTTTCATTCGCAATTTGTCGAGTCCGATTGTCATCATGACTATCGATAATGTGGATTGGCTCGTACATCCCCATATTACCTAAGGTAGCGTAAGCATGCGCTAATTGGATTGGTGTCACGGATAACCCATAGCCATATGCGATCGTTGCCCGTTCAATAGGAGACCAACGCGAACGGCTTGGGAATATACCGACAACCTCACCCACTAAGTTCAAACCAGACAACTCACCCAAACCAACTGAGCTGTATAAACCAAGCAATGCTTCTACAGGCATGCGCATTGCTAACTTAGTCACACCAATATTACTCGATTTCTTCAAGATCGTAGTTAGGCTTGCTTTTCCTACTTTTGGTGCATCACGAACAAAACTGCCACCCAATCGTAGAATACCGTTTCCGGTATCTATAATCGTATCTTTATCCGCGACTTCATTTTCTAAGGCCGCCAAAACGACAAATGGCTTAATGGTAGAGCCTGGTTCTAAAGAATCTGTAATAATGCGGTTACGCATTTTATAACTTTGCCAATCATTGCGATTATTAGGGTTATAGGATGGAGCATTAACCATTGCCAAAACAGCACCAGTTTTAACGTCTAAGATAACAGCCGACCCAGATGTTGCACGATGATCAGCGACAGCTTGCTTTATTGCTCGATAAGCAACAGCCTGAATTCGCTGATCAATCGTCAACTTTAATGGTTTCCCTTCTTGCTTCTCTTCCAAAGCAATATTTTCTACCACACGGCCATGGCGATCTTTACGAATGACTTTTTTACCGGCTTCTCCTGTTAGCCATTCATCATAACTGCGCTCTGTTCCTTCTAAACCATGGCCATCAATGCCTGTTACGCCGACAAGGTGTGCACTGACTTCCCCTGCAGGATAGTAACGACGCGATTCTGACTTCAAGCCAACACCGGGGATTTTCAGCTCACGAATATAATTGGCCATCGCAGGGCTAACTTGACGCTGGAGATAAATGAAGCGGCGTTTTTGGTTGTTTTTAATCTTATTGATCAATTTTTGTCGATCTAAACCTAAAACGTCGGCAAGTGCATACCAACGGTTGGTTTCTTCCAGAGCTCCTTCCTTAAAGATGGTCTTGGGATCGGCCCACACAGCTTCAACAGGAACACTGACAGCGAGAGGTTCACCATTACGATCAGAAATAATACCTCTAGCAGATTGAAGCGCTTTTACTCTCACGGATCGCATATCACTCTGTTTGATCAAATTATCTGGTTCAATTATCTGAATGTAAGCAACACGGCCTACCAACAAAGCAAATGCACAAAAAACAAAAAATAGTAGGAGATGAAGACGCCAACGAATCAATTGAGATTCAGCTTGTTTTATAGGTGTTGCCATTGACACTTTAACGTCTTTATTTACTTGAGGCTGAGTTGCAACGACTTTTTTATCTTCTGTTGCTGATTTACGCCTGTTTTTCTGTTTAGACTTGTTTTTTTTTCCGATCATTTTAGCGTAATAACCACTTCTTTATCGCCATCAGGACGTCTCATTTCCAGTTCCTTTTTTGCTAAATCTTGAACTCGGCTGTGCTCAGCCAGCGCGGTTTCTTCCAGCATGAGGTTACGCCATTCGCTATCTAAGCGTTCTCGTTCAACCAATGTATGATCTTTTTCTGTGATCGCTTGACGAGCATGATGAGTAGCAAATACTACGCCCATTGCCGAGGAAAATATTAATATCATTAACAATAAAGACCATCGTCCAACGGTAATCAAATCCATTGCAATCAATTTAGCAAGGTTAGAAGTGGGTTTTGTCATAATGGCTAAAGCTTTTCTGCGATTCTCAATACAGAGCTACGAGAGCGAGGGTTGATGTCAATTTCTTGCTGGCTGGGTTTAATTGCTTTACTCACAGCTTTCATATTAGGACTACCTAACGCTCGAATTTGCTCTTCCGTCATCGGGAGCCCGTGTGGCACTTGAGGTCCTTTACTTTCTTTACGGATAAATCGTTTCACCATACGATCTTCCAAAGAGTGAAAGCTGATGACAGACAAACGACCTTCTGGAGCAAGAATACTCGCCGCACCTTTCAGAGCTGTATCGATTTCTTCTAATTCACTATTAATATAAATACGGAATGCTTGAAAAGCACGGGTCGCCGGATGTTTTTTTTCTTTAAAACTTTTTGGCGCAGCATCCGAAATCAACTTTGCTAATTGACCCGTTCTGACCATTGGCTCATTTTCTTCATTTTCACGGTAGGCTACGATAGCTTTTGCAATACGACGTGCATGCTTATCTTCCCCAAATTCCCTAATAACCCACGTAATATCATCTAAATCTGCTTCCATTAACCATTGAGAAACTGGAATACCGGAGGCTGGATCCATCCGCATGTCCAAAGGACCATCTTTCATAAAACTGAAGCCACGCTCCGCATCATCCAATTGGGGGGATGACACACCAAGATCAAGCAAAACTCCATCAACCTTACCAATCAGATCGTATTGCTCTGCATATTGAGCCATTCCGGAAAAAGGCCCGTGAATAATAGTAAAACGTGGGTCGTGTATTTTACCAGCTTCAGTGATTGCCTGAGGATCACGGTCAATGCTATACAATTTGCCGTTTTCACCCAATTTTGATAGAACAGCTCGACTGTGACCACCTCGGCCAAATGTTCCGTCAATGTAGATACCATCGGGTTTGATGGCTAAGCCATCAATGGATTCATTTAGTAGCACAGAGATGTGTTGAAAAGTTTCGGTCATAGCTTTCTCGTTCAATAGTCTTAAAGCGAATCTTAAGTGTACTGATTTCCAACACCATCGTCACCCCAAGTCTGACGTTAGATGTCATTCAGTACTAAGTAAATTGGACATAACATAAGTTGTACCAATAAAATGCAAAAAACCCATCACTACCGCAGTAGTGATGGGTCTCGAATTGGTGGAGCCGACACATAAGCCGGGTTCTGTTCCGCTTGCGCGGCGGTAGCCATTCGTCTAGGCCAGTAATCGCTTACTGGCTCGAGCAACCTACCCGCCTCCTTACGCGAGCAACGCAATGTGGAGGCCTATTTGGTCTTGCTTCAGGTGGAGTTTACCCTGCTGCGAGCTATTGCTAGTCGCCCGGTGCGCTCTTACCACACCCTTTCACCCTTACCTGTGCACCACTATTCGAAAATAGGGGCCATCGGCGGTCTTCTCTCTGCTGCACTTGTCGTAGGCTTGCGCCCCCCAGGCGTTACCTGGCACCTTGCTCTATGAAGCCCGGACTTTCCTCCCCTTTGTCAGTCTCCCGAAGGACGTCAACGTCAGTCTCCCGAAGGACATCAACGTCAGTCTCCCGAAGGACATCAACAAAGCAGCGACTACCCAGTCAGCTCCGAGGCGAATTGTATAGAGTTATCTGCATAGAGTCTAGTCAGATCACAAATATGATGAAATGAAAATATCAAATGGCGACAAAACAAACAACTTTGATCGCTAGACATTAGACAAATCGTGCGGGTATTAGCTTCCGTTTATATACATTTAATAGAATTATGCCATGCCCCTAATCCAAATTTTCTAATCCCCATTTATATAGCGCATTTTTCTTAAGCTTATATATTTCTGCTGCCAAGGCCGCCGCTTTCTTTAGTGGTAATTCTTTAGTCAAAATACTCAATGTACGAGTCGCTTCATCAGGTAGATTTTCTTGTGTTGAAGCTCGATGACCATGAATCAATAACACCATTTCACCACGTTGCTGATTATCATCACTTTCTACCCATTCGATCAGTTCACCTAGTGGCATACCTTGAATGGTTTCGAATGTTTTAGTTAATTCACGCGCCAAGACGACTTCTCTTTCTGGACCAAGAACTTCCAACATATCTTGTAAAGAGTCTACTATTCTATGCGGGGACTCATAAAATATGCATGTTCGTTCAACAGCGGATATTTCTAAAAGTTTGTCCTTGCGACTTTTTCTTTTAGGGGGTAAAAAGCCTTCAAAACTAAATCGATCAGAAGGCAACCCAGAGGCACTCAAAGCCGTAATAACAGCACAAGCACCAGGCAAAGGGACAACACGAACTCCCGCTTGTCGACATTGATTAACTAAATGATAACCTGGATCACTTATTAGCGGTGTACCTGCATCAGAAACCAACGCAATTGATTGACCAGACAACAATTTTTCAACTAAAACTTGCGATCTTTGCTGTTCATTGTGATCATGTAAAGCAAATGTTTTCGTTTGGATATTAAAATGAGATAACAGCTTGCCTGTATGTCGAGTATCCTCTGCAGCGATGATATCCACATTCGACAGAACATCAACGGCACGTTGAGTAATATCCGCTAAATTTCCGATTGGAGTCGGTACGATGTAGAGAGTTGGCCTCTCATTCAGCAACTTATTTTTTTCTGTCATTTGTTTACTATCACTTCAACGATTAATATAGAGAAAATTTTGTACAAAAATTATAGAGAACTCACGGCAATGATGAACCATAAGCGCCTCAGTGTACCACGCTTACTGACCCCTGTAGCACTAGCATTAACCCTAACGGCATGTTCTTCAGGCCCACAACGTCCAAATAGCGTGGACATCACCCGTCCACCAACACAGTCTACTCAGAGCTATATGATCCAAGCAGATAGCAGCCAAGGTAGTTTGCAAAGTGACTGGTTAATCATGGCGGCAAAAGCTGCCTTACAAGCAAACCAAATCGAAAGAGCACAATTACTGGTTAAACGTCTTGCTCGACAATCTTTAAATAATGTTCAGCAAGCTGAACAGCAACTTATTCAAGCGACCATACTGCAAAAAAAAGGGCATTACACACAAGTATTGCAAGCCTTGAGCTTTCAAACACAATGGCAATTACCTAGCCAACAGTGGAAAGAATACTACGCTCTTCGTGCTGACGCTTACCAAAGTTTAAACCAACCCTTTGAAGCAAATCGCCAGTTAATTGCGGAAAGCGACTTCGCTTCAAGTCAAGAAAGACGCGAAATCTCTAACCGAATTTGGATGAATTTCAGTCAATACTCTGTTCAAGAGCTGCAAGAGTTGGCCACTTCTGCTGACGAAGCTATACTCAACGGATGGTTACAGCTTGCAGGCTACGCGAAAACCTATTCTAGCAATCTTACGCAATTAAAGAATGCGATGGAGAAGTGGTTAAACGATCACTCTTCGCATCCTGCAAGTATATATACACCTCAAGAAATTCAGAATATTTTATCATTAGATATTGTAAAGCCAAACAACACAGCTTTATTACTACCACTTTCTGGTAAATTTGCTCAACAAGGCCAACTCATCCGTGACGGTTTTGTATTTGCAATGATGAACGATGAATACCGCGATCCAAGCGCTTCACTGACTGTTATTGATACAAATGAAAATAGTATTGAACAGATTAAACAGCACTTGCTCAAAAAAAATATTGATTTTGTCATTGGGCCATTGCAAAAAAACAAGGTAACACAGCTACAATCTGTACTGGATGGTTCTCAAACTGGAGTGACCATTCCAAATTTAGCTTTAAATATTCCCGATGCTATTCAACCAGAGACGGATACATGTTACTTCGCTCTGTCCCCAGAGCAGGAGGTCGCACAAGCTGCTAAGTATCTTCATGAACAAGGCTACAAATTCCCGATGATTTTGGCTCCGAAAAGTGTTTACGGTCAACGAGTAAGCCAAGCTTTCAATCAAGAATGGGCGAAATACAGTAACTACAAAGCAGCAAACGAGTTTTTCGGCAATAAACAGCAAATGCAGAAGGACATCAATAAAATATTTGGCCTTCAAGAAAGTAAGAAGCGCATTGCTCAGATCCAGTCTTTAACTAATACTGTAATTGAAAGCTCCCCGCGTAGTCGTCGTGATGTTGATGCTGTCTATATCGTAGCAAAAAGCTCAGAGCTGACTTTGATCAAACCGTTTATAGAAGTTGCGATTAATCCAGGTGAAAAGCCACCAAAAATGTTCTCGAATTCTCGCAGTAACAGTGGCGGGACAGCTTATGAGGATTTAACTGGAGTCACATACAGTGACATCCCTCTACTCATTAACCCAGACCTGACCATTAAGACCCAAATGAATGAGCTATGGCCGAATCAATCAAATACGGAAAAACGCCTCGAAGCAATGGGGATGGATGCCTACAAGCTAATTAATGAGTTACCACAAATGAAACTGTTATCAGGTTACTCTGTCGACGGACAAACTGGCCGTTTGACCATAGATAACCAATGCATTGTTCAACGCAAACTTGACTGGGCTGAACGTGGGGCTCTTTAGCAAAAGGCGGATTGGGGACCAATACGAGGTCTTGGCAAAGCACTACTTGCAACGCCAAGGCCTGCGTTTTGTGACACAAAATTTCTTAACAAAACTCGGAGAAATTGATTTAATTTTTCAACAAGGTAAAACTATCGTCTTTGTTGAGGTAAAATATCGTAAAAATGATCATTTCGGTTCTGCCGCCGAGATGGTCACTCCGGCAAAAATGCGTAAACTGGTCAAAACAGCCCATATTTGGCTTCACAAGAACAAACATGATACATATCATGCCGATTACCGATTCGATGTAATTGCCATTCACAACAATGGCAATGATATCAATTGGATAAAAAATGCAATCTCTGAAGGATAAGCAATGCTAGATAGCATTAAAGACTGTTTTACTGAAAGTATTCAGATTCAAATTGCGGCAGCTGAAGCGTTGCCAGATACAATAACTCATGCCGCTCAAGCCATGGTTTCAAGCTTGTTAAATGGTAATAAAATTTTATGTTGCGGTAATGGCGGTAGTGCTTCTAACGCACAACAATTTGTATCGTGCCTTTTAAATCGCTTTGAAACTGAGCGCCCTAGCCTTCCCGCTATGGCTCTTACCGCTGATAATACGACACTTACCGCCGTCGCTAATGATTACCACTACCAAGAGATTTTTTCGAAACAAGTTCGTGCTTTTGGTCAAGCCGGTGATATCTTGCTCGCAATTTCAACCAGCGGTAACAGTAAAAACGTTATAAAAGCTATGGAAGCCGCAGTAACTCGTGATATGACCATCATTGCCTTAACGGGGAAAGATGGTGGTGAAATGGCAGGCCTACTCGGAGAACACGATGTTGAGATTCGGATACCATCACAGCGTACAGCACGTATCCATGAAGTTCACATGGTTACTCTCCATTGTTTATGCGATCTGATTGATCAAGTACTTTTTCCTGCTCACGAAGAATGAACAACAAAGAGTTTACAAGTATGATACGGAACCTTGTTATTTTATGTACTGCATTAATGTTGAATGGCTGTGCAGGGTTATTTATTGCTGGAGCCGCAACAACGGCCAACATTGTCACAGATACCCGTTCTGCGAAGGAAATATGGCAAGATAACAACATTGAGTTTGAAGTAGCAGCCATGAGTAATAAACCCCCCTTTGTGGAAAAAACTCGCATTTTCGCTAGCTCTTATAACGGTACCTTAGTACTTATGGGGCAAGCGCCAACTCAAACTCTCATTAGCGATTTTGAAAAACAAGTACGCAAATTAAACGGCGTTAAAAGTATTCATAACAAAATTAAGCAAATGGAGCCATTAGGGCTGAGTCAAATCAGTAATGACAGCTGGATTACAACTAAAGTAAAATCCGCTTTACTTACTGATGGCGAATTAAATGGAACCAAAGTAAAAGTTATCACTGAAGATGGCGATGTATTCCTATTTGGTTATGTTTCTCTTGCACAAGCAGATCGTGCTGTGGAAATCGCACGTAATATTTCTGGAGTTAAGCAAGTAATTAAAGGTTTTCAGTATGGGGATATAGCTGTACTAGAAAACAATACTCATCAGCCAATCTCTCAGCCTTTTTTGTAAGTAAAATTATAAAAATGAAATAAAAAGCAGCACTAGTGTGCTGCTTTTTTAATTTGATTTTACCGGTCCATTGATACTATTTGATCACACGTAAACTTGGCTTTCCTTTCGGACGAGGCGCTTCTTCCTCCTCAAGTTCAACAGTATCTGGCTCTAAATCGCTAACCACTGCAGTGAATGCTGGAGTTGGTGCGTCAGCAGTCATGTCTTCTTCTTCAATATCCATATAGATATCTTCAGGCTCAAACATTGTACCAGCACCATTTTCTCTAGCATAAATCGCCTGTGCCGCATAAATAGGGACAATCACTGAATGAGGTCGCCCGCTAAAGCGAGCTTGAAAAGTGACCGATTCATTACCTAATTCAAGATAGCCAACTGCTGCAGGGGCTATATTCAATATAATCTGGCCATCTTGAACAAATTCAATTGGTACATGAACACCTGGCATTGTTGCATCAACAACTAGATGAGGTGTTAGGTCGTTATCAACCAACCAGTCATAAAATGCACGAAGCATGTAAGGACGGCGTGCAGTCATCTTAGAAATATCCATCACGTATGTAACCTAGTCCAATTAACGAACTAAACGCATTTCACGTTCTGCTTCCGTCAAAGAAGCAAGGAATGAGTCACGTTCAAATACGCGATTCATGTACACTTTGATTTCTTTTGAACCCGGGCCAACAAGATCAATACCAAGTTGAGGCAAACGCCATAATAGTGGTGCTAAGTAACAATCAATCAAACTGAACTCTTCGCTCATAAAATATTCATACTCAGCAAAGATTGGCGATAGAGTGAGTAGATCATTACGTAATTTAGTACGCGCTTTCTCTGATTCTTCCATATTACCTTTTAGTACTTTCTCAGCGAGAGAATACCAATTACGCTCAATACGGTACATCATTAGACGGCTGTTACCCCGAGCAACAGGATAAACAGGCATAAGAGGAGGATGCGGAAAACGCTCGTCCAAGTACTCCATGATGATTTTTGAATCGTAAAGAGCTAGCTCACGGTCAACCAAAGTTGGTACTGACTTGTATGGGTTTAATTCAACAAGCTCAGCAGGAAGATTTGCTTCATCAACAAGCTCAACTTCAACACTTACGCCCTTTTCAGCTAGTACAATACGAACCTGATGGCTATATAAATCTGATGCACTTGAAAAAAGAGTCATTACAGAACGTTTATTGGCAGCTACAGCCATGGAGCCCTCCAGTACACTTATAAATAAAAATGGAGGCGCTAAGCCTCCACTATCCATTAATTAAAACTAAGAATTAGCACGATATTGTAGCACAATTAATGCACATCGCGCCAATATTCTTTCTTCAACAACACAACAATGATAGTAAATAGCACTAAAAAACCCATAACCCACCAACCAAGAGCATGGCGCTCTAATTGAATAGGATCCCCCGCATAGACGAGAAAGTTGACGATATCACCTACCGCTTTATCGTACTCGCCTTTAGTCAGTTCACCTGTTCCATCCGTTTCTGTGCCTACAACGACCTGAACTTCCTCACCATCTACCACTTCGGTCGCATAGACAGGTGTAGGAACACCTTGTAGTTCTTCAAGCACATGAGGCATACCCACACTTGGAAAAACAAGATTGTTGACACCAAACGGTCGTGAAGGGTCGACATAGAATGAACGTAAATAGGTATAAAGCCAGTCAGCGCCTCGCACACGAGCCACTAAGGTTAAGTCAGGGGGCGGAGCACCAAACCAGTTTCCAGCTTGTTCGGCTGGCATCGCATTCACCATGAGATCGCCTACCTTGGCGGTAGGATCGAAAATCAGGTTTTCTTTCATTAGATCAATTGGGATCCCAAGATCCGTCGCAACACGTTCATAACGCTGATACTGAGTTGAATGGCAAGCAAAGCAATAGTTCATAAATAACTTTGCACCATTTTGTAGCGACGCCTTATCGGAGAGATCAACATTCGCTTTATCTAATGGAAAATTGCTCCCTGCCGCCATAGTTAGAGATGGTAACAGAGCAAACAGAATTAAAATCCACTTCTTCATTTAAATGTCACCCTCTCTGGTAATGGTTTGGTTGCTTCATTTTTACTGTAGAAAAACAGCAACACAAAAAACATGAAGTAACACAAGCTAAAGATCTGAGACAAAATGGTGTACAACGGTGTCGCTGGTAGTGCACCTAATATACCCAGAGCAATAAAGGCAACAGTAAATTGAGCAATATTCAACAAATGTAACTTACTGCGGTAGCGATATGAACGTACCTTACATCTATCTAGCCAAGGAAGTAGGAACAGAACAACAATCGATGCCCCCATCAGAATAACACCAAGCAGTTTATCGGGGACTGCTCGTAGAATGGCGTAAAACGGAGTAAAATACCAAACTGGTGCAATATGCTCTGGTGTTTTCAATGGGTTAGCCGCTTCAAAGTTAGGCGGCTCTAGGAAATACCCGCCCATTTCAGGATTGAAAAATAACACATAGCAGAATAGGAATAAGAAACCGGCTACACCAATAAGATCTTTTACCGTGCCATAAGGATGGAAAGGAATCGAATCAATAATGTCGTATTTTTTGGTGTAGTCTTTGTGGAATTTAAACTGTGTTTTGTAACCTTCTCCCATAGTCCCTTTAGGCAACTTAGTATCAATACCATCAGGGTTATTCGAACCTACTTCATGCAATGCGAGTACATGAAGTACCACAAGAAGCAGCAGCACAATCGGCAAAGCAATAACATGTAAAGCGAAGAAACGATTCAGTGTCGCGCCGGAAATAATATAATCACCCCGGATCCAGAGTGTTAAATCATCACCAATAACAGGAATTGCACCAAACAAAGAGATGATTACCTGAGCCCCCCAGTAGGACATTTGTCCCCAAGGCAATAGGTAACCCATGAAGGCTTCAGCCATCAACACCAGGAAGATTAACATACCAAATAGCCATAGTAATTCACGGGGCTTTTGGTAAGAGCCGTAAATCAGGCCTCGGAACATGTGCAGATAAATCACCACAAAGAAAGCCGATGCCCCCGTTGAGTGCATATAACGTAGCAACCAACCATAATCGACATCACGCATGATGTATTCAACAGAAGCAAACGCTCCTTCACCGGAAGGCACATAGTTCATGGTTAACCAGATGCCGGTTAAAATCTGATTGACCAAAACCAACATTGCCAAAGAACCGAAAAGGTACCAAAAATTGAAATTCTTTGGCATAGGGTATTCAGATAAATGCTTTTTATAGGCATTCATAATGGGAAGGCGTTTTTCTACCCAATCGAGTAATGCTTGCATTATGCGTCTCCCTCATCAACACCAACTAAGAGTTTATTCTCAGTTAGATACATATGTTTAGGAACGACAAGGTTTAATGGCGCAGGAACGCCTTGAAACACCCGACCCGCCATATCAAATTTAGATCCATGACAAGGGCAGAAAAAGCCTGATTTTACACCTTGAACCTGCTCTGAGAATGTATCAGGCAGGTAGGTCGGCGAACAACCTAAGTGGGTACAGAAACCAACCGCAACAAAATAATCTGGCTTTATAGAGCGATATTCATTCTGTGCGTAAGGAGGTTGCTGCTCCATTTCGGAGTTTGGATCTCGGAGCTGATCATTGATTTTGTTCAAGTTTTCAAGAACAGATTCAGTACGGCGAACTACCCAGACTGGCTTTCCTTGCCACTCAACGCGAATCATTTGACCAGCTTCTATTTTACTGATGTCCACTTCAACCGGTGCTCCTGCTGCTTTTGCTTTTGCACTCGGGTTCCATGATTTGATAAAAGGAACGGCGACGGCGACTGCCCCTAACCCACCAACAACCGCAGTTGTTGCAGTTAGAAAACGCCTACGTCCGTTATTTAAAGGCGCATTGCTCATCCAAACATTCTCCCATTTGCTCCCTTGGGTCATTATCATTCCACTTATAAGAGCATGGCTAACAATAATAAATTTAATTCTATTTATTGAATAGAAATGATAAAGACAACCCTACTTTTTGACAAGGCAAAGCTACCTTTTTGTAACATTTGCGAGGTAAATCGCTCACACCGTCACAAAAGCGGTAAAACAATAAAAATGCGATGTAACTTGTAACAAAAAAGGGCAAGATTGCATATCAGGAAGTGAGAAGTAAGCCCTTGTCTTATCCAAATTTTTCATTGCTTAAATCGCAAAAAAAGCCTCAATAAAGAACAGAACCTGCACAGAGCAAGTTTCCAAATCAGGACAATAATGGCTCACAATCAATGATGCGTATTTTATATTGAGATAACGGTAACGTGTGTATTGAAAGCTATTAAAAGGTTTTGAACGGCCCAAAGGGTGATGGCGAAGAGGGATTTAGAAAACAAAAAGCTCGGCATAGAGCCGAGCTTTGATGCACAGTTTCCCAAATAAATCAGGAAAAGCATAATTTCCAATAATAGAAAATTAACGCTTAGAGAACTGTGGACGACGACGTGCTTTACGTAGACCAACTTTCTTACGTTCAACGCAACGAGCGTCACGAGTAACGTAACCTGCTGCACGTAGAGTTGGACGTAGAGACTCATCGTACTCCATAAGAGCACGAGTGATGCCGTGACGGATAGCGCCAGCTTGACCTGAAATACCGCCACCTTTAACAGTTACGTATAGATCTAGCTTCTCAGTTAGTTCAACTAGCTCAAGAGGTTGCTTAACAACCATACGAGAAGTTGGACGACCGAAGTATTCATCAAGACTGCGCTTGTTGACTACGATGTTGCCGCTGCCTGGTTTAATGAAAACACGCGCAGCTGAGCTTTTGCGACGGCCAGTGCCGTAGTATTGATTCTCTGCCATTTTCGAAATCCCCAATTAGATGTCTAGTACTTGTGGTTGTTGAGCAACATGGTTGTGCTCAGCGCCCGCGTAAACTTTAAGCTTACGGTACATAGCACGGCCTAGAGGACCACGTGGAAGCATGCCTTTAACTGCAAGCTCAAGAGCCATCTCAGGTTTACGATCGATCAACTTTTCAAAAGTGATAGATTTTAGACCACCTGGGAATTCAGAGTGACGGTAGTACACTTTGTTCTTAGCTTTGTTACCAGTTACAGCAACTTTCTCAGCATTGATAACGATGATGTAATCACCAGTGTCAACGTGAGGAGTGTATTCAGCTTTATGTTTGCCACGTAGGCGAGATGCAATTTCACTTGCTAGACGACCTAGAGTTTTACCCTCAGCGTCTACAACGTACCAGTCGCGTTTTACAGTTTCTGGTTTAGCAACGAAAGTTTTCATGCTAATAATAACCCGTTAATTAAAATTTAAACTTTAAGGAACACAAATTTGCGTCCCCACACTGTCTAAGAGCCCAGTCATCACCCCTTCGAGTCGTTGGTACTCTCGACCTTACTCTCGAAATAACTTCGATAATGAGGTCTGCAGTAACGGTGGGTCGCAGGATTATAAAGAAGAGCGAAGAAAAAATCACCTTTTTTTGCGCTAAATCACTAATTTTTTCTTTTCATAAAAAAACACCTGACTTAACCAAGGTGTTCTTTGGTAAGGTACTCGTAGCTCTGCATCTCAATCAATCGAGATAAACAGCGCTTGAACTCAAATTCCAACTGCCCATTGAGATAGAGCGATTCCATCGGAACCTCAGCAGAGATGATCAATTTAACATTTCGTTCATAGAATTCATCAACCAAGGCAATAAAGCGTCTCGCCGCATCATCCATTTTACTATGCATCTGCTTAACATCAGCCAGCAATACTGTGTGGTACAGGCGAGAGAGTTCAATATAATCATTCTGACTTCGTGGGGTTTGACACAGTTGCTCAAAAGTGGCGAATAGAACTTCATCGTTTGCTTCAACGACAGCAATTTCACGGTGATTAATGTCAATTCGATCGACCGTTGCTTTTCTTTCCCCGGTTAATTGATGGTAATATTTCTTCAAGTTGACGGAGGCCTGCTCATCCAGTGGATAATGGTATATCTCAGCTTGCTGCAAAGTCCGTAAGCGATAATCGATACCACTATCCACGTTGATCACTTCACAGCGTTGCAAGATCATATCAATGGCTGGTAGAAAGCGAGCCCTTTGTAACCCATTTCGATAGAGGTTTTCTGGTTCGATATTTGATGTTGCAACCAAAACCATTTCTCTTCTGAACATTTCTTGTAACAAGGTAGCTAAGATCATCGCATCGGTGATATCGGAAACAAAAAATTCATCAAAGCACACTATATCAGCCTCTTGCTTAAACAAGTCGGCCACTTTTGATAATGGATTCTCCACATCGTTTAAATGTTTCATTTCATTATGTACTCGGTGCATAAAGCGATGAAAATGCACTCTCATTTTTCTTTGCGTAGGCAACAGTTCAAAGAAAGTATCCATGAGGTACGTTTTTCCTCGTCCCACACCTCCCCAAAAATAAAGTCCTTTTGGAGGGGCTGGCTTTGCTATTTTTTTACCGATCAACTTTTGCCAGATAGTCAGAGTAGGGAGCGCTGTCGCTTGAAATTTAACAATGGCATGATATAGCTTATCTAAAGCTAACACCGCCTGATGCTGCGCCTCATCATTCTGAAATCCATGCTCTGCGATGTCGTTCTGATATTGTTCTAATGGTGTCATGGTTTGTAAATCGTAGTAAGGGGTAAGAAATCATCACTCCGTAGGAGTTTGTACCTAAGCAACTTTAAGATGCTATGCTCAACCAGGTGCTTGAGGATATGAGATTAGAAAAAACGTTTTTCTTCTCTAAAGATACGCTGCTTTTTCTTTATCGGTCATGAAAGCCATAGTAACATGGCTACATACCACGTGTAACTAGGTGGTAAAATACTTGTTAAAACAACTATAAAAAAGGAGCAGTTATGCCTTGGATGTATGCCATTGTAGGGTTGCTAGTTGGTACTGTTGTTGGCGTACTCATCAGCCGACTTACTACACCTGAGTATAAAAAACAAAAATCAGTCAGAAAAGAGTTAGAAGTTGCTAAATATACTCTTGAGCAGCAACGCCAAGAGTTACTTGACCACTTTGCACAAACCGCACAAATGTTGGATACCCTAGGTAAGGATTACACTAAGCTTTATCAACATATGGCCAAGACATCTTCTGAACTATTACCCAACTTACCTGAGCAAGATAATCCATTTGATAAAAAAACGGCAATGTCGACAGAAAGCCCCGAAGACGTTAAAGACATCAAAGACAAGCCAGAAATGCAGCCTAAAGACTATGCAAATGAATCAACAGGCTTACTCAATGGACAAGAAAAAAAGTTGATGGATGCGCAAGAAATGATGGCTGCTAAATCTTCTTAGTTTCAAATGGAATCTGAATAAATAAATTTTCTGATAATAAACAGCTAATTGAAATATTTAAATTTATAAGTAAAGAGGCACTCTTTAAAGCTGAGTGGCTTTTTACTACTGATACGATAGACCATACCTCATAAGCTAAGAGTTTAGTCATTTATAAAAGAACTATGGGACATTAATTTGTATTGAACTTTTTCCTACTTATTTATATCTAACCTCTCACCATTGCCACCATCATTTCTATACCCTAACTAAGTATTACTGAGATAAAGTTAGGGCTATCTTATGGCAGACCTGTTTTTAAAGGAGTTATTGGATGAAAAAACCATTACTTGCACTAACCTTTTTATCTTTAAGCTTGGGCTCTATGCTTGCTCCAATCACTGCGAACGCAGCCCTTCCATTTAGCGTAGACGGACAGCAATTACCTAGCCTTGCTCCAATGTTAGATAAAGTAACCCCCGCAGTTGTCAGTATTGCAGTTGAGGGGAAACACGTCGAAACCAAGCGTATTCCAGAGCAATTTCAATTCTTTTTTGGACCAGAGTTTCCATCAGCTCAAACTCAAGAGCGTCCATTTAAAGGCCTAGGCTCTGGCGTAATCGTTGATGCCGATAAGGGCCAAATTGTCACCAACTACCACGTAATCAAAGGCGCTGATGATATCCGAGTGCGTCTTCATGATGGCAGAGAGTACGATGCTGAACTCATCGGTGGAGATGAAATGTCAGATGTTGCTCTACTAAAACTCGAAAAAGCCAAAGATTTAACCGAAATAAAAATTGCCGACTCCGATAAGCTAAATGTGGGTGACTTTACTGTTGCTATTGGTAATCCATTTGGACTTGGTCAGACTGTAACTTCTGGTATTGTATCAGCACTTGGTCGGAGTGGCTTAAATCTTGAAAACTTTGAAAACTTCATTCAGACCGATGCTGCAATTAACAGCGGTAACTCCGGAGGTGCTCTAGTTAATCTAAATGGTGAACTAATAGGTATAAACACTGCAATATTAGGTCCAAACGGTGGTAATGTCGGTATTGGATTCGCTATTCCATCTAATATGATGAAGAACCTTACCGAACAAATTCTTGAATTTGGCGAAGTTAAACGAGGTATGCTAGGTGTTCAAGGTGGTGAAGTAACATCGGAACTTGCTGAAGCTCTAGGCTATGAATCAAGTAAAGGAGCTTTCGTCAGTCAAGTTGTTCCAGATAGTGCCGCTGATAAAGCTGGATTAGAAGCGGGTGATGTTATCATCACTATAAATAACAAATCGATTGATACCTTCTCGGAGTTGCGCGCTAAAGTGGCGACACTAGGCGCAGGCAAACAAGTGAACCTTGGTGTTATTCGTGATGGCAAGAAAAAAGACTTTAACGTTACGTTAGGTGAATCCAAAAACATGAAAGCCAAGGCGGAAAATCTACATGAAGGTTTGAAAGGCGCTGAACTAAGCAACACAACACCAAATGATCAAATTCAAGGCGTGAAAGTTACTAAGGTAGAGAGTAAATCTCCGGCGGCACGATATGAACTGAAAAAAGGCGATATCATCATTGGCGTCAACCGCCAAAGAGTGAAGAATTTAGCCGAATTAAGAGCCTTAATAGAGAAACAAGATGGCGTATTAGCGATGAATATCCAACGTGGTGCTCGTACGCTTTACCTTGTCATACGTTAATTTTATTTTCTTCTCCAACTCAATGAACTAAACGTTTCATTGTCAGGGTTTGTTTAAAAGGGCAAGCGAAGCATCGTCTTGCCCTTTTGTAATTAGACAATGTAGTGCTATCCTTGAAGGTTCTATTTATATAAAGTTTTTCGCTGTGGAGAGGTTATGCTTAGCTTTTTGTTACGTTCTGTGTTGTTAGGCTTAGCTACTGCTGCGGTTCTGTTACTTGCGCTTCCTTCTCTGCGCAGTAAACTAATACCTACAGCTTTAGTCTCCCCTCAACCTCTTAATACATCGTCATTTGAAGTCTCTTTTAACCCTGCAGTAAGAAGAGCTGCACCTGCAGTTGTTAATATTTATAGCCGTAAATATGTTGAAAATGATCGCAATAAGCTCTCAACTCAGGGACTGGGTTCTGGTGTGATAGTCAGTGATAAGGGCTACATTATCACTAACTACCACGTTGTTGCTCAGGCAGATCAAATTGTTGTCGCGCTCCAAGATGGGCGAGTTGCTGCAGCACAATTGGTAGGTACAGACAAACGCACTGATATTGCAATTTTACGAGTTGAAGGCACAAACTTACCTGTTATCCCTCAAAATCCTGACTACAAACCACGGGTCGGCGATGTGGTTCTCGCTATTGGTAACCCATACAATTTAGGTCAAACGACGACCTTTGGGATTATATCTGCTACAGGCCGCTCTTCAATTAGCGATGGTCGCCAAGCTTTCATTCAGACCGACGCTGCAATCAATGACGGAAATTCTGGCGGTGCATTAGTGAATACTCAAGGAGAACTAGTCGGGATCAACACCGCTTCATTTCAGCAAGCAACAGACCTTGAAACTTATGGGATATCTTTTGCAATCCCAGCGCCTTTAGCTAATAAAATCATGCAGAAAATTATTGCTGATGGTCGTGTTATTCGAGGTTATATCGGCATTGATGGACAAGATATTAATTCTGTCACCGCACGTCTATTAGGCAATGAGCACATAGGTGGTATTGTCGTTTTAGGTATTGACCCTAATGGTCCAGCAAATCTGGCAGGCTTTAAAAAGCAAGATATAATCATCAGTATTAACGGAACTAAAGTTCAAGGGCGACAAAGTGTCATGGATATTGTTACCGACTTACGTCCAGGAACCAGCGTTGACGTTGGAATTATTCGTAAAGGTAAACAAATGAACTTAACCGTCACTATCGCTGAAGATAAACAAGAATCATAAAAAGCTCCCAGCCATTGGCTGGGGCTTTTTATTCAGTTTTTATTCACTATCGCTTAAATCTTCCACGGCTTCTGAACGACCACTTAGATCGATTTCAATACGAGTTACACGTTGTAAACCTCGTGGCAATAAAACACCTCGTCGGCCACGTTCTCCTCTGAAGTTATCTAGGTCAGCTTGCTTTAATCCTAGCTTGCGTTTACCCGCATATAAGGTTAAAACCCCTCCTTGAGGTAGTGCCATTAAATGGGATAAGACTTCTTCACGCTCTTTAGCCTTAGCTGAAGGAATATTAATGATTTTATTCCCTTTACCCTTCGCCAATTGTGGTAAGTCTTTAATCGGGAAAAGTAGCATACGGCCTTGATTGGTAATTGCCAAGATTTCATCTGAATCTAAATGAGCAATGGCTTTTGGTGTCATGACTTCGGCGTTGGCTGGTAGAGTAATCAAGGCCTTACCACTGCGGTTCTTAGAAAGTAAATCAGAACCTTTACATACAAAGCCATAACCGGCGTCTGAGCCGACTAACCATAACTGCTCTTCTTCACCCATGATCACCTGGCGAATGCTGCTGCCTGCTGTGATATTTAAACGTCCAGTGATTGGCTCACCTTGACTACGAGCTGATGGCAAAGTGTGTGATTCAATGGCATAGCTTCGACCATCACTACCAAACAGAACCGCTTGCTGGTTACTTTTACCTCGCGCATGTGCGAGGTATTTATCACCTGATTTATAGCTCAAGCCTTGCGCATCCACTTCGTGGCCTTTTGCATGGCGAATCCAGCCTTTTTCAGATAACACAACCGTAATCGGTTCACTTGGTACTAAATCGCGCTCTGTAAGTGCTTTAGCTTCTGCACGTTCAACGATTGGAGAACGACGATCATCTCCGTATTTGTCTGCATCAGCCTTGATTTCTTTCTTCAGTAGCGTGTTTAGACGACGCTCAGAGCCCAGTAACTGTTCTAACTTCTCACGCTCTTTTTCTAGCTCGTCTTGTTCACCACGGATCTTCATCTCTTCTAGCTTGGCTAGATGACGAAGTTTGGTATCTAGAATCGCATCCGCTTGGATATCGGTGATCCCAAAGCGCTCCATTAGCACCGCTTTGGGATCATCTTCAGTACGAATGATCTCAATCACTTCATCTAGGTTTAGATAAGCAACCAACAAACCTTCCAAGATGTGTAGGCGCGCCATTACTTTGTCTAGACGATGTTGCAAGCGGCGACGAACAGTGGTGCGACGAAATTCGATCCATTCAGACAGAATTTGCACCAAGCCTTTAACTTGAGGGCGGTTATCCAACCCGATCATGTTTAAGTTTACTCGGTAGCTACGTTCAAGATCCGTTGAAGCAAACAGATGGTTCATCAACAAGTCACAATCAATACGATTCGATTTAGGAACAATCACAATGCGAGTTGGGTTCTCATGGTCCGATTCATCACGAAGATCATCCACCATCGGCAGCTTCTTGGCACGCATTTGGTTTGCAATCTGTTCGAGCAATTTTGCGCCAGAAACTTGATGCGGCAAAGAAGTAATAACGATATCTGTTCCTTCTTTACACCAAACCGCACGCATCTTGACGCTGCCACGACCGTTGCGATAAATCTTCTCAATATCGGCTTGAGGCGAAATAATTTCCGCTTCGGTTGGATAATCTGGACCTTTTACAAACTGCATCACATCTGACAGTTCTGCCTTCGGGTTATCGATCAAATGAATGGTTGCTTCAGCCACTTCACGCACATTGTGAGGTGGAATATCTGTTGCCATACCAACAGCAATACCCGTCACCCCATTAAGCAAAATATGGGGAAGACGTGCTGGTAACATTTGCGGCTCTTTCATCGTGCCATCAAAGTTTGGCTGCCACTCAACCGTGCCTTGACCTAACTCACCAAGTAAAACTTCTGCAAACTTCGATAGTTTTGCTTCGGTATAACGCATTGCTGCGAACGACTTCGGATCATCGGGTGCACCCCAGTTACCTTGCCCATCAACCAATGGATAACGGTAAGAGAAAGGCTGCGCCATCAATACCATCGCTTCATAACAGGCTGAATCGCCATGGGGGTGGTATTTACCCAACACGTCACCAACCGTACGTGCGGATTTTTTGTATTTAGCTGATGCCGAAAGACCGAGCTCCGACATAGCGTAAATGATGCGTCGTTGAACCGGTTTCAAACCATCACCAATATACGGTAATGCTCGGTCCATGATTACGTACATCGAGTAGTTTAGATAAGCGTCTTCTGTGAACTTGCGCATCGGCAACTGTTCAACGCCATCGTAAGTAATTTCTGTAGACATCCGTTAAACCTCTGCCATATCACCGTTATTTTGTAGCCAAGAACGACGATCATCTGCTCGTTTTTTACCAAGCAACATGTCCATCATTTCCATAGTTGCCACAGAGTCATCAATAGTTAATTGCACTAAACGGCGTGTATTAGGATCCATCGTCGTTTCACGCAATTGCAGTGGGTTCATTTCACCCAAACCTTTAAATCGCTGGACATTAATCTTGGCTTTCTTCTTCGACAAACGTTCTAGTACGCCATCTTTTTCGTCATCATCTAGGGCATAGAATACTTCTTTACCACAGTCGATACGATACAGAGGCGGCATCGCGACATAAATATGCCCCGCTTCCACCAATGCACGGAAGTGTCGAGTAAATAAAGCACACAATAGGGTTGCGATATGTAAACCATCCGAGTCCGCATCGGCAAGAATACAGATCTTACCGTAACGCAAGCTATCTAGGTTGTCGCTGTCAGGATCGATCCCCAAAGCGACAGAGATGTCGTGTACTTCTTGTGAAGCAAGAACTTGGTCTGCGGATACTTCCCACGTGTTGAGGATCTTACCACGCAGTGGCATCACTGCTTGGAACTCACGATCACGTGCCTGTTTGGCTGAGCCGCCCGCCGAGTCACCCTCGACAAAGAAGATTTCAGTACGATTAAGATCTTGTACAGAACAGTCTGTCAACTTACCTGGCAATGCCGGACCTGATGCAACTTTCTTACGTACTACCTTTTTGCTCGCACGCATACGGCGATGTGCGTTAGCAATACAGACCTCTGCAAGCTGCTCTGCTAAATGCGGTTTCTCATTAAGCCAAAGACTAAAGGCATCTTTTACTACCCCAGAAACAAAAGCAGCGGTTTGACGAGAAGAGAGACGCTCTTTGGTTTGCCCAGCGAACTGTGGATCTTGAATCTTGACCGACAAAACATAGGAGCAGCGATCAAAAACATCATCACCAGTAAGTTTCACACCACGAGGCAGCAAGTTACGGAATTCACAAAACTCACGCATGGCATCAAGCAAACCTTGTCGTAAGCCATTTACGTGGGTACCGCCTTGCGCTGTTGGGATAAGGTTTACATAGCTTTCGGTGATCATCTCACCACCTTCTGGCTGCCAGATTACCGCCCAATTTGCCGCTTCTGTCTCAGCCGAGAATTCCCCCGTAAATGGCGCTTCGGGTAATACTGGGTAACCTTTTACTCCCTCAGTGAGGTAATCTTTTAGACCATCTTCGTAATACCATTTATGGTCTTTGTTGTTTACTTTATCAATAAAGGTAATTTCTAGACCCGGACACAGTACCGCTTTCGCACGCAAGTTATTAACCAAGCGCGTGACTGAGAAATTTGCTGAATCAAAATACTTGGCATCTGGCCAGAAGTGCACACTCGTACCACGGTTACGACGGCCACAGGTACCTGTGACAGTAAGATCTGACACTTTATCGCCATTTTCAAACGCAATTTCATATACTTGACCATCACGACGTACCGTCACTTCAACACGTTTAGATAGTGCATTTACTACAGAGATACCGACACCGTGTAGACCACCAGAAAACTGATAGTTTTTATTAGAGAATTTACCACCTGCGTGAAGCTTACATAAGATAAGTTCAACACCTGATACTTTTTCTTCTGGGTGGATATCGACAGGCATGCCCCGACCGTCGTCAATAACTTCCAAGGATTGGTCAGCATGGAGGATAACCTGTACTTTTGAGGCGTGCCCGGCCAGCGCTTCATCGACACTGTTATCGATGACTTCTTGGCCCAAGTGGTTTGGGCGTGCTGTATCCGTATACATCCCTGGTCGGCGACGTACTGGCTCCAAACCGTTCAGTACTTCAATAGCACCAGCATTATATTGTTCAGTCATAATACGGAATTTTTCTCAATGTTAGTTTGTTGACCCAATGAGATGCATAACAACACCCAACTTGATCAACGGAATAAAGCTGCCCCGTTTACCTATTCATCGAGAAGACAAGTAAACAGAGCAGTACGGAGCTCATACTCCTAGATTTGTCGCCAAACATAGTCTGGAAGAGCAAGGATTATGTCAAGTAACGGTTGGAACTCATCGTTTAGCTGACGATTTTCCAACCACCTTATCAATATTATAGTGCGAGAAACTTGATGATTTCAGCAGGGTAACGTTCAAAGCCAACAAAACTATGATCACCTCCCTCTTCGACTGTCTGCTGCGCGAGAGCAAATTTCTCCACCGCTTGACGATAGTTTAAAACTTCATCTTCAGTTTGCTGCAATAGCCAAAAAGATTGCGGCGAAACAAGCCGCTCTACATCAAGTGCTTTTAATTCATCAATATGGTGATATTCAAGCGTGTAAGTTTCACTGGTATAAGGATTGGTTTGCTGGCCTAAGTAATCCACAAGTAATTCATAAGGCTTCACCGCAGGGTTAACCACCACAGCCCGAAGACCATATTGAGCATTAAGCCATGTAGAAAAATATCCTCCGAGAGAGCTACCGATTAACCCTATGGTGTAATCATTATTATAATAATCAACAATATCCGTCAAACTCTTTGCTGCCTGAGCAGGAAAGGAAGGTAATTGTGGAACAACCACCTTAATATCTGGCCTATGCTGCTCGCAGTAGTCTTTCATGAGTCTTGCCTTCACAGACAGTGGTGAGCTATTAAAGCCATGTATATATAGCAGTAGTGAAGGTTTACACATTTTTACCTCATCATAAAAAGTAATATCGAGTGTTAAAATCCATCAAGGATAAGGACTAATAGCCACTGGAAGTAAAGTCGGGTTGGTATAAGCCATCCGGCAAGCGTTTTACCTCTGTTGTAATATCACCATTGGCATGGAGCTCTAATTCACGCCAACCTGGAGAAGTCACATCTAAAGCAAAGTCATCGGAGTTAGGTTTAAACTGCACACAGGTTGAAGGGGTTGCCATCACACGGATGCCATTATCCATTACATTCATATCTTGATGGACGTGACCACACACAATGCCTTTCACATTATTATGTTGGCGAATCACTTGCCAAAATTTATCCGCACCTTTCAAATTATGCTGGTCAAGCCAAGCACTACCAACTAAAAGAGGATGATGGTGTAGTAAAATCAATGCGTAGCGATCTGGAAATAGGGCAAGTTTAGTATCGAGCAGAACTAATTGTTCTTGGCTAAGCTGACCATGTGGTACACCGACTACTTGAGAATCAAGTAAAATGAGTTGCCAATGCTCACCCAACAATACATGCTCTTCGGCCTTAATTTGTGCAGAAGGGAAAACATCTCTCATATTAGGCTTAAAATCATGATTACCTGGCAGCCAAAAGCACGTTTTTTTCAGTGGTGCAATTGCTTGTGCAAAGCGCAAATAAGATGCAGTACTATGGTCCTGAGAAATATCTCCAGTCGCTAAAATATATTCAAATGGTACCTGTTGGCAAAGGATCGCTTTAACTACAGCATTAAAGCTGTCAGCGGTTTTCACGCTTAGCAAATTGCCCTCATCTGTTGCAAATAGATGAGTATCTGTAATTTGTAGTAGCTTGATGCTGTCACTCGATAAATGCAAACTAAAAGCCCAATTCATCCACGTTATCGTTATTGATTATTGCTGTTGACTACCTAAGTGAGTATCAACTTAACTGCAATGGGGTTCTACTAATGCCACTGCGTAAGCAAAACGTCAACCATTCTCCAAGAAATGTATTAAGTTGATGCTTCTCATCTTTTTGCATCAGTTTATTGTTTGGGTAATCATACTTGGCTTTAATACGAGAGAAAGCACCACTTGAAAAGACTTCTGCAACTCTAGCATCATGATAAAGCCTGACAGACATCGTAGGTAAAGGGAATACAGGGGCATCATTGCTTTGGTATATTTCAACAACCGTGGTATATTTTGTGATTTCATTCACAGTTAACTGATAGAACATATCTGCAACTTGGTAACAACGAACATCTCCCACAACATAAGAACCTGATAGTAATGCATTTAGCTTAGCGTAATTGGTCTCATAAGTTCTCATTAAACCAGCTAAGTCGACATGATATCGCTGTTTTTCCGCTACTTGCACCATTTTATTCTCCGCTTTTCGCGGGCTGACCCCACTGAATTTGTAGTGTTTGATAATTTAATTGTAGCCACTGCAGAGCAATAATGGCCGCACTATTTTCGAAAACACCATCGGCTAGCCACTGATTAGCTGATTCTCGACTTACCACATGGACCTTAATATCTTCATTTTCAGTCTCTAATCCATGAATCCCATGTGCTTGAGTTGCATCAACTTTACCAATAAACAGATCCAATTTTTCAGAGCAACCACCTGAAGACGGATAGTAGGAAACAAGCGACTTAAGCCGTTCAATCTCAATCCCTGCTTCTTCTTCTGCCTCTCGACAAACTACGGACGCAGCCGTTTCACCTTGTTCAATCATTCCTGCCACAATTTCCATTTGCCAAGGACAAGCATCTTCAATAGCACCAACTCGAACTTGCTCAATGAGAACAACTTGATCGGTCACAGGATCATAAGGCAATACTGCTGCAGCGTGGCCACGCTCAAACATTTCTCGTTCAACAATACCGCTCCACCCTCCAGCAAATAGACGGTGCCTAAAGTGGTATCTCACCATCTTAAAAAAACCTTTAAAAACGGTATCTTTTGCTATTACTTCTATATCTTGGGAAGTAAAACCTTGTTGTCGCTGATCGCCATTTTGCATTGAACACCTCTCTGAGTGAGTTCATTAGTGTACTCATTGTTATTCCCTTGCTCAAAGTACTTGATTCAACTTTTTTGTATGATGTCTAAATTATTTTAATAAACAAGGCATTCTGAGTGTTATTTTTATAAATAAAATGTCATTACGAGTGTAAGTCTTAAAATGATAAGTTGATAATAAACACCACAGCCGCAATATCGGTCAGGAAATTTATGAACCTAAGTACTAGAATCTCATAGTGACTCCTAAAGAAAGGGCTTACTTCACTTCTTTTTTTTTGTAGGAAAGGTGAGCTAAGTGTAAAAAAGTGCAAACACTGAAGTAAACAATACAAAAACTAAGTTAAAATACTGAGAATTAAACAATCTATAGACCGCGAGAATGGAAATGAAAAAACTGCTTCCACTATTTATCAGCGCAGCACTAGGCAGTCTGAGCGCCGCAACATGGGCAGACTCTTTATCTGAAATCTATGATGTAGCGAAACAAAATGATCCACAGTTGCTCAATGCCGCCGCAGAGCGTGATATGGCTTTTGAAGCAATCAACTCCACCCGCAGTGTCTTACTTCCACAGATTAAACTCAGTGCAGGTTACACAATTACTCGTGGTGATACTGATTCTCAAAATTCTGCCCTTAGTGGCAGCACGGATCAAAATGAGCTTTCCGCTGGTGTTGGGTTTAGTCAAGAAATCTATAACCGTAGTTCTTGGATCGCACTAGACACTGCAGAAAAAAGTGCCCGCCAATCCGATGCTAAGTACGCAGCAACTCAACAGGGGTTAATCCTACGCGTCTCTCAAGCATATTTTGATGTGCTGCGTGCCAATGATAATCTGGTGTTTGTTCGTGCAGAGAAAGCTGCTGTTGGACGCCAGCTTGAACAAACTAAACAACGTTTTGATGTTGGCTTGTCCGCCATCACTGATGTTCACGATGCTCAAGCACAGTACGACGCAGTGTTGGCTGACGAAGTACTCGCACAAAATAAATTAATTAACAACTATGAGGCGTTACGTGAAATCACAGGGCAAGAACACAAGAACTTAGACGTTTTAAATACAGAACGCTTCTCAGCAAGCCCTTCTGAAGAATCATCACAAGCTCTTATAGAAGAAGCGAAAAATAAAAATCTTAGCTTACTGTCATTCCGTATTGCTCAAGATATTGCTCGAGACAATATTTCTTTATCAAATTCGGGACACCTGCCAAGCTTGTCTCTTGACGGCGGATATAACTACTCAGACGTAACTAATAGTTCAAGAAACAATACCACTGATGGCCTCAATATCGGACTTAATTTAGAAGTACCATTATATACTGGTGGACGTGTCAGCTCTGATGTAAAACAGGCCGAATACAAATATGTTTCTGCTAGCGAACTGTTAGAAAAGGAATATCGCAGTGTGACCAAAGAAGTTCGAGCGCAGAATAACAACATTAATGCGTCAATCGGCGCAATTAAAGCATATGAACAATCAGTGATATCAGCTAAATCTGCACTTGAAGCAACAGAAGCAGGTTTTGACGTTGGAACTCGTACTATTGTAGATGTTTTAGAAGCCACTCGTCGCTTATACGACGCAAATAAGAGCTTATCCAACGCACGTTATGACTACATTCTGGCTCGACTTCAGTTACATCAAGCAGTGGGAAGTCTCAGTGAACAAGATATCATTGATGTCAATGCAGGGCTGATTACAACTAAAAAATAAAGTCGTATACCTAAGTAATCTCATCAAGAGAATTTATAATATCAAAACTAAAACGCCAGTTGAAAAATCA
This sequence comes from Vibrio sagamiensis NBRC 104589, assembly GCF_007990935.1. Taxonomy (GTDB): domain Bacteria; phylum Pseudomonadota; class Gammaproteobacteria; order Enterobacterales; family Vibrionaceae; genus Vibrio; species Vibrio sagamiensis. The sequence continues at coordinate 143,633 of NZ_BJXJ01000002.1, forward strand.
ACTGGCGTTTTTATATTTACTCTCTTAATTGCAACCCAAAAAGTGCGAACACAACCAAGAAATAAGGCCACGTATTCCGCCCACCAAAGACAACACTTAGCCTTTTCCGCCTTTAATCGCGTTGATGATTTCACTGGTGGAGCAACCGTCTTCAAAATTTAAGACACGAACTTCACCACCTGCAGCAATCACTTCTTTACCACCAGCAATTTCTTCAGGTTTATAATCGCCGCCTTTAACAAGTAAACTCGGCAAAACTTCAGAGATCAAACGCTGTGGTGTATCTTCGCAAAATGGCACCACCCAATCGACTGCACCGAGCCCAGCAAGCACCGCCATTCGGCGATCCGTTGGATTAACAGGACGACCCGGGCCTTTTAAGCGTTTGACTGACTCATCAGTGTTAACCGCGACAATTAGTCGGTCGCCCAACTCTGCAGCGTGGTTGAGATAAGATACATGGCCTGCGTGCAAAATATCAAAACAACCATTGGTCATCACCACTGTTTCACCTTTAGCGCGGCTTTTCTTGACGGCCTCAATTAATGTTGATTCTGAAATCACCCCATAGTCGGTATCTTGACTACCGTGCACAGCTTCAGCCAGTTCCACCTCTGATAAGGTTGATGTACCTAGTTTACCCACCACGACGCCTGCCGCTGCATTAGCGAGTGCGCAAGCCTCTTGAAACGATTTACCTGCAGCGATTGACGCTGCCAAAACAGAAATTACCGTATCACCCGCACCTGTTACGTCATACACTTCTTTCGCTTGAGTTGGTAAGTGGAACGGTTTTTGGCCTCTTTGGATCAACGTCATACCGTGCTCACTGCGGGTCACCAGTAACGCTTCAAAATCGAACTCTTCAACCAAGGCAAGGGCTTTTTCGATAAGCTCTTGCTCAGAGGTCACTTTACCAACCACATCCTCGAATTCTTTCATATTAGGCGTTAATAACGTCGCACCACGATAACGTTCAAAGTCAGCCCCCTTTGGATCAACAAAAACAGGCACTTTCGCAGCTCGTGCTTTCTGAATATAAGCTTGAACGTGCTCTAATGATCCTTTGGCGTAATCTGACATAATCACCGCTTGAACATTAGGGAGCGTACTTTCCATACGAGATAGTACCGGTTCTGGGTCGGTATTTTCGAACTTATCTTCAAAATCCAAACGAATTAATTGCTGGCTACGACTCATCACCCTGAGTTTGGTAATGGTTGGATAATTAGGTAATGCAACAAAGTCACACTTCACTTTGAGTGAGTTTAAGGTTTCTGTCAGTACTTTGGCAGGTTCATCAATACCAGTAAGACCAACAATATGAGCATGGCCACCCAGTGAAGCGATATTCATTGCGACGTTAGCAGCACCGCCCGGGCGTTCTTCATTATTTTCTACTTTAACAACAGGCACTGGGGCTTCTGGTGAAATACGCCCAGTTGGGCCATACCAGTAACGGTCGAGCATAACATCACCGATAATGAGTACGCCAGCACTGTTGTAGTCAGGTAGAATAGGTTTCATTGTTGGTCTCCAAAAATTCAATCAACATAAGTTTAACACAGGCTTTTTGTCGGCAGAACTCCGCACTGTTAAGTTACTATTTTGTAGTCAGCCATTGCTGCCAAGCTTGCTGAACCCACTCTCGCTCTGTAATAAACTTTGTTTGTGCTACATCTGCATCTAAGTTGAGTAAGTTTCGACGATGGATCTCATCTCGCATCGATGTGTAGGCTTGTGTTAGGCGCACCGCTTGCTCTTCTTCCATTACTTGCTGAGCAATTAACGTTTCGAAAATACGAACATTATCACACCAACGTGTCAATTTAGGTTTATCATGACTGAAGTTAAGTACAAGATATTGCGCCAGAAACTCGATATCGGTAATCCCGCCAACATCTTGCTTCAGCATAAAACGCCCTGCCTTTTGACCACCAAGGTGATGACGCATTTTTTCACGCATTTCAACCACATCGCGCTGTAATTTAGCTTGCTCCCGTGATTTACATAGAACATCGTAACGTATGTTACGAAAGGCGATGGAGAGTGGTTCATCTCCATAAATGACACGAGCGCGCACTAAGGCTTGGTGTTCCCACGTCCATGCTTCTTGATGTTGGTATTCATCAAAAGCCAACGTTGGACTCACCAATAAACCAGATGCACCGGATGGTCGTAAGCGGGTATCAACATCATATAAAATACCTGATGCTGTCCGTGTTGAAAAAATATGAATTATGCGCTGTGCCAGCCTAAGATAAAATTGGCGGCCATCGATTTCCTTTTTACCATCGGTATACACGTCGACAGGGCAATCGTGCATAAAAACAATGTCTAAGTCTGAGTTATATCCTAGTTCCCAGCCGCCGACTTTGCCATAGCCGATAACCGCAAACCCTTTCCCTTCCCGTTGTTGGAGGTGGGTGGGCTCACCGTATTTCTCGGATACTTGTAACCAAGCTTGCTGTACCACTGCTTCGACAATCGCTTCGGCTAAATAGGTCAGGTGATCACTGACTTTCATTATCGGCAATGCTCCAGCAATATCCGCCGCTGCAATGCGTAACATACAAATTTGCTTAAATTGTCGTAAAGCATCCATTTGCTGTTCCATGTCATCTTCTGGAATTCGTGCCAGAAAGTCGCGTAGCTCAGTTTGGTAGCTATCCAACGGAATTGGGCGATAAAGATGCTGAGGATCAATCAGTTCATCCAATAAAATGGGGTAACGTGACAACTGCTCCGAAATCATTGGGCTGGCGGTACATAAACGAACTAACTGTACGAGGGCGGCTGGATGCTCATCGAGTAATTCTAAATAGGTTGTACGAGTACAAATATTGTACAGTAAATGCAACACTCGAGATAAACCAAACATCGCTTCTGGATGAGAAAAAATGGTCGAAAAAACTTTTGGCATCAAACGAGCTAGGACTTCTCGTCCTCGAGGCCCCAATGTTTTCTTGGCTAAGTCGGCTTTAAATTGAATGATTTCTTTCGTCATCGTCTCTACGTCATGCATGGCAAGATCTTGACTTAGGATCTGCTCAACGACATCGTACTTTGCCGCCATATCCCAAAGCTCATAGAAATGGCGTGCCACCTCTTGAGCTTCATCTTCTTCTTCATCACCAATCAAACTTTCAAATACGATATGCACCCGGTGCATGTGTTGATGGATCTCTTCTAACAACGCGTCCCATGAGGGACTTCTCATCGCTATAGCGAGTTTAAGGCGCTCCTCTTCCGCTTCAGGTAAAGTTTGTGTTTGCTTGTCTGCCATGGCTTGCATCAAGTTTTCTAGTTGACGTAAATAGCGATATGCTGCTGTCAAATAATTCACCTGATCTTGAGGTAACTGCCCTAATTGACCAATCGCTTCAAGGGTTTCTAACAATCCTCTTCCTCGTAAAGACGGCTCTCGACCACCACGGATCAACTGAAAAGATTGTGCAATAAACTCGATCTCGCGAATCCCTCCTGAACCTAGTTTTATGTTATGACTTAGCCCTCGACGTCGCACCTCACTGCTGATCATTGATTTCATACGACGTAGTGATTGGATAGCACTAAAATCGATATAACGCCGAAAAACAAAAGGACGTAACATCTGGCGTAATTCTTGATATTGTGGGTACATCTCACATCCCATGACTCGAGCTTTGATCATGGCATAACGTTCCCAATCCCGTCCTTGCTCTTGATAATAATCCTCAAGAGCTGCATAGCTCATCACCAGCGGGCCGCTTTCACCAAATGGACGTAAGCGCATATCGACTCGGTAACAAAATCCATCGAAGGTTTGTTGATCCAGCGCTTTGATTATCCGCTGCCCAAGACGCGTAAAGAACTGGGCATTTGAAATACTACGGCGTGTCCCTTGAGTTTCACCGTTTTCTGGATAGGTAAATATCAAGTCAATGTCAGAGGAAAAGTTGAGCTCTCCTCCGCCCAATTTGCCCATTCCTATAATGAGCATCGGTTGGGCTTCACCAGCTGCGTTAGTTGGTGTGCCCCACTCTTTGCAACACACCTTGTATTGCCATTGATACGTTTCAACGATCATCGCCTCTGCTAATTGTGACAAATGATGCAAAGATTCTTCTAAGGTCCATCCATGTGTGAAATCTTTCCAAGCGATGTAAACCATCTCACGGCGACGAAACTGACGTAGAACGCGATGAGCGGCACTCTCATCTTGGCTTTCTGCCAAAAGACTGGCCAATTGTTCGCGATACTCTTGTTGACGTTGTTTCTCCGCTAACATGCTCGGTAAACACTGAGCAAGATCATCATCTTGAGCAATCGCATCAATTACAAATTGACTCAAACCGGATATAAAGCGAAATTGCTCTGCCACATCTTCTGGCCACTGTTGGTAATAACCCTTTTTTTCAGCCTGCTGTACCGCCATATAAGAGATAGAAACCAGTCGTTGAGGCAATTGCATAGTTCTTCCTTGTGTAAAATTGCAACAATAGAGCGTAATAGCATATCAGCTCAGTTTGTAGTCACGGTGATCCAAAAAGCAACGCTCAGTCAAATACAGTGGGCGACTTATAGAGACTTATTGATACCTACACAAAGCGAAATACCGACATTTCGCTTTGTGACTTGATGCTATAATGATTAATCTCGCCAGTAAGGCGCTACTTCAATACCAATTGCTCGAGTTTGATCCATAGCATGAAGAATAGAGCGCTCTTGCCGCTGCAACCAGCGCTCCAATTGCTCTTGTTCTTCTCCTTGTAGCATACCTACTAAAGGTAATAGGTGATTCAACATTAACAGGTCATCAATACCATAGACTAAGTCTTCCCAAGGTAAACGAAATGCATTCCTTTCATTGGGGTCGTACAAACTGGCAAAACCAATCCCCGTATACAAATTACGTTGTAAACGGTAACGTTGATCAACATATGCTTGGGCAGACAATTCTCGTTCAATAGGGAAAGCTTCAACGAGCTCAGCCCAAGTACGATCCAACTGTATAATAGAAAAAGGCTGAATATTACTCGACAGTTTTTCACGCGCTCTATCATCTAAAAAAGGTTGCCAGCCTCGGGTCAAGATCCAGCGACTCAAATCCAAAAGTAACCCCGTATAACGTGCAGAGCATAATAAATTAAGCGTTTCATCTCGACTTGGTAGTTCTTCAAATTGCTGAGTTAATTCTGAGACTAAGAATTTACGAGCATCCAATTTACGCAGAACATTCCCTTTATCTTCAAGTAATTCTTCAAGGTGGGCATGTTCATCCAGCCAATCAAACTCTCCTTCAAGCCACTTAAGTTCCTGACGTAAAAGAGCGCTTGCGCGGCGCGGAACCATACCGCCAAAAATGGTGAGCGTCTGTCGGATAAATCGAATTGCATTGATAATTTCACGCAAGGCTGCGACACAATCACGCTCAATATAAATTTGCTCGTGATAATGCCAATGGGACAATGCATGTTCCAGAGAATGAATTAGGCAGTTTTCGACACTGTCTTGTCTTTTGCTATCCACTAACGATAAAGGTTGAACTTCATCGCCAATGTACCCTTGCGCTAAACGGTATCCTTTTGCAGCTTTACTGAGATTACCCAAGCGCATTCCCCCCGCTTCACATAACGTACGAGCTAAAGTGAATAACGCATCGGTTTGACCTGATTTTAGTTCCAATTCGACTTCACAAATCGGCTCACTAACTTCTTGACCATCGTTATCGAAGGCAATGACAGAGCCTTGGTCAAACGCAACTTCAATTTGACTGCCATCAGATAAACTGATCAACCACTGCTCACGCAGAAAGTTTGTTGAAAATAATGGCGCCAACTCAAACTGCAAAGTTTCAATATCTTTGCCATCAGGCCAAATGTCAGAAGGGTGAAGTGTGAGCTCAGGCTCATTTTTAGTATGTTCCGCATTGTATTCGGGCCTTTGATGAAGGCCCGCGACAACACGCCCTGCGGTTTTTACTGTTTGAACAAAAACATCATCAAATCGGCGGATTCTTAGTCCAATGTCATGCTTTCTTAGCCATTCATCAGCCGTATCAAAATAGATGTTACCTAGGTCGCGACAACTGTGCTGCAGTACTTTAGTCTCAGCAATTTTTGCCTTTAAAGTTTCTGAAAATTCAGGAGAAACAAAAAACTTCAGTTCTATCTCGGTTTCCATAACTATACCTTTCAACGCAGATAGAAACAGGATATTGCCTAATTTATCAGACGGCAAGTAAGAAATATCCGCTGAATGATGATCTAAAACAGTTTTAATGAACCATGTAATGCGTTAACATGCGCGCCTTTATAGCCATCGTTCAACATTTCGCCAAGAAATGGTGTATGTTTTTTTAAGGTTATAGTGATTAGGTTGAATGGCCATGCCAGTAAATACAATTATGGGGTTATTTGCAAAGTCCCCGATTAAACCTTTGCAACGCCACGTTGTGTGTGTCAATGAATGTTGCTCGCATCTAGTTAAGTTCTTCGAAGTATCTTCAAAGGGTGACTGGGAAAAAGCATCTGAAATCCGAGCTCAAATCTCTCATCTGGAGAGAGAAGCTGATGTACTAAAACGTGAGATCCGATTAAAACTGCCTCGCGGTTTGTTCATGCCAGTTGATCGTACTGACATGCTTGAGCTTCTAACTCAACAAGACAAACTGGCAAATCTGGCAAAAGATATCGCTGGTCGTGTTTATGGCCGTCAGCTTGTCATTCCAGAGGCTCTCCAACCAAACTTCCTTGCTTACGTTCAACGTTGCCTTGATGCGGCTAACCAGGCGCAAAAAGTCATCAATGAACTTGATGAACTTTTAGAAACAGGCTTCAAAGGCCGAGAGGTAACACTCGTTGCTGAAATGATTCATCAATTGGACGTGATTGAAGATGATACCGATGCAATGCAGATTGAACTACGTCAGCAATTAATGACTGTTGAATCTGACTTGAACCCAATCGATGTCATGTTCTTATACAAAATTCTTGAATGGGTGGGTGGTATCGCCGATCAAGCGCAGCGCGTAGGTGCTCGCTTGGAAGTGATGCTATCACGATCTTAAATCAATACGTTAACGACATAACGAAGAGCATCATTAACAAACAATAGAAGGACGCTGATAACCGTCAACGTCTTCATCATGTTGCGTGTGAAATTTTGCTCCGCTTGTTATAAAACAACTAGGTATTACGATGGATATCCTTGCGAACTACGGCACTGTCCTGATTATTGTTGCAGCAATTTTTGGTTTAATGATGGCAATTGGTATTGGTGCGAATGACGTTGCCAATGCAATGGGCACATCAGTAGGTTCAAAAGCACTAACGGTAAAACAAGCGATCATTATCGCAATGATCTTTGAATTTGCAGGTGCTTACCTTGCTGGCGGTGAAGTAACCGACACTATCCGTAAAGGTGTTATCGAAACATCTCTTTTTGCAAATCAACCAGACGTACTCGTGTTTGGTATGATGTCAGCCTTGCTTGCTGCTGGCACTTGGCTACTCCTTGCTTCTTATATGGGTTGGCCTGTTTCAACTACCCACTCAATTATTGGAGCCATTATTGGTTTCGCTTGCGTATCCGTCGGCACTGAAGCCGTAGACTGGACCAGCGTTCAAGGTATCGTCGGCAGCTGGCTTATCACTCCTGTTATCTCCGGTTTTTTTGCATACGCCATCTTTGTCAGTGCACAACGTCTAATTTTTGATACTGAAACTCCACTGATTAATGCCAAACGCTTTGTGCCAGTTTATATGTTCATTACGACAATGGTAATTGCCCTGGTAACTATCAAGAAAGGCCTTAAGCATGTTGGTTTACATCTAAACAATGGCGAAGCTTGGATGTGGTCTGCATTGGTTTCTACTGCCGTAATGGTGGGTGGCTATTACTACATTCAAAAGAAATTTGCTAATCGTGAAGAAGACCACAGTTTTTCTGGTGTAGAGGGCATCTTCAGCGTACTGATGGTTATTACTGCTTGTGCTATGGCTTTTGCTCACGGCTCTAATGACGTTGCTAATGCAATTGGTCCCCTGTCAGCAATTGTATCCACAGTTGAACACCTTGGTGAAGTAACAGCAAAAAGTACTATTGCATGGTGGATCCTACCACTAGGTGGCTTTGGTATTGTGGTTGGTCTAGCCACGCTGGGTCATAAAGTAATGGCAACGGTCGGCACAGGTATCACAGAACTTACACCAAGTCGTGGTTTTGCGGCTCAGCTTGCAACAGCTTGCACCGTTGTGCTTGCTTCGGGCACAGGTCTGCCCATTTCGACAACACAAACACTCGTAGGCGCTGTATTAGGGGTAGGTTTCGCTCGTGGTATTGCAGCATTGAATCTTGGAGTTGTTCGTAACATCGTTGCCTCATGGGTAGTAACACTACCTGCGGGTGCATTGTTAGCAGTAGTTTTTTTCTACGCAATCCAAGCAATATTTTCATAATTATCGCCTCGGCCACTGCATTTAAGTAATAAATTAATAACTAAGGGAGGGTAACCTCCCTTTCTTTTGTTGCACACAAGCTTGAAACTTCATACTATTCACTTATTTCAGGCTCGAATTATACGGCACCTGGACTATATCCAAGAAAATCGTTAAGGGATTTACTGTGAAAAAACTATTCATCACGGTTCTGTTTACACTGTTAGCAGTTCCAACAGCTCTCGCTGCAGACCGTTATATTTCGGATGATTTATTCACCTACATGCATTCTGGTCCAAACAATACATACCGTATTATGGGTAGTGTTAATGCTGGTGAGAAAGTAAAACTGCTGCAAGTAAACAAAGATACAGGTTACACTAAAGTGCGTGACTCTCGTGGTCGTACAGGTTGGGTACAAAATAAATTTGTAACCAGCCAAGAAAGTATGGCTAATCGTCTTCCACGTATCGAAAAAGAACTCGAGGAAGTCAAAAAGCAATTAGCAAATGCTCGTCAAAATTCAGATACTGAGAAAGCGGGTTTAGTCAATTCTCTAGAGACTCGAAACCAGCAGATCTCAGATCTTGAGAAAAAGTATTCTGAAATTAGTGACCAATTAACTTCTGTAGAAACAGAAAACCGTAAACTGCGTGCAAAACTGGATACACAGAAAGAAGATATGTTTATGAAGTACTTCGCTTACGGTGGTGGTGTCGCTGGTATTGGTTTGCTGCTTGGGTTATTCCTGCCAAGCTTAATGCCTCGCAGGAAAAAATCACCGGCGGGTTGGGCTTAAGGTTAACTGTTTTACTCACCTGGCTAATGAACTCAGCATTCAAGCAGACCCAAGACAAAATTTTATACGGAAAATTAAAAGCCAGTCACTTAATATCGACTGGCTTTTGACCCTCTTTTTAACCTATTGAACCTTTACCTGATCTCGACGACATTAACCTTTCCACTGGTAAGTCGAAGGAATGCTAATTTGTTCCCCTTGAAATTCAATGATTACTCCATGAGAGCTGATTTCTTTTAACAAGATTTGATTATCAATCAGGTCACCTTGATGATATTCCACATCGTTAATTTTGACCCATCGACGTTGCTCATCGCTGGAATAAATATGAATTTGAAAGTTCAGCGCTGGTAAACGCCCTCGCCATCTCTCTTTATCTGCTTCAAGCTGACTCACATTCGCGGCAGTTGAATCGGAATAACGCTTGCTTCCTGAATATCCATCTCTGTTGGTCAAGACATCTTCTACTGTCGAAGCAAGCTCAGGAGAAAGAGAAGTCAAGTCAATATCACTTAAAGTAACACCAAGAGTATCTTGACTATTCATCGTTGGGCTCGTTGGAACTTTATTCTTCAACATGGCTTTATTGGTTTCATTAGCCGATAAGGTGTCATTACCAGCTTGAGCAGTAAAACTGCCAATCACCCTTCTGACCTTAGCGACTGGCCATTCTCTCTGTAAAGACTGCAAAGTTTGTTGCTCCGGATAGTCGAGACTTTCAAACTTTGGCTTCATAACGCGAGTGGGTAACGACAAAGTTTCTTTAGGAAGCGGAACGGGTTGGACAGTCTCAACAATCGTCAAAGGTTCTGATCGCGGGTTAAATACCCCAAGGTACCAAGCAGAACCAATCGCACTTAAAGTGACAGGAATCAAAAAAGCGCCAAAATGTTTGGTCATAGACATTACAAATTCTCCTCATTAATCATACCTAACAGGGGCGCGTTGAGTTGAACATTTTGTTGCAAACGATCCAGTGTTTGTTTTCCAGCGATACCGTCAACATTCAAATCTTGCCAGCGTTGGAATAATTTAACTCGCTCTTTGATTGAGGAATCAAAGGTATCGGTTCCTAATGGCGATTCATTCACGGCTAATGCTAACAGTTGATCTAACACTTCAATCGCCGGCCCTTCCATTTCCAAACGTAAGGTCTCTCGTAAAGGCGCTTGCCAAAGCTCGATGATATTTCCTTGCCACAGTGGTTTTAACCAAGAGGTAGGTAAACGAAGACGTTGTTGGCCATTTAGCACCTCTACTTTGTTATCACCAATCGCGTATAGAACGACATAGCCAACTTTACCTTGGTAATTCAGCTCTAAGATAACCGGATGATTTTGGGCGACTAACATTGGCCAAGTCGTCATTTTACGCTGACATAACATGGTCGATTGAGCCTCGTTCAAACACAAATTGTCCCGAACTGATGACTCATACCCCCATTGTTGATATAACTCCCTGACGGCCAAGTGCGAATGAGGTTGTGCTAACAATAAGTTGCGTTGGTCCTCGGTCAAGTGGTTGTTTTGAGTCGGAGGAGAAGCAACAACAGCGGGACTTTCTGGCAAGGCTTCCTTTACGTCTGCAACTTGTATCGGTGCAGGTGTTGGGACTTGTGGTGTTAACGACATGCTCTGTACCATCAGCCAACCTAAGCCCAGTGCAGCCAGAACGCCAAGCGATGCGGTCCCCCAAGAAGGCCACTTCAGTGATGCTGATGTACTTCCTTGTTGGTAAATATCCGCTTGAAACTGCATCACCTCTTCGCAAGCCTGGTAAACGGTATTTCGATCAATGTCAGTATGGCCTTGATAAAAACTCAGATTGAGTGACTTGTCACAAATCAGGTTAATCAAGCGAGGGATACCATGACTGTATTTTGCAATCACTTTGGTCGAAAAGCGGTCAAATAAAGGCTGTTCACCGCCAGCTGTATGTAAACGGAATGCAATATAATCCGCGGTCTCTTTTTCATCTAAAGGCAGTAAATGATAGCGTCCTGTAATACGCTGCGCTAACTGACGTAATTGGGTCGTTTGTAACAACCTTTGTAATTCAGGCTGCCCAACGAGAAGCACTTTAAGTAGCTTTCTTGTATCTGTTTCTAAATTGGTCAAAAGGCGTAATTGCTCTAAAACATCAGCTGCCAAGTGCTGTGCTTCATCAATAACGAGCAAAGTTTGTAACCCCTGTTGATGATTATGCTGTAGATAAGCATAAATAGCTTGATGAAGCTGCTTTGGGGTCGCATTTGGTGGATAAATTATCTCAAACTCATCACAGATCGCTTCAAGTAGATCTTGACTAGAGAAAGTCGGATTTAAAATCAGACCAGCTTTTGTTTTCTGGTCAAGGTTAGCCAACATCACTTTAGCCACCGTTGTTTTACCTGTGCCAACCTCTCCAGTTAACATAGCAAAACCACCACCTTCACCCAAACCTGCCTTTAAATGCGTAATGGCTTCTTTGTGACGCTGGCTCAAATACAAATAACGTGGGTTTGGAACTATCGAAAAAGGCAGTTCAGCAAACCCAAAAAAGTCCTTATACATTAGGCTCTCCAGATACACTCCATTTCTTATTAATGAAGTTTCTTATATCAGACTAAAGAGACTCTTAGAGTCTGATTTAGTTCTTTTTTTACTTCCAATCATTACAAAATAATGACTTTTATCGAAATCTATCGACCTTTCGAGTGATTTTTGTGCAAAAGAAAAGTGACATTTCAAAACATTGTCATGCTACAAAAGCCATAAATGGCAGCAATAATCAGTACAAAAGCTCAACAGACCCTATTGATTTGGGGTAACATCGATTATCAATAGGGGCAAAGTACCACTGCTTGCCTCAATGTCCAACGTCATATCGATAAATTAAGAGGTAATTCGTGCAGGTTTATTTAGTCGGAGGGGCGGTTCGCGATCGTTTACTAGGGCTCACCAATCACGATAGAGATTGGGTAGTAGTAGGTTCAACCCCTCAAGAGATGCTAAATCAAGGCTATATTACGGTGGGTAAAGACTTCCCCGTTTTTTTGCACCCCAGCAATAAAGAAGAATACGCACTCGCACGGACTGAACGTAAATCTGGTCAAGGCTATACTGGTTTTGAGTGTTTTTTCGACCCATCAGTGACCCTAGAAGAAGACCTTCTTCGACGTGATTTAACCATTAATGCCATGGCCATTGATGAAGCGGGTGCACTACACGACCCTTACGGTGGTCAGCAAGATATTGAAAACAAGCAACTGCGCCATGTTTCTGAGGCATTTATTGAAGATCCGCTAAGAGTATTACGTGTGGCCCGCTTTGCGGCAAAGTTGGCACCTCAAGGCTTCCAAGTCGCTCAAGAAACCATGCAGTTAATGCGCCGTATTGTCGAAAGTGGTGAATTAGAGACACTCACCACAGAACGTGTGTGGCAAGAATGGCACAAATCCCTATCGAGCTCTCGTCCAGATGTATTTTTATCCGTACTTAGAGAGTGTGGCGCGCTCGCTATCGTGCTACCTGAGCTGGATAACTTATTTGGTGTGCCGCAACCCGCTCAGTGGCACCCTGAAATCGACACTGGCATTCATACATTAATGGTGGCCCATCAGGCCGCTATCTTAAGCGCCTCTTTATCGGTGAGGTTTGCTGCACAAGTACACGATCTCGGTAAGGGGCTCACGCCAGAAAGTGAGTGGCCAAGCCATAAAATGCACTGCCATACGGGTTTAAAACTTATTAAACAGTTATGTAAACGAGTCAAGGTCCCCAATGAGTTTAGAGACTTGGCGCTAATGGTCTGCGAGCAGCACTCCAACATTCATCGAGCCGCTGAGCTCAAACCGAAAACCATCCTTAAAGTTCTCAACAAATTTGATGTATGGCGCAAACCTGAACGTTTACCCGATATTTTACTGTGTTGCCAAGCCGATCACGCAGGCCGTAAAGGGTTAGAACATTTGCCCTACCCACAGGCGGAGATATTTACTAAAGCCTATCAAGCTGCAGCGGCCGTTGATGTTCAGGCTATTATCCGAGATGGTTTTACAGGCCAAGATATCCGTACTGAGCAAGATAAACGTCGAATTGAAGCAATTACAGTCGCACTTCGCAAAGCTTGAGACATCAACACATACTCAACTAACCAATCGAACTAGAAGGATGAAAAAAGGCCAACTCATTAGAGCTGGCCTTGAGAAATTAAGCACCATTGCTTAGTAAAAACGTGAATAATCCAATACCAAGAATCAAGCGGTAAATAACAAATGGCGTCATACCCATACGTGAAATAATCTTCAAGAAGAAGTGAATACACAGGTAAGCACTAATGAAAGATGTGATGATCCCAGTGAATAAAAAGCCCGTATGAACCGGTTCGCCACTGGTCACCAATTTCATCCCTAAATAGCCCCCCGCTAAAGTGATGATCGGAATTGACATTAAAAATGAAAAACGTGCCGCAGCTTCTCGAGTAAAGCCTAAGTAAAGCGCCGCCGTGATCGTCGCTCCAGAACGAGAAGTCCCTGGAATAATGGCTAGCGCTTGGGCAAAACCAATAAATAACGCTTGTTTCCATCCGGTTTGATATTCATCGACGGCTTGTTTTGCATGTTTATCCGCCCACCACAGCAATAAGCCAAACACGATAGTCGTGGTTGCAATTACATAAGCGCTTCGAAGGTAAAGCTCTATAATATCTTTCATTAATAGACCAAAGATACACGCAGGTATGGTGGCGATCACGATCATCCATGCCAGTTTTGCCTCTTTGCCTCGCTCCCCGCTAAAGATAGAAGCAAATAAAGCGCGTAATAACGTTATAACTTCTTGCCGGAAATAAATCACTACGGCCAGTAAGGTGCCGACATGCACTGCGACATCAAAAGCAAGCCCTTGATCTTCCCAGCCTAAGATCGCGGAAGGGAGAATTAAGTGCGCAGAGCTGGAAATCGGTAAGAACTCTGTCAGTCCTTGAATTAACGCCAGAATGAAGGCTTCAAAGTAACTCATATAAATAACTCGATATTATAGTGAAAGAGAAATCGGTGTAAGGGTGTCAACCGGCTGCATTGTTTGCCAAATCTCCGCGATGGTGCGCCCATCACCAGGGATAACCAATTTAGGATCGAGATCAAACAGCGGTTTGGTTACAAAAGGATATTTAAAAACATCACTGCGTGGTAGCTCAGGATCTTGAATGGAAAGACACGAACCAAACAAGATAAGATCAAGATCTAACGTTCGATCTTGATACTTTTGCGCGTCTTTTTCGCGCCCCCATTTGAATTCTATTTCACGCAATTCATGACTCAAGATTTCCAGTGATAACTGGGTAGAAAAACTAACCACAAAATTATAAAAAGGCTGGCTGCTAAAGCCAACCGGATCACATTCATATATCGGTGACACGCAAAGGTCAGAACCCAACTTTTGCAATTCAAGATAAGCCATTCGAGCATGCCGCTCTCTATCAATATTTGTGCCGACACCAATATACGCTTTTATCATGCTTGGCCTCGCTCAATCACTACACCAACAGTGCGCGCTTGAGGGACAGCCCCTGGTTTTGCTAAACGAATCTTCACCCAAGGAACAGAGAAACGCTGTGTGATAATGTCAGCAATTTCCTCAGCCACTCGCTCAATCAGTAAAAAACGGCCGTTTTCAATGTGATTAAGCACCGCTTCACTGACTTGCGAATAATCCAAGGCATCTTGAACATCATCACTTTTACCTGCTGGTTTGTTGTCATGCGCCATTTCTATGTCCAAAACCAGCTTTTGCTTGATTTGCTGCTCCCAGTCATAAACACCAATGGTGGTGAGCACTTCTAACTGTTCAATAAAAACTTTATCCAGAGCCATCTTCTCTATCCTTTTCTGCCAGAGGTCGGATACCCATTATGGGTAATTTAATCGTAGAATTCTCTCACTGAGTCGCCTAAATAGGCTTAAATCTGTTAACTCAGGTACAATAATGCTTGCTCCATCGCAGAGACTATTTTTGCTACACGCCAAATCAGAGTATGATAGCAATTCCGTTGGCACTGAGCACGACATTCCATTATCTCAAGGACTTATATGGACGCACTGGCACTGATAATGACAATGGCCGCCTATCTATTGGGTTCAATCTCCAGTGCGGTACTCATTTGTCGTTTATTAAGACTGCCTGATCCCCGCCAAGTCGGCTCAAATAATCCTGGTGCGACGAATGTACTTCGTATTGGTGGTAAAGGGGCCGCGGTTGCTGTCTTACTGTGTGATATGCTCAAAGGCACTATCCCTGTCTGGTGTGGGTATCTGCTTGGTATCGACCCAATCATTCTTGGCATCATCGCAATCGCAGCTTGTCTTGGGCACATGTACCCTATTTTCTTTCACTTTCAAGGCGGAAAAGGAGTAGCAACAGCATTAGGCGCCATTGCTCCTATTGGATTTGATTTGATGGGCTTGGTGCTTCTCACCTGGTTATCGGTTGCTGTTTTGTTCCGTTACTCTTCTCTCGCTGCCTTAGTTACCGTCTTACTTGCTCCTTTTTACACTTGGCTACTTAAACCTCAATACACTCTACCCGTTGCCATGCTGTGCTGCTTAATCGTGTTTAAGCATCACCCAAACATCCGTCGTTTGTTATCCGGTGAAGAACCTAAGATCGGTGAAAAGAAAAATATAGAAAAAAACTCGGCCTAACACCGAGTTTTCTCTGTGAGTTCTTAGTAGTAAAACTAAGCATGCACTCTGTTTAAAAAGCTCAATAGCATTTGGTTGACAAACTCAGGCTGCTCTAAAGAGCTGATATGTCCCGCTTGTGGAATTTCGACCAATTCACTGCCAGTGATGCAATCATTCATTAAATAAGACTCAAACACAGGACGGGGCTTATCCTCACGTCCTACTGCAATTAAGGTAGGTAACGCGAACGCTTCAGAGTCTTCAATGACATCACGGCGGCCAAAGACCATACGACCAATACGAGCAATCTCAACTGCACGATCACCTTGCAGTGCAGTTAGGCTTTGTTTGAAGGAAGCCACCAGCTCAGGATTCACTTGCTCAGCATCATTGGCGAAAAACAGCGGGGTGACCACTTCAACAAGTGGTTCAGGAATGGCTTGCACTTGGCTGATAGTATCGAGCATTGCGAAATATTTCTTATGCGTCACTTCGGGTTCTAGGCCGATAAAGGTATCCATTAGAACCAGAGACTTCACTCGTTGAGGCGCTTGCGAGGTTAGCTCAGCGCCCCACATGCCACCCACAGAAAGACCGACAATGGAAAACTGCTCAATGGATAAGTGATCCATCAACGCCAGCATATGCTGGGCATAATCGACCAAAGATCGTGTGGAAGACGGTGCCGCCTCGGATTCACCATGAGCCCAAAGATCGGGGACAATACAACGGTAAGATTGACTCAACAGTTCAATCTGTGGTGCCCACATTTGACTATCCCAAAGATAACTGTGTCCAAATAACAACACGGGACCTTCGCCTTGATCTAAATACGCAAGCTGCTGACCTTCAATTTCAAACTTATTCATTGTTCTATCCATTTATTGTTGTGAGGTATAACCTTCGCGTCGACAAAAAGCCTTCTGTTGTCGCCAATCACGCATATGAGGTTACTGAGTGAGCTATTTCAATGGTGGCGCGAAAAACAAAGGCCTCTGATAAGTAGAGACCTTTAAAACATTTGATGTACTTTCAATCAAAAGCATCAGGATTAAGCAATGGGTGTCAACTGATCGATCGGCCAACGTGGGCGTGCTTCTACAGCCATATCTGACACTTCGCCATTTTTCAAACGCTGCATACCAGCATAGGCAATCATTGCACCATTATCGGTACAAAACTCCGTACGCGGGTAGTAAACCTCTCCTCCCACTTTTTGGGCCAACTTCTCAAGCTCCGCACGCAAACGGCGATTGGCACTCACGCCCCCCGCAATGACGATACGCTTCATACCGGTTTGCTCGAGTGCGCGCTTACATTTGATAGCCAACGTCGCACATACTGCCTCTTCGAATGCATAAGCGATATCTGCACGGGTCTGATCATCATTACCATTGGCAGCAATTGTATTGGCGGTAAAGGTTTTTAGACCTGAGAAACTCATGTCTAGACCAGGCACGTTAGTCATTGGACGTGGGAACTTAAAGCGACCCGGCGTGCCTTTCTCTGCGAGTTTAGAGAGCAATGGCCCTCCAGGGTAATCGAGGCCCATTAGCTTAGCGGTCTTATCAAACGCTTCACCTGCAGCGTCATCAATCGATTCACCTAAGATTTTGTACTCACCAATCCCTTTAACTTCCACCATCATAGAATGGCCACCGGATACCAAGACTGCAACAAATGGAAATGGCGGTGGACTATCCTCTAACATCGGAGCAAGTAAGTGGCCTTCCATATGGTGAACAGGTACCGCTGGCACTCCCCAAGCGTAAGCAATACTGCGGCCAATTGTCGCTCCCACAAGTAAGGCTCCCACTAGACCGGGACCTGCCGTATAGGCAATCCCATCGATGTCTTTAGGTGTCAGATTGGCTTCTTTCAGCGCCGCTTTGATAAGCGGAATGGTTTTTTTAACGTGATCACGTGAGGCCAGCTCAGGCACCACGCCACCATAGTCAGCATGAAGTTTAACTTGGCTGTAAAGCTGGTGTGACAACAGACCTTTTTCATCATCGTATATGGCGATGCCAGTCTCATCACAAGAGGTCTCAATACCAATAATGCGCATGGTTATCTCAGTATGCTTTTTATGTAGAAGGAATTTATAGGCCATATTACCTTGCCTTGGGGCTGCAAACAAATTTTGTACAGACAATAAGCGATAAAAGGCTTTACAAAGCTTATGTGTTCGGATTAAAATTCCGCACCATTTTTGATCAAGCTGGTATTAGACTAAACAATTACGATTTGGTTTACTGAAATCCAGCGTTAACGAATAACCCCTGAGGTGAAAGGCATATGCCAGTAGTTAAAGTACGTGAAAACGAACCGTTCGACGTTGCTCTACGTCGTTTCAAGCGCTCTTGCGAAAAAGCAGGTATCCTTTCTGAAGTGCGTCGTCGTGAGCACTACGAAAAACCAACTACAGTTCGCAAACGCGCTAAAGCAGCAGCTCAAAAGCGTCACGCTAAGAAGCTAGCTCGCGAAAATGCTCGTCGCGTTCGCCTGTACTAATAACTGGACTCCAAAAGGAATTTAGTTATGGCTCTTATTGAACAACTCAAAGAAGAGCAAAAATTAGCGATGAAAGCCAAGGACAAATTGCGCCTTGGAACTATCCGTTTAGCCTTATCAGCAATTAAGCAACGTGAAGTTGACGAACAGATTACTCTGAACGATGACGACATTCTTGCCGTGTTGACCAAGATGGTTAAACAACGTCGCGATTCTGTAGCGCAATTTGAAGCAGCAAATCGTCAAGATCTTGCTGATGCTGAACGAGCAGAAATTACCGTTCTTGAGGATTTTATGCCTCAACCACTGACAGATGAAGAAGTAGCGTCTCTCGTTGAGAAGGCAATCATTGAATCTGGCGCAGCTGGTATGCAAGACATGGGCAAAGTAATGGGCGTTCTTAAGCCACGAATTCAAGGGCGTGCAGATATGGGTAAAGTGAGCGGTTTAGTTCGCACTAAGTTGGCTTGATACCCCACCCAATTTCAACAAGCCGTGCTATCCTATGGAACGCACGGCTTGTTTGTATCTGTCAGAATGGTATAACTCTAATTCAAGCTCTTTGCTGACTATCCATTCACTTCAATCATGATTTGTTTTTTTTGTTAGGTTTTATGGCTGGACACATCCCTCGTAGTTTTATTGATGATTTGCTAGCTCGACTCGATATAGTCGATATCGTTGACGCACGTGTAAAACTTAAGAAAAAAGGCAAAAACTACGGTGCATGCTGCCCTTTTCATAATGAAAAAACACCCTCATTTAGTGTCAGTCAGGAAAAACAGTTTTACCACTGTTTTGGCTGTGGCGTGCATGGCAATGCTATTGACTTCATTATGGAGTTTGAGCGCTTAGACTTTGTCGAAGCTATAGAAGAACTCGCCTCTTATCTTGGCTTAGATGTCCCCCGAGAGCAACGTAGCGGAAGTGGTCAGTTTACCTCAAGTCCACAAGCAAACAGCAGCGAAAAACGTAACCTTTACGATTTAATGAATAGTATTGCTCAGTTCTACCGAAATCAGCTTAAACAAACTTCTGGAAGAGAAGCTATCGAATACTTAAAAAACCGTGGTTTGTCTGGCGAAATTGTCCAAAAATTTGGCATTGGTTTTATTGCAGACGAGTGGGATTTGATACGTAAAAATTTCGGCCAGAGCAAAAATAATCAAGACATGCTGGTTACAGGTGGCATGTTGATCGAAAACGACAAAGGTAACCGCTATGATCGTTTTCGAGGCCGAGTCATGTTCCCAATTCGAGATCGCCGTGGTCGAGTCATAGGCTTTGGTGGCCGTGTCTTGGGAGATGGCACACCAAAATACCTCAACTCACCAGAAACACCTATCTTTCATAAAGGTAAAGAGCTTTACGGTTTGTATGAAGTACTACAAGCATACCGTGAACCGCCACAAATCCTAGTCGCTGAAGGCTATATGGATGTGGTTGCTTTGGCACAATATGGAATTGACTACTCTGTTGCCTCACTAGGAACGTCGACGACAGGCGATCACATCCAAATGCTGTTTAGGCAAACCAATACTGTTGTCTGTTGCTATGATGGTGACCGCGCTGGCAAAGAAGCTGCGTGGCGTGCTTTAGAAAATGCACTTCAGTTTCTGAAAGCAGGTAACACCTTGAAGTTCTTATTCTTACCAGATGGTGAAGATCCCGATAGCTATATAAGAGCAAATGGTAAAGCGGCCTTTGAACAGCAAATCGAAAACGCCACGCCGTTATCAAATTACCTGTTCGATAACCTGATCGAATTGCATAAAATTAACTTAGGTAGTAACGAAGGTAAGTCTGCCTTACGTGCTTATGCTAGCGCCTTGATCAATAAAATCCCTGATCCCTATTTTCAAGAGCTACTTGAAAAGCGCTTAGATGAACGAACTGGATTTGACCATAGCCGACGCCAACTTCGTAAGAAGAATACTAAAACTCGACTTCAGCCACACAAAGAAATAAAACGTACCCCTATGAGAGAGGTAATCGCTCTACTTATTCAAAATCCGAGCTATGCTAAAATGGTACCCGATCTCTCATCGGTGAAAATGCTGGCGATACCTGGTTTAAGTTTATTTGTCGATATACTTGATAAGTGCATCATCCATCCCCATATTAACACGGGCCAGCTCTTAGAGCATTGGCGACATGATAGTAATGAGAAGCTTCTGTCTCGTCTTGCTAGCTGGGATATCCCAGTTGATGAAGACAATCAAGAAGAAATATTTTTAGACTCACTGGACAAAATTATTGCTCAGTGTGTAGAAAAACAAATTGAAAACCTGCAGGCCAAAGCAAGAAGTATCGGTTTATCAGCCGAGGAAAAAAGGGAGCTGCTAGCTTTAATGCTAGATTTAAAAGCGTAACCCTGTTTGGTTAGTCAGCAACAATTTAATTTGTTATAGTTAGTGGTTTGCATTTCGCATACTAATTCCTTCACCAGATTACGAAGTTGGATACCGTCTATGGATCAAAATCCGCAGTCACAGCTAAAGTTACTTGTTATTAAAGGCAAAGAACAAGGCTATCTGACCTACGCCGAAGTAAATGACCACCTACCTGCTGAAATCGTAGATTCAGAACAAGTAGAAGATATCATTCAGATGATCAACGACATGGGCATCAAAGTAGTGGAAACTGCACCTGATGCTGATGACCTTGCACTAAATGATGATACAAATATCACAGATGAAGATGCTGCCGAAGCCGCAGCCGCCGCACTTTCTAGCGTAGAAAGTGAGATTGGTAGAACAACTGACCCAGTTCGCATGTATATGCGTGAGATGGGTACCGTTGAACTACTGACTCGCGAAGGCGAAATCGACATCGCAAAACGTATTGAAGAAGGTATTAACCAAGTTCAATCATCTGTTGCTGAATACCCGGGTACAATCCCTTACATTCTCGAACAGTTTGATAAAGTTCAAGCTGAAGAACTTCGCTTGACTGATCTCATTTCTGGATTCGTCGACCCTGATGCAGATGACACTGCTGCACCGACTGCGACTCACATTGGTTCAGAGCTATCAGAATCCGATCTAAAAGATGAAGATGATGACAGCGTTGATGACGATGAAGAGAACAGTGAGGATTCAGACGAGGACGAAGAAGAAGTTGGAATTGATCCTGAACTAGCACTTGAAAAATTCACTCAGCTACGCAGTACCTACCAAAACCTTCAGCTGGCAATCAACGAATACGGCTATGAAAGCCCGAAAGCAACGCTAGCTAACGAGTTAATGTTAGACGTATTCAAAGAATTCCGTCTAACGCCAAAGCAATTTGATCACCTCGTAAACGAATTACGTACTTCGATGGAGCGCGTACGTACTCAAGAACGTCTGATCATGAAGTCTGCAGTTGAGTACGGTAAAATGCCGAAGAAATCTTTCATTGCTCTCTTCACTGGTAACGAGTCAAGTGAAGCATGGTTAGATGAAATTCTTTCTTCAGATAAACCATATGCTGAAAAGATTAAGCGCAGCGAAGAAGACATTCGTCGTTCAATCACTAAGCTAAAAATGATTGAAGATGAGACTTCTCTCAGCGTACAAAATATCAAAGATATCAGTCGTCGCATGTCCATCGGTGAAGCAAAGGCTCGTCGAGCGAAAAAAGAAATGGTCGAAGCAAACTTGCGTCTTGTTATTTCTATTGCGAAAAAATACACCAACCGTGGCCTACAGTTCTTGGATTTGATCCAAGAAGGTAATATCGGCTTGATGAAAGCAGTTGATAAATTTGAATATCGCCGTGGTTATAAGTTCTCAACTTACGCAACATGGTGGATTCGTCAGGCAATCACTCGCTCTATTGCAGACCAAGCTCGTACAATACGTATTCCGGTTCACATGATCGAAACGATCAACAAACTAAACCGTATCTCACGTCAAATGCTACAAGAGATGGGCCGTGAACCGTTACCAGAGGAATTGGCTGAGCGCATGCAAATGCCTGAAGACAAGATCCGTAAAGTGCTTAAGATCGCTAAAGAGCCAATCTCTATGGAAACACCAATCGGTGATGACGAAGATTCGCACTTAGGTGACTTCATTGAAGATACTACACTAGAGCTCCCATTAGACTCTGCAACTGCAACCAGTCTGAAAGGTGCAACAAAAGATGTCTTAGCAGGTCTTACACCACGTGAAGCTAAAGTGCTTCGTATGCGTTTTGGTATCGATATGAATACAGACCACACTCTTGAAGAAGTGGGTAAGCAATTTGACGTAACACGTGAGCGTATTCGTCAGATCGAAGCTAAAGCACTAAGAAAACTTCGTCATCCGAGCCGCTCAGAAACATTGCGCAGCTTCTTGGACGAATAGTCTTACGGCAGCAAACTAAAAAAGGTGACCAAAGGTCACCTTTTTTGTAATTTATGGCACTAAGTGGATAAAAAACAAACATTAATCCTGTTTTCATGGCTAGACAGCTTGTTTTTGTTCCCCTATAATTGTCCACCTATTAAGGCCCCTTAGCTCAGTGGTTAGAGCAGTCGACTCATAATCGATTGGTCCGCAGTTCAAATCTGCGAGGGGCCACCAAATTTTGAAAGGCGCAGTGGATTAACCCCTACTGTGCCCTTTTTACATATACCATACCCCATCACTACCAACACTCAATTAAGCTTAAAATATTCAATTCAACAAGATAGCGTCTTCGTCAGATAGTCTTCTTTGCCGTAAGCTCAGTGTTATAACTCAGAAATAAGCATCTTAACCTTACCTGAGTTAAATACATCTCATTTACTAACCCCTAAATAGCAATCGAATTAGAATCAAGAAAAAGCACTTATCAAATTGACCAAATCCTTACAAAATTGAGCAAATTAAGCTCAATAAAAAACAAGAAAAACAAAAAGACAATAAATATCAGAAAATTGAAAGCATCTGGTCAACCTATGAAATTATCAGGACAAGTACAGCATAAGTTGTCGCTTATTTTGAATACACCAAGATAAACCACTTTAATGTACGCTCTTTTAAAATAATGATAAGGTTATCCAATGAAAAAGACACTTCTAACAGCACTTTGTTTATTAAGTACATCTGGTATGACACTGGCTGGCACATTGAATACAGCTAATTCAGACAATGCACAACTAGTGCAAGGTCCAAATAACTTTGTCACTTGTGCAAAGTATGACGCCATGGTTGATACTTTGGTCAATAATGGCGTAATGACTAAAGATGAAGCCGATCTTATTAAGTGTGTAGAAGAGTTTACCTGGAATTGGGAGTGGTCAGTAAATACATGGGGCTACTACATACATCAAGATGACGCAACAACATACACATTACGATTCAAGGGCGATCACCAAGAAACAGCAGAAAGATTTAAACAAGAAATTGACACTGCTCTTAACAGCGGTAAAGAGGAGCTGTTCCAAATCCGTATAGCGAGAAACCCAGAGTTCTCTAATATCGTCAGCATTACCAGTGTTTCAGATATCAAACGAGTATCTGACTCACCTGATGAAGATGGAGTCCGTTACCATTGGGACGTGACAATCACAACAAATCAAGAAATTATCGAGCCAGCAGATAACTGGATTGGCTCAATGAATTTCTACAAATTCAAGATGGCTGCTTACTAAGCTTACTATAGAGCCCTAAAATTACTGCTCTGATATTCTCTTATCAGAGCAGTGAAACCCAAGTAATCTTAGAGCGCTTGGGTGCCTACTAAAAATAACCCGCTCTCACTCTGATACTCTTAAATCTCATAAGATAAGCCGAAGTGAAACGTGTAGTCATCTTCTTTAGGAGTGATTCCCTCCGCATTGGGCTCAACATTTGAAACATGATCCCAAGTCGCCTTAATACTCAAATCCAAATCTTTAACGAGATCAATATCGATTCCTAGTTCGTTTCTGTGTTGAGTGCCCATATTTTTTTTGCTGGTCCAATTGAAAGAATAAAAATGAGTAAGGTCAATATTGCGAGTTAGCTCATATTCAAAGTTGGACTCGAAATATAAACCACTACTGCTTACATTCTCTTTCTCACCACTTTCAACCGTTCGAAAAGCGGTATATTGGTAACCAGGACCGAGTGACACATCCCATTGCGTATGAGGCATGGCGATAATAAAATACCCCATTTGCATAGATACATCTTCTTTGTGATCAATATTTTGGAACTCATCACTTATTATTGACAGCTTTAGAGGCCTGAAAAACAGTTTGTTTCTTAGGTAAATATCATAAGAGCCATCAAACGATGTACTTTTTGCTATCGTTTTACTATCACTCTCAGAGTTTTCATGTCTAGCTTTGAGTTTGGTCCTAGAATCAACAGCCAGCCTCTCTGTTTCAATTTCCCCAAGTAATGAAAACTCATCGGTATTACCTTTACTGATGTCTAAGCCTAAAAACAACTCTGTTTTCCATTGCTCAGATTCATCTTGACGACCACGATAAATAGACACTACTTGCTCAATCGGAAATGACCATTCTTTTACTTCATTACGCAAAAAAAGCTTGCCATCTTTGATCGATAGAAATCCTTCATGAATATCTCCACTTGCAACTCGAACAGTAAAAAAGCTCACCGTCTCAAGTACCGCAATATCTTTTATTTCAATATCCTGATCACCAAGATCATCACTATCAAACTCAATTTCTTGGTCTAAAGAGTTAGATTCTTCTTTAATCGTTCCTGTTAATTCACCTTTGATCACTTCTCCCGATTTCAACTGCAACCAATCATCGTTATTATCAATCCAAACAACTTGGCTTTTTTGTTGTGTTGTTTTTTCACTGTCTGCCAAAGCGAAGTGATTGCCAAATACAACACTCACGCACAACACGAGCCACTTTTTATTCATAGAAGAGTTTCCAATACACTTAACCATTTTCTGCTCACATCAAAGCATAATGCTTATATACCTAAGTGACCTCACGATGCTTGATTTAGAGCAATGTTCCGAAAAGCGAACAGAGATCACTTGGCTGTAGACTGACATTGTCAATTTTAGACCTCAATAACAATAAAAATATCAATAAAAAGGAGAAAAGTTTAAATAGTCGGTCAATTAACTCGACTGAAGTATCTGCTGTTTCCGAACATACCTGTTATACCCCAGCGTTATCAGGATGCTTGGGTATAGATATCTCTTTTTTACGTAATTTTTCATAACTAAACATATGACACTAAATCTTTTTCACAGCTAAATTCTTTACTTATTTAAAATTTAATCTCATTAAGATTTAGAGGGTTATATCTTGTTCGTTAATAGCGTAAGTACAATACAATCAGAGACCATTAAAAGTTTGAGCTAGAAAGATCATTAGAGGTTAATAAACTCACTAATACAACGTCTGACTTAGCTCAAGGCTTCCCTCAAAGACTCGATAAGCTAAGAAGTAAAGATTGCTATAAGAAAGTGTTTCAACGAAAAGATTATAGACCTGCTATTTACGGTTTGAGTCAACCACAACGTAAACTTGGTTATTTAACCTGCAAGCTCAATGAGCTTGAAGGTGTGGATAATCGAACAATAGCTTTGCTCAATAAAAAACTGGACAATATTGCCCATTATGACAGAGAAGAAAACCCTAAATGGCTTATTCAGCAATTCAAGGGGCATATTACAGCTCTTGATCCATTTATAAAACTAAACAAAGCTTTATCAAAAACTAACTCTTACGAAGAACAAGTGAAAATCGTTACAAACTTTTGCTACAAAAACACATCAGGAGACAGTGATGTCAATGCATTAACTGAAACGATATTAAACTTAATTCTTAAAAGTAAAGTTAAAAGTATCCTTGATGTAAATCAATATGCATTACCTCATATGATACAAGTCGATTTTGCAGAGATGTTTGTTAAACACTTTTTTCGAAATACAAGTAAACTAGGACTTGAGTTCTTCTCTGATAATAACATTGATATCATTTTTTCATGGGAAGATGGTCAATCTGGCTCATTAGACTTAAGAGTCATCCAAGACAAAAAATGGCAATCCAATGAACATAGATTTGGAGACAAATACGAACCGATAACCTTTTCTGAGATTCGTCATGTTTTAAGAAATCCTGAAAGATTTAAAGATAAAGTATTTAAAGTACATGTTCATGATATTAAAACTTCTACCTTTAGCTTTTCTGAATCATTGGAATCGGAGACATGGCAAGATGTTTCTCTGGGCAAAGCACCTTAAGGTTACTTGGATATCTTAACCCCTGAAATTATTAATTTTATCTGTCGGAGGACATTAAAGATTGAAACTTTTCTGCCTCCGAAGCCTTTCTCTTCTGTAGCTACTAACCACTAAACATGGCAATAAAGATTAAAACTAACCGACCCCAACAACCTTCGGAAAACCAGCCTTATGACAATAAAGTTTGAAACTTTTAGAAAGCGGTGTTTTTCAAGGTAGACTACTCTGTTCTTAGATACTTAAATTTTAGCTCAACCACAGCCTCGTTCAGAATAAATTTTGGACATTCCCAAATTACAGCACCCACTAAATTAGAAAATTTAATATTAGACTATATTGAAAATATCCTTTTTGGGAAGGATAGATACGAGAGTATATCGCTCTGCTGCTTACCTCTTTTTTCATGCTATTGTGTTTCGGCGTGGGCTGTCATATTAAAATCAGCTATAAAACGTTCACCAACCCAGCTTCCTTACCAACCAACGATTAGATCCAGATAGAATTGCACTGATAACAAGAAAGGTCCCTCTATAAACCATGGTGGATTCAATACCCCCGATGTTTTAACAGCTTTATGGCCACTTAAATGCATGGTTGTTTCGTCATACGTGCAATGTATTCATGGGCATGACTACTTATATGGTTATCAATAAAAATCAGAAGGTTAAATTAAATCGCTAGCAAGTTCGATTAATTCAGCCCCCCCCTGGATAACCAAAAAACAATGAACTAGATCGAATATTCTACCTTTATTCAATGTTCTATATTCTAATTCAATTTTCAGGCAGCTGTGCTGTCATTGAGACTAACTCCCATCAAATACAACCAACATCATATTAACTTACCAAAAGATATGCCTATCGTTACTTAGTTATTGGGTATGTTATGCAATTGACCGAATAAAGTAGATCATGCATAAATCCCTGACTTTTTTAATAAAAATTAGGATATAGAAATGAGCTACCGTCTTATTTGTTCACAGGGTCGCATTGGTGACAAGACCGACACTACACTTCGTGGAGCAAAGATAACAGCTGAAGCTTTAGAGCAAAACTTTGGTATTCAGGCGACCATCATTGGAAGCCCTTCTCCGGGTCAAGATGATAACTGGAAAGAGTGTTTGCCGAAGGCATCAAAGACATTAGATTTACTGCAAGGCGAAGTTCAAACAAGTTTAGCTGCCAATGATACGGTTCTTTTCGCGTCAAATACATGTTCAGCAAGCCTAGCAACATTACCTATAGTTACAGCTAAATACCCAGATATTACTGTGCTTTGGATTGATGCTCATGGAGACTTTAATACTCCTGACACTTCAGAAACAGGTTATCTAGGTGGGATGGTATTGGCTGCTGTATGTGGGTTTTGGGAAAGTGGTTTTGGTGCTGGATTAAAACCTAGTCAAGTAGTGTTGGCTGGGGTGCACGATATTGATGAAAAAGAGCGTAGATTACTTGAAGATTCTGGAGTTCGAATGCTACTTCCACGCAATGTAACCCCAGAGACGATATTAGAGATGGTTGGTAGCTCTAAATTATGGATACACATCGATTGGGACGCACTTGAGCCAGGACAAATTCCAGCTGATTACAAAGTTCACGGCGGGTTGTATTTATCCCAATTGATCAGTGTATTTGAAGCAATTCCTCGAGAGCAGGTGCTAGGGCTCGAGCTTGCCGAATTTAGCGCGGATGATATTGATTCAGAAGAAAGCAAGTTAGGAGTCTCAAATATTCTTTCTGTAGTAAATTCATTGCTCGGTAGCAAAAAATAATAAGGAATAACAATGGAAGCTACTCTTTCAAAAACAACGTCAGTCTTAACCTCTTTAGATTCAACAGCGCTTAATAAGAAACAGAGCTATTTATACACTCACACTGAAGTGGAAAAAGGAGTTTTAAATGATTAATTCTGTGGAGAAAAAAGGGATCATAGAGCTATTTAGCGCAATGCTCATGATGGGAACCGTCGGACTATTTGTGATTGAGTCAGGTCAAAGTGCATACAACGTAGTTTTTTACCGTTGCTTACTTGGAGTGCTATTTTTAGTTGCTTATTGCGTTTATAGTGGAAAGTTCAAGGAGTCTGGGCTTTCGCTGAAAAACCTCATGATAATCGTGCTGAGCGGGATATTTTTGGTCTTTAACTGGGTTATGCTGTTTGCATCTTTTAAGACCGCTTCTATTTCCACTTCGACAGTTATATATCATGCCCAGCCCTTCTTTTTTGTGTTGATTTGGGCCGTAATTTTCCGAGAGCGAGTATCGTCAAATAAAGTTGCTTGGATGGGTCTTGCATTCATTGGCGTTGCTTTAGTTGCCAATATTGATTTCAGTGATATCTCACTATCTTCTTCTTACATATTGGGTATAGTTCTGGCGCTGTCGGCAGCAATCTTCTGGGCAATATCAGCAGTTATCGTAAAGTTTTTAACGGGGATCTCTCCTTATATTATTACTTTAGTTCAGCTTTGTGTAGGAGTCATTGTCTTATTGCCATTTAGTGATTTATCTGGATTGACTGAAATCACCATTACACAATGGAGTTATTTACTTATTTTAGGAGCTGTCCATACATGTTTGACTTACATTTTAATGTACTCCTCATACCAAAAATTATCGGCCCCTGTAATCGCCGTGATGACGTTTATTTATCCTGCTATCGCAATTCTAGTTGATTATTACTTTTACCATGAAACTTTAAGTCACCTTCAAATACTTGGTGTATTGATGATCATGTTTAGTAGCTACGCCGTAAATCAAAACATTACTTTATTCTCCAAAAAGAAAATCATCGGCGAAGCTAAGTAGAATTATAATTAAAAAGCAATAAGTAAGAGAAAATAACCATGCCAATTTATAATAATGTACTAGAAACTGTAGGAAGAACATTGATTTTGCCATAACAAAAACCCGGTTAACTTTTAATCTGTTTAACCGGGGTTGAAAAGTTTTCAACTTTAGTGTTACAGTTTTAAACTTTAATGTCACAGTTTCAGACTTTAATGTCTGCCGACAAGTAAAGACCAAAAACTACCGGGGCTACTCAACTGTTACTGCTTTAGCAAGGTTACGAGGCTGATCGACGTCCGTTCCTTTAATCAGTGCAACATAGTAAGAAAGTAATTGCATCGGAATGGTGTAATAGATCGCCGCAGTAATTTCGCTGATATGCGGTAGAGTAATGATTTTCATGGTTTCATCTTCCTGGAAGCCAGCATCGGCATCAGCAAATACGTACAACAGACCACCACGTGCACGTACCTCTTCAATGTTAGATTTCAGTTTTTCCAATAAGTCATTACTTGGCGCAACCACGACAACAGGCATATCGGCATCAATCAATGCAAGAGGGCCATGTTTAAGTTCACCTGCGGCGTACGCCTCAGCGTGAATGTAAGAAATCTCTTTCAGCTTCAAAGAAGCTTCCATTGCAATTGGGTAAAATTCACCACGACCTAAGAACAGTGTATGATGTTTATCAGCAAAATCTGTCGCCAAGTCTTCTATTTCTTGTTCGAAAGAGAGCGCTGCGTTGATCTGTTTTGGTAACGCATGAAGAGCCTCGACAATCTCTTTTTCTTTTTCCTTACTCACTCGACCTTGTTGCTTACCCAATGCTGTCACTAGCATTAACAGCGCACAAAGCTGCGTCGTAAAGGCTTTAGTAGATGCAACACCGATTTCAACACCAGCACGAGTCATGAAAGCAAAATCAGATTCGCGTACTAAAGATGAGCCTGCAACATTACAGATTGTCATAGCGGCCATATAGCCTTTTTCTTTGGCCAGACGCAATGCTGCTAAGGTATCTGCCGTTTCTCCTGACTGGGAAAGAGTGATGAGCAAACTGTTTGGTCGAGTGACAAACTTACGATAACGAAATTCAGAAGCAATCTCGACATCACAGCTCACTCCGGCAATGTCTTCGAACCAATAACGAGCGGTCATGCCTGCATTATAAGACGTACCACAGGCAACAATCTGGATATGTTCGATGCTACTTAAGATTTCTGCTGCGTTGATGCCAATAGACTCAGTAATAATGCTATCAGCCGTCAGGCGCCCTTCCATTGTTTTGATGAGCGCGGTGGGTTGTTCATAAATCTCTTTTTGCATGAAGTGACGATATTGCCCTTTGTCACCTGCATCATGTTCAGCACTCGATTCAATAATTTCCCGCTCAACTGAATGACCTGAGGCATCTAATACTGTCACTTGACGGCGTGTGATCTCGGCAACGTCCCCTTCTTCTAAATACATAAAGCGACGAGTAACATTGAGTAATGCAAGTTGATCTGAAGCGAGGAAGTTTTCCCCAACCCCAAATCCAATAACTATCGGACTGCCAGAACGAGCAACAACGATGCGATCAGGATCATTGCGATCCAATACTACTGTACCGTAGGCTCCTTCTAATTGTTCAGCGGTCTTTTGTAAAGCTTCTAACAGTGTTTCTGAGCTGCGTAATTCCCATTCAACTAAATGCGCAATAACTTCGGTATCTGTCTGAGATTCAAATTGATAACCACGGGATTTTAATTGCTCTCTAAGCACTTCATGGTTTTCTATAATACCATTATGAACCACCGCAATACGGCCTGACATATGTGGGTGAGCATTTGCTTCCGAAGGCTCACCATGAGTTGCCCAACGGGTATGGGCTATCCCAGTCCCACCTAGAGTTTCTGCTTCACTCACTGCATCGGCTAACGCTTGTACTTTGCCTAAGCGGCGAATTCGCGTTAGATTATTGGCATTATCAATGATCGCCACTCCGGCAGAATCATAACCACGGTATTCTAGTCGACGTAAGCCTTCTACTAAAATTTCTGCAACATCTCGCTGTGCGACAGCGCCTACGATTCCACACATGTATTGATCTCCATCGTTGTTCTATTTGAATCACTCTTCCCTTTTCTTATTTATTATAGAATCAGAAAGCGAACTATTAGGAAGAGGATTCTGGGTACAAAGTTTATTTAGGGTAAAATATTTCTAAGGTAAAACGTTTTTGCGCCAGTTGACGCTGTTATTAGAGCATTAGGCACGAATCACTTTAATGCCGCATCGTTCAATATGCTGTTGCTGTTCACTCGATATTTCATCATCCGTGACGAGGACATCAATTTGATCCCAAGCCAGCTCAACATTGGGGATTCTCCGACCTATTTTTTCTGATTCGATCATAACGATGACTTCACGAGAAACTTCAGCCATCACCTTGCTCAAGCCAAGAAGTTCATTAAATGTTGTGGTGCCTCTTTCCAAATCGATCCCATCAGCCCCAATAAAAAGTTGGTCAAAGTCATATGAGCGCAGCACAGATTCAGCCACTTTGCCTTGGAAAGATTCAGAATGCATATCCCAAGTTCCCCCAGTCATTAACAAGGTAGGCTCACTCTCTAATTCATTGAGGGCATTAGCGACATGAAGTGAGTTCGTCATTACAACTAAGCCGCGCTTGTCATTTAATTGTTGTATTAAGGCAGCAGTGGTTGTGCCGCTATCAATCACAATTCGGTTGTGATCACGAATTAAACTCGCCGCCACTTTTGCCAAATTTAACTTTCGTTTCGAAACATTTGAACTCATTTCTTCATGAACGACTTCTGTCGGAATGGCAATTGCACCACCGTAACGGCGAAGTAATTGACCATTTTTCTCCAACGAAGCTAGGTCTTTTCTGATAGTAACTTCAGATGTATCAAACTTATGCGCAAGTTCATCCACACTAACTTCACCAAGTTCGTTAACCAAATTAGAAATAGTATGCCTTCTCAGCTGAATGTTTCGTTTTGACATCTAACGTCACCCTAAGTTTCGACTCAAAATTAATTATAATCAAATCGAAACTTAGAAATCCATTAATTTTGAGTAAAAAAATTAATATTTCTCTATAAAACCTTGTCCTAAGACAATTCTTAAACAGTGATATTGGAATCATTCAATGGTAGAATTCAGCTCCTAAAAGAAAAAAAATTACAGAATTGATGGTTATCTTTTTGTAACTTTCTATATATAACCTCGCAGAGGTCACAAAAAGCCAACCGTAATCGCCGCTTGATAAGTCATAAAATGACTAAACTCGGAGAAAGACTTTCAAAATCTGAAGTATCACAACAAGGCCAAAAAGATGCCGGTAAGATAAAACCGTCACCACAGCCCCTGCTTCAGTGTTAACAGCCGAATTTCAAATTGTAACTATACTTACCGGAGAGTATCTTCCATGAAAAAAACCAAAATCGTTTGTACGATTGGTCCTAAAACTGAATCCGTTGAGAAATTAACCGAACTTGTCAACGCGGGCATGAATGTGATGCGTCTTAACTTCTCTCACGGTGACTACGCAGAGCATGGCACTCGTATTGCGAATTTCCGCCAAGTAATGGAAGCGAAGGGCAAACAACTTGCAATTCTTCTGGATACAAAAGGCCCAGAAATCCGTACTATCAAACTCGAAGGCGGCAATGATGTTGATCTCATTGCCGGTCAAGAATTCACTTTCACTACCGACACTTCAGTTATCGGAGATAAAGACAAAGTTGCTGTCACTTACCCAGGCTTTGCTGCCGATCTTAATGTAGGTAACACAATCCTAGTTGATGACGGCCTAATTGAAATGGAAGTTATCTCTACATCAGAAACTGAAGTAAAATGTAAAGTTCTCAATAACGGTGCGCTAGGCGAAAACAAAGGTGTTAACTTACCTGGCGTTTCTGTCAACCTTCCTGCATTGTCTGAAAAAGACAAAAACGACCTTAAATTTGGTTGTGAGCAAGGTGTTGACTTCGTTGCTGCATCTTTCATCCGTAAAGCTTCTGATGTTCAAGAAATTCGTGAAGTGCTTGCAGCAAACGGCGGTGAAAACATCCACATCATTTCTAAGATTGAAAATCAGGAAGGTGTTGATAACTTCGACGAGATTCTAGAATTGTCTGACGGCATCATGGTTGCTCGTGGCGACCTAGGTGTTGAAATCCCAGCAGAAGAAGTTATCTTCGCTCAAAAGATGATGATCGAGAAGTGTAACCGTGCACGCAAAATGGTTATCACAGCAACACAAATGTTAGATTCTATGATCAATAACCCACGCCCTACTCGTGCAGAAGCAGGCGACGTTGCGAACGCGGTCATGGACGGTACTGACGCAGTCATGCTTTCTGGTGAAACAGCTAAAGGTAAGTATCCTGTTGAAGCAGTAACGATCATGGCACAAATCGCGAACCGCACGGATTCAGCACTAAAAGCTGAGCTAGGTTCTCGTCTAGACAGCCCTCGCCTTCGTATCACTGAAGCAGTATGTAAAGGCGCAGTAGATACTGCTGAAAAACTGGCAGCCCCACTTATCGTTGTGGCAACTGAAGGTGGTAAATCAGCTCGTTCTGTGCGTAAGTACTTCCCAACTGCAAATATTTTAGCACTTACAACCAACGCTAAAACAGCAGCCCAGCTTGTTCTTACCAAAGGTGTGACACCAGTAGTTGTCGACTCTATTGAAAGTACGGATGCATTCTACCTAGCAGGTAAAGATCTAGCTTTAGAGTCAGGTCTTGGGCACAAAGGTGATATCGTGGTTATGGTCTCAGGTGCATTGGTTGCTTCGGGCACAACAAACACGGCTTCTGTTCACGTTCTATAAGACTGAATTAATTTACCATACGTTACATAAAAAAGAGGGCTTTAGCCCTCTTTTTTTATATATTTTATCTTGCCCTCATAATCGGTACGCTGTATTATCAAACAAATCAGAACTACGTACTGTTTAATTGTCACCAAGTCAACAATTCCATGAGGTTACTGTGTCTAGTCCAACTCTTACCGACAAAGTATCAAAAATGATCTGTCAAGATATCCTGACAGGTGTTCTTAAACCAGGTCAAAAGCTTGTCGTTGCTGACCTTAAAGAAAAATACAATGTAGGCGCTTCTCCTATTCGTGAAGCTCTTGTGCAACTATCTTGGAGTAAATATGTCCACCTTGAGCCGCAAAAAGGCTGCTGGGTGGCACCTGTATGTAAAAAGGAACTTAACGACCTCTATGAAAGTCTTCGCGTTGTTTCTTCTGTGCTGCTTAAAAAGGCAATTTTAGCCGGTGATGAAAGCTGGGAATTGGATGTATTAACATCCTACCACAAGCTATCTCGTCTCAATGTCAATGATTCGTTTTGCTGGCAAGAGTGGGAAGAGCGTCATTACCAATTCCATGTTTCCTTATTGGAAGGGGCTGATTCTAGAAACATGTTTGAATTCTTTAGTGACTTAATCAATCAAATAAAGCGATATCGCTACTTTGCGATGCAAACACTCACTTCAGAGCATGACACATTGTTCAACATTGATGAACACGAAATGATCATGAAGCTTGTATTGGCTAAAAACAGCGATGAAGCAATTGAATTATTAGATAAACATCTTTTAAGCTCAATGCAAAGCATCGAAACCGCCATAGAAGCAGTTTAGTTGTGATTTAACTGAGATTGAAACTAGAACTATCCCAGTTTCAATCTCATATCATGACAAAGTGAAATAATGAGTGCTTGCTATACCCTGTGGCAAAATTTGTCTGATATAAGGAATTGGTTCAGCGACTCTCCCTAAAATAACGAGTCATCAAACCTCGATTACTCATCATAATTGACCTAATACTTCAGACTGCGTTCACCTCGAGCAATGCCAACTACACCACTGCGAGCAACTTCGACGACTTCCGTCACTTCTGAAATCGCTTGAATAAACGCATCTAGTTTTTCACTCGTACCAGCCAATTGCACGGTATACTGAGTGGCAGTTACATCAACAACTTGACCTCGAAAAATATCAGCCGTTCGTTTGACTTCCGCTCTGGATAAGCCACTGGCTTTGACTTTAACCATCATCAATTCACGCTCAATATGCTCAAATTCAGTGACTTCTTGTACTTTGAGAACATCAATTAACTTATTAAGCTGTTTTTGAATTTGCTCAAGCTGCATTTCATCAGACATCGTCGTAATATTAAGACGTGAAAGTGTTTCATCATCGGTCGGTGAGACATTGAGAGACTCGATGTTATAGCCTCGCTGTGAAAACAGGCCAACAACGCGCGACAAAGCACCAGGCTGGTTTTCCAATAATAAAGAAATGATATGTCTCATCTTAAGTACGCTCCGTTTTGCTTAGCCACATTTTATCCATCCCTTCGCCTTTAATTTGCATCGGATAAACATGCTCAGTTTCATCAACATTGATATCCACAAAAACCAGACGATCTTTCATGTCCAATGCTTGTTGTAAACCAGCCTCTAGCTGATCCGGGCTTTCAATACGAATGCCAACATGACCATAGGCTTCAGCAATGGCAGCAAAATCAGGAACGGAGCTCATGTAAGAATTAGAGTGGCGTCCTTGGTAAATAATGTCTTGCCACTGTTTTACCATACCTAGGAAACGGTTGTTTAAGTTAATGATCTTAACCGGTATATCGTATTGCATTGCGGTTGATAGCTCCTGAATATTCATTTGAATACTGCCATCACCGGTGACAATTACTACCTCTTCTTCAGGCAGGGCAAACTTCACCCCCATACCTGCAGGTAATCCGAATCCCATCGTGCCAAGGCCTCCGGAGTTAATCCAACGACGTGGTTTATTGAATGGGTAATACAAAGCAGCAAACATCTGGTGCTGCCCCACATCCGATGCCACATAAGCATCGCCATTAGTTAGCTTATGAAGGGTTTCAATCACTTGTTGGGGCTTAATACGATCATCTGATGTTTCATAAGCTAAGCAATTACGTTTGCGCCACAGCTCGATCTCTTCCCACCACGCAGCGATCATCTCATGATCATTACTGCTGCTCTGCTCGTCAAGTAAACCTACCATGGTGGCTAATACTTTCTCAGCAGACCCAACGATCGGCAGATCCACTTTGACATTCTTCGATATCGATGAGGGATCGATATCAATATGCATGACTTTTGCATTTGGGCAGTATTTTTCCAAGTTGTTGGTCGTTCGGTCATCAAAGCGCACACCAATACCGAAAATCAAGTCAGCTTCGTGCATCGCCATATTTGCTTCATAAGTGCCGTGCATACCCAACATGCCTAAGGAGTTCTTGTGCGTACCAGGAAAAGCGCCTAACCCCATCAAAGTGCTAACGACAGGGAGATTTAACTGTTCAGAAAGAGCTTGAATGTACTCATGGGCACCAGAAATCACGGCACCACCACCAACATAGAGCACTGGCTTTTTCGCCTCAAGCAAAGACTTTAATGCTTTCTTGATCTGCCCTTTATGCCCTGCTGTCGTTGGCTTATAAGAGCGCATTGAGATGCTTTCGGGATAATCATAAGGAAGTTTGATTTGTGGATTCAAAATGTCTTTTGGTAGATCAATCACTACCGGTCCCGGACGACCTGTTGTAGAGATATAAAAGGCTTTTTTAATCGTTTCAGGGATATCTTGTACTTTTTTGACTAAAAAGCTGTGTTTGACGACTGGACGAGAGACACCGACAATATCGCATTCTTGAAATGCGTCATTACCAATTAAGTTATTCGGAACGTTGCCTGAAATAACAATCATTGGAATAGAGTCCATATAAGCGGTGGCAATTCCAGTGATCGTATTGGTTGCGCCAGGACCAGAACAAACAAGAACAACCCCTGGTTGACCTGTCGCTCGAGCGTAACCATCTGCCATGTGAGTAGCCGCTTGTTCATGCCTAACAAGCACATGCTTAATTTTATCTGCTTTAGCGTGCAGAGCATCATAAATATCTAAAACAGAGCCACCCGGATAACCAAATATTTGCTCAACGTTCTCTTCTATTAGAGATTGCACCACCATTTCTGCACCTGACAATAATGTTGTCATAATTGCTCTCCTTGCCAGTCACTCAATCATATGGCCAATGATTAAGCCTGGATTTTACATAGTTTAGGTCTTATTTTTAGCCTAATCGAAATACTTCCACTTTTTCGGCTATGCCCTGTTCTTGTCATAACAAGAGACAGGAAACCTAACAAATGTAACGTTTTATTATCAACAGGTCTAATTATGCATCTGATTGATTTGTAATAAGGTCCTTAGAAAACCATCAAAAACAGCATTAAAAGCCAATAATAGGTAAACGGCTAGAGACTTTGTTATATAAGGACAAAAATAAAAGTTTAATATTTTTATATGAAGGAAATTACGAAGGAATTTACGAAGGAAAAATAATAAAAATAAATTGATAAAAAGCCCTAATGCATAAAATGCAGTCGATGGTACTAGGGCTTTAGAGTTCACCAGTACAACGAAAATAATGATTTTTTCGAAGTAAAGATAGAAAGTTGTTATTTCTTCTTTGCTTCGTCTTTATACATTTCTTCAATTTCGCCTTGGTACTTATCATTAATCACTTTGCGCCGCAGTTTCTGTGTTGGCGTCAATTCACCGTCATCCATAGAGAAAGCTCTTGGTAAAAGCTTGAATTTTTTTACTTGCTCAAACTTAGCCAGTTCTTTTTGCAGGTCATTAACTCGTTTCTCAATCATTTCAACGATCTGATGATTCTTGATCAACTCAACACGGTCTTTATATTTAATGTTCAACTCTTTGGCATAAGCTTCCAAAGAGTCAAAGCAAGGCACGATTAAAGCTGAAACAAATTTGCGTGTATCGGCAATGACCGCTATTTGTTCAATAAAGTGATCTTTACAAATTGCTCCTTCAACGACTTGCGGCGCAATATATTTACCGTTTGAGGTTTTCATCAACTCTTTAATACGGTCGGTGATAAACAAATTACCGTTTTCATCAATATGACCAGCATCACCCGTTTTCAAAAAACCGTGCTCATCAAATGTCTTCTCGGTCTCTTCTGGCATTTTGTAGTAGCCACGCATTACCATAGGGCCACGAACTAAGATTTCATTATTTTCACCGATCTTCACCTGCGCTCCCGGCATTGACATACCGATGGAGCCAGGGTCAAAACATTTATCATCCCAGCATGAAACCGTTGCCGTTGTCTCTGTCATGCCATAGCCAAGTTTGACATTCACACCTATGGCATGAAAAAAACGACCAATCGTCTCATCAAGCTTAGCACCACCACAAGGCATAAAATTAATTCGTCCACCTAATAGCGCACGTAGTTTACTCAGAACCAGCTTATCAGCTAAAGCATAAGAACGTTTTAACATCCAAGAAGCTGTACGTTTCTCCTGATGGCAGGCCGCCATTTTAGCGCCCATATTAACCGCCCAAGTAAACATCACTTTACGGTGTATCGGTGCCTTAGAAACCTTTTCATGAATCGCTGAGAATATTTTCTCATAGAAACGAGGAACGGCACTCATGACTGTTGGTTGAACTTCACTGAGCGCTTCACGAACTTTCATCGTATCTTGTAAATAGCAGTTAGTTGCCCCTTTATATAAGACATAGAAAGTCCATGCTCGCTCAAACACATGCGAAAGCGGTAAAAAACAAAGAGACACGTCTGTTTCAGTGAGGCTCAAACGTTGATCATGGCCTTGTAACTGCGAAGAAATGTTCGCGTAATCGAGCATGACGCCTTTAGGCTGTCCTGTTGTTCCTGATGTATAAATCAGCGTTAATAAATCATCTAACTGTGCTTGGCCCAAGCGCTGCTCTAACTCAACGTTCATACTTAAGTCATCTTTTTCAGCAAAATCATGCCAAGACATAACAAAAGAATGATCGCCTAAGTCAATTTCATCAGACATCGCAACAATTAGTTCAAGCTGAGGACATTGCTCAAAAATACTAACAGCAGCATCAAGCTGAGCTTGCTCACCGACAAACAACACTTTTATATCGGCATTATCAATAATATAAGCAGACTGTGCGGCAGTATTAGTCGGGTAGATAGGTACAGTAACGCCACGCAATTGCAATACTGCAAAATCAGCTATAGTCCAACGCGGCATATTGTTAGAAAAAATACCGACTTTATCTTGAACACCAATACCCTGAAAAATAAGTGCTCTTGAAAGCGCATCAATTTGCTGACCAAATTGTTCCCAAGTAATCCCTTTCCATGCTGTACCTACTTTATGCTTCAGCGCAACACGAGAACCACCTTTTACAACCTGCTCACGAATACGTTTTATGATATGAAAATCTAACTTGGCCATTCTATTTCATCACCTTTAGGCTCACATATGTAAGCTTTTTGAGCGCACAAGTGTAACCTCGATACTCAAAAACGCAACTGACTACCATCAAAGTTCAAGCGATTTATCTCAATAAGTAGGCAGTCGTACGATTTATAGTTTAGCACTCTAAAGTAAGGCAAAAAACTCACTAAATTAAATCATTGTTTTGATTGTAAAAAAATAACGCAAAAAAAACCCTGAAAAGTATTACTCTTTCAGGGTAAATTAATTGTAAATATTAGTAATAGTGACTTCACTCTGCTAAGTAATTATCTACCTAACAACACTAATTAAAGTTTGAAAGTAAAGTTTTATTAAAATACTGGCTTGTTACGTGCAACTACTTCACCACAAATAACCATCAATTGATCACGCAACCAAATGTGGCCTTTATCTTTCTCACTTGACTCATGCCAGCTTAAGTAACCACTTACTTGCTTATTCTCAAATGGCAAGTCTAGAATCTGTAATTGCTCACTGTTCACGGCGTTTTCTGCCATCCAACGCGGTGCAATAGTAACTAATTCAGATTGGCCTACTACATATAATAAGTTGCTTAGACTAGAACCTTCATAAGCAGCTAAGCAATCTAGTTCACGATAAGCTTGTTCAGAGAAACTACGTTGTCCATGTACTCTTGATAATTTAGCATGCTTTTCATTTATTAATTGCTCTGCAGATATATCGCCTTGGATACGAGGGTGTGTCTTAGAAACAATAGCAACTAACTCATCTCTAAAGATCTCCGTGCTTGAAAAACCCTGATCATCAAAACGAGCGTAATCAATAACAAAGTCGATTTCTTGGTAGCGCATGCGTTCAGATAGTAACCGATCAAATTCTGCATCTAAATGCAACTGAACATTTGGTGCTTGGTCACTGATATTTTCCATAATTTTAGGAGCAAAACGCATATCACATGGGCTGCAAATCGCCAGCTTGAACAAGCGAGTTGAAGACTCTGGCTGAAAAACAGAGCTTGGTAATTCATTGCGCACT
Organism: Vibrio sagamiensis NBRC 104589; assembly: GCF_007990935.1. Taxonomy (GTDB): domain Bacteria; phylum Pseudomonadota; class Gammaproteobacteria; order Enterobacterales; family Vibrionaceae; genus Vibrio; species Vibrio sagamiensis. The sequence goes on from NZ_BJXJ01000002.1 coordinate 184,359, forward strand.
AATTGCAAAGCTTGACGAATAGGTCCGAAGAGCTGACGAGCACGCTGAGTCGGTTGGATACCTCGCCCTTGACGCATGAATAATTCATCATTGAACATAACTTTAAGGCGAGCTACAGCATTACTTACGGCTGGTTGAGACATACCTAAGTTGTGTGCAGCACGAGTAATATTCTGCTCCTGCATAACAGCATCAAATACAGTTAACAGGTTTAAGTCTACACCACGCAAAGTGCTTTCCATACGGTAGCTTGCGATTGCGCTCATCGCATCTTTTTTATCTAACATGGCATATGCCTCTTAATTGATCATCGTCATAATGACAAGGAAGTCGTTGTGCATAGAATCCAAACAAGTGCAAAAACTCACCTGAATCCAAATCATTTTTTTTAATAAAATTCCGAATCGCTATTACATTTACCACTCGGATACGTCAGTCAACAAACACTACTATCCACGAATACATTAGCCTTTAGCAACTCGATTGATAATTAATCATTAAATTTTATTCTAAAAGCAAAGTTTTCTATCATTTACAATGATTTAAAAAAATATAAAAATTTCAAAAAAAAATAAATCAAAGATTTATAAACAATTTTAAGGCTTATGAGCATCAATAATTTTTTAAGTTACAATTTATTCGCCCAATTTATGGGTAAAGTTCAATACACAAAGTATTTATGAGCATTCATAACAAATCAGATTAAAAACAGGCCAAGCATAAAACGAGATTGCATGAATAAAAATTCACAAATATTGAAATTTAAATGCGGTAAAGACCAAGAATCATTTCTCAATTTCACCTCAAAATTTTGCGATCGCCTAGAACAATAGCAATTTACTACGAATAAAATTGCCCATAAGGGTTGACGCACTTAATAGAGTGCGGTACTAATTTATTAACTTATTTTTGTGGAACGCTTAACATCTATGTCAGCACATTTTTCTATTCTGCTTAGCCTCCTCCTTATCGTGACCAATTCGCGCGGGTAGGCTGTGGAAGAAAAATAACCACACCAATTTTCAAAAAAGCCCGCATGAGAATGCGGGCTTTTTTGATATTTAAACAATGGAATTAACGATTCACTGGCACATTAATGTTCTCATTAGGTGCAAAAATCATGAAGGAAACTAACATGAATGATCAAGTCATCATCTTCGACACCACACTACGTGATGGAGAGCAAGCATTATCAGCAAGCCTAACGGTCAAAGAAAAACTGCAGATAGCTTACGCACTTGAAAGGCTTGGTGTTGATGTTATTGAAGCGGGTTTTCCTGTTTCTTCTCCGGGTGATTTCGAGTCAGTCCAAACCATCGCCAGACACATTAAAAACAGCCGAGTTTGTGCCCTTTCGCGTGCTGTTGCAAAAGACATCGACGCCGCAGCCCAAGCATTAAAAGTTGCAGATGCTTTCCGAATCCACACTTTCATCTCAACTTCAACCGTTCACGTTCAAGACAAACTACGCCGGAGCTACAATGATGTTGTAGAGATGGGTGTGCAAGCTGTAAAACACGCACGTAACTACACCGATGATGTTGAGTTTTCTTGTGAAGATGCTGGCCGAACCCCCATCGACAACCTATGTCGCATGGTTGAAGCGGCTATCGATGCTGGCGCAAGCACCATCAATATCCCCGATACCGTAGGCTACACAGTACCAAGTGAATTTGGTGGCATTATTGAGACCCTATTCAACCGCGTACCAAACATCGACAAAGCGATCATTTCTGTTCACTGCCATGATGACTTGGGCATGTCTGTTGCCAATTCTATCGCTGCAGTGCAAGCCGGTGCTCGTCAGGTAGAAGGGACGATTAACGGTATCGGTGAGCGTGCGGGTAACTGTTCTCTTGAAGAAATCGCGATGATCCTAAAAACACGCCAGGAATTCATGGGTGTACATACCTGCCTAAAACACGACGAAATCCATCGCACCAGCAAATTAGTTAGCCAGCTTTGTAACATGCCGATCCAGAGCAACAAAGCGATCGTCGGTGCCAACGCATTTAGCCATTCTTCAGGCATCCATCAAGACGGCATGCTAAAAAATAAAAACACTTACGAGATCATGACGCCTGAGTCGATTGGCCTTAAAAATCAAGCATTGAACCTAACCAGCCGAAGTGGTCGTGCTGCTGTGAAAAGCCACATGGACGCAATGGGTTATAAAGAAGAAGAGTACAACCTAGATGCGTTATACGAAGACTTTTTGAAACTTGCTGACCGCAAAGGCCAAGTGTTTGATTACGATTTAGAAGCACTAATGCACTTCTCAAATCTGCGTGAAGAAGATGATTTCTACAAGTTGAACTACCTAAGCGTGCAATCTGGCAGCGTCATGGCAACCACCAGCATCAAGATGCAATGTGGCGATCAAGAGATGTGTGAAGCTGCTGTTGGAAATGGCCCTGTCGATGCCCTGTACCAATGTATCTATCGCGTGACAGGCTACGACATTGTTCTGGATAAGTTTGACTTAACAGCAAAAGGGGAAGGTGAAGACGGCTTAGGTCAAGCAGATATCATTGCCAACTACAAAGGCCGTAAATACCACGGAACTGGTGTTTCTACCGATATTGTTGAAGCTTCAGGCCAAGCACTGTTGCACGTCATCAACAGTATTCATCGTGCCGATAAAATTGAAGAAATGAAACAGAAGAAATTTGCGACGGTGTAGCTCTCTAACCTTATAACGGTTTAACCGTATGGCAACGCCATTAACGCGATAATCATTGATTGTTGAGGTAGAAAGAAAGCCCTACTCCTCACTTAGTTGGTTTGGAACAGCTCAAAAATTTTAGAGAACTTAAAGGATTAACATGACAAATAAATCATACAAAATTGCCGTTTTACCAGGCGACGGCATCGGCCCAGAAGTAATGGCACAGGCCCATAAAGTGTTAGATGCAATCGAAAAGAAACACGGCATTGCGTTTGAACGTGACGAGCATGATGTGGGTGGTATCGCCATCGATAATCACGGCTGCCCATTGCCAGAAAGCACAGTCAAAGCATGTGAAGAGTCTGATGCTGTCCTATTCGGCTCAGTTGGCGGCCCTAAGTGGGAACACTTGCCACCCAATGATCAACCTGAACGCGGCGCCCTACTGCCACTACGTAAGCACTTCCAACTGTTCTGTAACCTACGCCCGGCGCAAATTCACTCAGGTCTTGAAGCCTTCTCACCACTACGTGCAGATATCTCAGGTCGCGGTTTTGACATCGTAGTAGTCCGTGAACTCACAGGCGGTATCTACTTCGGCCAACCAAAAGGTCGTGAAGGTGAAGGACCAACAGAGAAAGCGTTCGACACTGAGGTGTACCACCGCTTTGAGATCGAGCGCATTGCAAAAATCGCCTTTGAGTCTGCCCGTCTACGTCGCAAGAAAGTGTGCTCAATCGACAAGGCGAACGTTCTGCAAAGTTCAATCCTATGGCGTGAAGTGGTCGAAGAAATCGCAAAAGGCTACCCAGATGTCGAGCTATCACACATGTACATTGATAACGCAACCATGCAGCTTATCAAAGACCCAGCTCAGTTCGACGTGATGCTGTGTTCGAATATCTTTGGCGATATCATCTCTGATGAGTGCGCGATGATCACAGGCTCTATGGGTATGCTGCCATCAGCCAGCCTAAACGAAAGTAAATTCGGTCTCTATGAACCAGCAGGCGGCAGTGCACCAGATATCGCAGGTAAGAACATAGCTAACCCAGTGGCGCAAATCCTATCTGCAGCACTGATGCTTCGTTACAGTCTAGGTGAAGAAGCCGCGGCACAAGACATCGAAACAGCCGTTGCAAAAGCACTATCAGCGGGTGAGCTAACGGGTGACCTTGCTGGTGACAACCCTGCACTTTCGACCTCTGAGATGGGCGATAAAATTGCTGAGTACATCTTAAACTCTTAATACAGCACGATTTGATAATAATTATTTGCTCCTGATGAGCCGTTGTCGGGAGCTATACACGAGATAGCAAACAATGGGCAAAACATTATACGAAAAAGTCTACGACGCACACGTTGCCGTCGCAGCAGAAGGGGAAAACCCAATCTTGTACATCGACCGTCACTTGGTACATGAAGTGACGTCTCCGCAAGCATTTGACGGCTTGCGTGAAAAAGGTCGTAAAGTGCGCCAAGTCAGCAAAACTTTTGCCACCATGGACCATAACGTTTCCACAATCACCAAAGACATCAACGCATCCGGTGAGATGGCACGCATTCAGATGGAAACGCTATCGAAAAACTGTGAAGAGTTTGGCGTTACGCTTTACGACATCAACCATAAATACCAAGGTATTGTGCACGTTATGGGCCCAGAGCTTGGTATTACCCTGCCGGGCATGACGATTGTTTGTGGTGACTCGCACACGGCGACACACGGTGCATTCGGCTCTCTCGCTTTTGGTATCGGGACCTCTGAAGTTGAGCACGTATTAGCAACTCAAACGCTAAAACAAGCGCGCGCTAAAACGATGAAGATCGAAGTAAAAGGCAAAGTGGCTCCGGGTATTACCGCTAAAGACATTGTACTAGCGATCATCGGTGAAACCACAGCAGCAGGTGGTACCGGTTACGTGGTTGAATTCTGCGGTGAAGCGATCACCGACCTTTCAATGGAAGGCCGCATGACCGTATGTAACATGGCGATTGAGCTCGGTGCAAAGGCCGGGTTGATTGCACCAGATGAAACCACATTCGAATACATCAAGGGCCGTAAATTCTCACCTCAAGGTACGGACTTTGATGCGGCAGTCGAATACTGGAAGACATTAAAAACGGATGAGGATGCTCAGTTTGATGCGGTCGTAACGCTAAACGCAGCAGACATTAAACCACAAGTCACTTGGGGGACGAACCCAGGCCAAGTAATCGCGGTAGACCAGCCGATCCCAGTACCAGAAAGTTTTGCCGACCCTGTAGAAAAAGCCTCGGCAGAAAAAGCATTGGCTTACATGGGGCTAGAAGCAGGAAAATCACTTTCAGATTACAACGTAGACAAAGTCTTTGTTGGTTCTTGTACTAACTCACGTATCGAAGACATGCGCGCAGCAGCCGAAGTAGCCAAAGGACGTAAAGTTGCTTCTCATGTTCAAGCGCTGATCGTTCCTGGCTCTGAGCAAGTAAAAGCACAAGCGGAAGCAGAAGGTTTGGACATTATCTTTAAAGAAGCAGGCTTTGAGTGGCGCCTACCAGGTTGCTCAATGTGTCTAGCAATGAACAACGACCGTTTAGGTCCTCATGAGCGCTGCGCATCTACATCAAACCGTAACTTTGAAGGCCGCCAAGGTCGTGATGGTCGTACTCACTTAGTCAGTCCTGCAATGGCAGCGGCAGCGGCCATTGCAGGTCACTTTGTCGATATTCGTGAATTCACTTCTTTTAATAAACAGGACTAGGGAGAATAATCATGTCAGGTTTTAAACAACACACTGGTTTGGTTGTAGCTCTAGATGCAGCCAACGTCGATACCGATGCGATTATTCCAAAGCAATTCCTACAAAAGGTTTCTCGTTTAGGTTTTGGTAAGCATCTATTCCATGATTGGCGCTTCCTAGATGACGCTGGCGAACAGCCAAACCCAGAGTTCGTGATGAATGCGCCACGCTACCAAGGCGCCTCTATCTTATTAGCGCGTGAAAACTTCGGTTGTGGCTCATCTCGTGAACACGCACCATGGGCACTAGCGGATTACGGTATCAAAGCGATGATCGCACCAAGCTTTGCCGATATTTTCTACGGCAACTCAATCAACAACCAAATGGTGCCAGTGCGTTTGACTGAGCAAGAAGTGGATGAAATCTTCCAGTTTGTTGAAGCGAATGAAGGGGCAGAAGTCGAAGTGGATCTAGAAGCCAATGTCGTTCGTGCTAATGGCAAAGAATACGGCTTTGAAATTGACAGTTTCCGTCGCCATTGCTTACTCAACGGTTTGGATAATATCGGTCTCACTCTTCAGCACGAAGACAAGATTGCTCAATACGAAGCGAACATTCCAACCTTTTTAAGCTAAAAAAACAGCTTAAGCTAATTCAAATAACAGCTGAAATAGTAAAAGGTTGGCACTCACCAACCTTTTATACCCAACTCTCTCGACGATGCTTTACAAATTGGCACAAACTTTCAAAATAAACAGTTCAATACGCCCAGCACAAACTCATCTACAGGAGAGTCAATGAAACGCCTACTATTACTCTTGTGCACGTTCATTTCATTTTCCCTATTTGCAGCACCAAAAGCAGAGCTTTGGCCTTATTGGCAACAATCTAATGAACAAAACAACGCTGAGATTTCACATAAGATATGGCAACAATTACTTGATCGTTATTTGATTCAGCAAGACGAGAATACGCTATTTCAATATAAAAACGTCTCTGCAGACGACAAAGTTCAGTTAAAAAAATATATTCAACACTTAGCAAACTTGGATCCTTTGCAATACCGTCAAGCTGAACAATATGCCTACTGGGTTAATATCTACAATGCGATTACGGTAGATCTGATCTTGGATAACTATCCGCTAAAGTCGATCACCAAACTGGGTGGGTTATTTACTTTCGGGCCCTGGGAAGAAAAGATCATCAAAATAAACAATAAGGATCTGACACTCAACGATATTGAGCATCGAATCTTGCGGCCAATTTGGCAAGATCCAAGGACACACTATGCTGTGAACTGCGCCAGCTTAGGCTGTCCCAATTTACAAATTCAAGCATTTACCGCCGACAACACTCAAGCCATACTCGAAAGTGCCGCTAAAACATTTATCAACAGCAGCAAAGGCGTATCAATCCAAGGAAACACGGCACAGCTGTCTTCTATCTATGATTGGTTTGCAGCGGACTTTGGTGGAGAGAAACAAATCTTCAACCACATCGTGAAGTACGCACCGCAATACAAAAACTTCTCAGGTAAGGTGAAATACGGATACGATTGGAACCTGAATCAAGCCGACTAGAGCGCTTAAAAATAGGTCAAAGAGCTTTTGGATCTCCATAACCCAAAAGCAACTCACCAAAAGAAACCAGCGAACCAAATATCCATTAAGGAACAAAAAAGGGGTACTGAGTACCCTTTTTGCGTGAAACGTGAAGAACCAAGCGCTTACTTGAAGCCTTTGACCTTTTTAATCAGATCGTAAGCATTTTGAATTTCCTGAGATTTTTCTTTAGCGACATTCATCATTTCTGGAGGTAAGCCTTTCGCTATCAGCTTATCTGGGTGATGTTCATTCATTAGCTTACGATAAGCACGTTTAACCGTTTTTGCATCAGCATCAGAAGTCACATCAAGTATTTTATAGGCATCAGCCAGTTGATCTGCTGATGAGGCCTGTTGCCAACCAGAGCTTGATGACTGATATTGGTGCTGACCTTGAAAACCTCCCTGACTTTGAAAACGAAAAGCAGCTTCTTGCATTTGTAAACGCCGCTCAAGTTGCTCAGATGAAAAACCCAACCCACGCGCAATTTTATGTAATACATTTCTCTCACTAGGATGTAAAGAACCATCAGCAAATGCCGCTGAAATCTGTAGTTCAAGAAAAAACTGTAATAAGTCAAAACGACCACCTGATGAGATTTTTACTTTGAGTAACGTTTCATCCAATGGAAAAGCACTCTCTTTACCTTCTCGAAACGCATTTTGAGCAGCTAAACGCAAGTCACCATGTAAACTCATACGATCCATCATTGTTGAGGCGAGTTGTATCTCTTCTTTTGTTACTTGCCCCTTTGCTTTTGCCACATGCCCCATTACCGAAAAAGCCGCTTTAAAAAACTCTTCTTGCCGTTGAGACGTGTTCGGCCCTTTGCCAAAACCGCCATTGGAAAAACCTGCTTGATTTAAACGACGTGCTTTGTCAAATTGGTGGCCAACGAACAGACCAAAAAATAAGCCAACCGGCCCTCCAAGTAACAAACCAAAAAAGGCGCCTAATATTTTGCCAAAAATATGCATTTTGTGTTCTCTATCTATGAATTTTTATCAACGATGACGGTCTTTTAGTGCCTGACGCGATGATTTCCTTTATGATAAAGGAATTCGTAATTTAAAATCTGGCAATATACCTGATTACCTTTGCAGCTATTTTATAGCGGCATAGTGTTATAGCAAATACATCCTCAGGGATAATGGCAACTATAGCCCAATTATTTAGCTATAATGCGAGATAATATTAGCCCTCTACAACTATCGAGTAGCAGTGACACAGGAAAGTTCAATTCAATGCAACATTTCTCCCGCACATTAATAGCAGCCTCAATCAGCGGTGCCTTATTCATATCACCAACCCAAGCAGGCATCCATAACGATAACAGTGTGCAGGAAAAGCACACTTCAGATCAATGCTTAGATGAAACGAACGGGCATGAAAACACTCAAGAAATGCCTGTTACAGTGCAAGCTGATAACTTAGAAGCCATTAATGGTGAAAAAGCTTTATATTCTGGTAATGTCCAAGTGACTCAAGGTTCAAAAACCATCACTGCAGACAGTCTTATTTTACACCAGTCAGACAATATTATTGTCGCAGAAGGAAATGTTACGTTTAGTGACGGTCAGGTCATTGAAGCACGTTCTGAGCGAGTTACCAATAATCTCAACCAAGAAACCTTCTCACTAGAAAATACCGATTATAAATTCTTATGTCAGCAGCAAGGACGTGGCAGTGCTGCCTATATAGCACGGACAGGACAGTCTTTATATGAATTAGAAGACGGTTCAATTACTTCCTGTCCAGCTGGCGATAATGCTTGGCGTATGGTTGCCTCTGAAATAGATATTGACCAAAATGAAGAAACAGCTACTCTTCACCATGCTCGTTTTGAAGTGATTGATGTACCAATTTTATACGTACCATATCTCTCGATGCCAATTGGTGATAGCCGTAAAACGGGCCTTTTATATCCATCCATTTCTTATGGCTCTAACGACGGTATGGAGTTTGAACTTCCTTTCTATTGGAATATCGCACCACAATACGATATGACGCTCACCCCACTCTACATGGAAAAACGTGGTCTAAAATTGGATTCATACTTTCGTTATCTGACTGATGAATGGGGAAACGGAAGCATTAAAACAGAGTACATCAACAAAGATAAAAAATACGACGATAAATCTCGTTGGGGTTACCAATTTAAACATCAAGGCATTGTCGATAAACACTGGGCTGTTAAAGCCGATTACTCCAAAGTCAGTGATATTGAGTATTTTCAAGACCTCAGCTCAGATATTGGTAATCGAGAAGATGGGCAACTAATGCAAGAAGGTCAGATCAAGTATCGCTCCGACTTTTGGGATGCCTCAATTACAGTACGTGACTTCCAGATTCTAGTCGAAGATAATAATCGACCGTATCGGCTACTGCCCCAATTGAACCTAAATTACTTTACTCCATTGTGGGGAGAAAACCTTAACTTTGATGTGAAAAGTCAATTAAGTCGCTTTGAAAGTAATGACCGCTATAAACCCAACGCTACTCGTGTACACGTCGAGCCGGGGTTAACAATGCCTCTTTCGAATACCTGGGCAACATGGATAACTGAGGCTCGCTTATCAACGACCTATTATTCTCAAGATCTAACAGAATGGACCGATCAAAACTTAGATAGTCGAGTATCGAGAGTTATCCCAGAGTTTCGCTCCCATGCTCAACTTCACTTAGAACGAACAACCAGCTGGTTTACAGGCTATACTCAAACACTCGAGCCACAAGTACAATACCTGTATGTTCCAGAGGAAGATCAATCACATATTTATGATTATGATACGACTCAATTACAATCAGACTATTATGGTCTATTCCGTAGCCGTCGCTTCAGTGGAATCGACTTTATCGCTGCCGCTAACCAACTAAGCTATGGTGCAAGCACGCGCTTTTTTGATGAAAATTACAAGGAACGTTTAAATATTTCGTTTGGTCAAATTTACTACTTTAATAAAGACGTTAAATTTTCTAAAAAAGATGCAATTACGTCTAACTCAAGCGCAACAAATTACTCATCTTGGGCCGTAGAAGTTGATTTTAATTACAACGACAATATTTTCTATCACGGTGGTCTGCAGTACGATGTTGATCTAGGTGACATGCAGTTGGCAAACAGTACACTGGAATACCAATTTGACGAAGGTTTCATCCAAGGGAACTACCGCTATGTCACATTAGACTATATCGAAAACTCAATTGCGATGAAAAACCTTGATACCATAACGCGCAAAGGTATTTCTCAAGCAGGTATCGTAACAGCCTATGAGTTAAATGATAGCTGGTCTGCTAGTGGCCAATATTACTACGATATTAATGAACAGATCGATCTTGAGTGGTTGGCAGGCGTACGCTACCAATCAGATTGCTGGTATATGGGGCTAACCTATTCTAACCAACTGTTAGGTTGGAATAATAACACCATTGTTAGTAAAGATTCGAAGGCACAATATGAAGACAATATCAGTATCAATTTTGGCATTCGTGGCTTTAGCACTAAAGAAAGTCATACCACAGCGGCCAGTATGCTGAATGACTCGGACAACGCAATAAAGTACGGTCGTCCATTCTACTTGAACAATTAAGCGATTTAAGCGTCTTAATAGGTAGATGCTTAATTTCTATGACTGACGGAATTTTTAATGAACATTTGGAAACCACTAATCCTTACCGCATTACTCTCTTCAGGAGTAATGGCTGCACCTGTTGAGCTCGATAAAGCCGCAGTTATTGTCAATGATGGCGTTATATTGCAAAGTGATATAAATACGGCAATAAAAACTTTACAAGCAAATGCAAAACAAAGTGGCACCGAGCTCCCTCCTGCCAATGTATTAAAAGAGCAGGTTTTAGAAAAACTGATCTTAGACGCACTTCAACAGCAAGAAGCGCAACGTATTGGTGTGCGCATTGATGATAACAATTTAAATCAAGCTATTACTGACATTGCTAACAAGAACCAACAAAGCCTAGAGCAACTTGCAAAAGCAGTCCAAGCAGAAGGGTTGAGTTATTCTGAGTTTAGAGAACAAATTCGTAAAGAGCTTGCAGCCTCAGAAGCTCGCAACGCACTGGTTCGTCGTCGTATTAATATTCTCCCAGCAGAAGTCGATAACCTAGCAGAACAACTGTCCCAACAAACCAACGCGACTGTACAGTACAAAATTGGTCATATCCAACTGCGGTTTTCTGATGATAAAGATAAATCAGAGCTCGAAACAGAAGCTAAAGCTTTAGTTAAAAAATTAAAAGCAGGGGATGACTTTTCAACCATGGCCTACACATACTCCAAAGGGCCAAAAGCTCTGCAAGGTGGTGATTGGGGCTGGATGCGCAAAGAGGAAATGCCAACGATTTTTGCTGATCAAATTAACATGCAAAATAAAGGCAGTATCATTGGCCCATTTCGTAGTGGTGTAGGTTTTCACATACTAAAAATAGAAGATATCAAAGGATTAGAACCTGTTGCTGTTACAGAGGTTAATGCTCGCCATATTTTGATTAGGCCTACTGTTATTCTTAGCGACGAAGGTGCTGAAAAACAGCTTAAAGAATTTATCCGCCGTATCAAGGCAGGAGAAGCAAGTTTTGCTGAATTAGCAACACAATACAGCCAGGATCCTGGTTCAGCAGCTCAAGATGGTGAACTTGGTTACCAAACACCTGATCTATACGTACCGGAATTCAAACACCAAGTTGAAACACTACCAACGGGAAGCATCAGTGAACCTTTCAAAACTGTTCATGGTTGGCATATTGTCGAAGTCCTTGACCGTCGCCAAGTTGACCGTACTGATGCAGCTATAAAAAATAAAGCTTATCGCATGCTATTTAACCGTAAATTTAACGAAGAAGCCGGGGCTTGGATGCAAGAGCTTCGCGCTAGTGCTTTTGTTGAAGTCATGGATGAGAACGATGATAGCTAATTCAATTAAAAGAATTATTGTTACTGCTGGCGAACCAGCCGGTATTGGCCCTGACTTGGTACTCGCCTTATCCAAAGAAAATTGGGCACACCAAATTGTAGTTTGTGCAGATAAGAACATGCTACTAGAACGAGCTAAGCTTTTAGGTATCGATGTTCAACTGACTGATTACAATCCAAAGTTGCCACCTCAGGCTCAGAAAGCAGGAACATTAATTGTTAAACATATTGAAGCAACCGAACAAACTGTCGCAGGTCAGCTCAATGAAACCAATAGCCACTACGTATTAAAAACATTAGAAAGCGCGGCTTTGGGCTGTATGAATAATGAATTTGATGCTATTGTGACGGGTCCTGTGCATAAAGGAGTGATCAATCGTTCTGGATTCGCTTTTAGTGGTCATACGGAGTTTTTCGCTGAAAAGTCGAACACACCGTTAGTGGTAATGATGCTTGCCACTGAGGGACTTCGCGTAGCATTAGTTACGACACATATCCCTTTGGCTTACGTGTCCAAAGCCGTTACAAAAGAACGACTGGGAAAAGTGATCGATGTTCTACACCAAGATCTAGTAGAAAAATTTGCTATACCAAAACCAAAGATCTACCTATGTGGTTTAAACCCACATGCAGGTGAAGATGGGTGTTTAGGCAATGAAGAAATCGAAACGATTACTCCCACATTGGAAAAAATTCGACAAGAAAAAGGGATGAATCTGATTGGTCCATTACCAGCAGATACCATTTTCAATGAAAAATATTTACATGATGCTGATGCAGTATTAGGGATGTATCACGACCAAGTATTGCCTGTATTAAAATACAAAGGCTTTGGACGTTCAGTTAATATAACTCTTGGTTTACCTTTTATAAGGACTTCGGTGGACCACGGTACTGCACTTGATCTGGCAGGGACAGGCCAAGCGGATACAGGAAGCTTCCGAACGGCGCTCACACATGCGATAGAATTGGTAGAGAAGAAACAATGAGAAATGATGTCCACTTAGGGCACAAAGCGCGTAAACGTTTTGGTCAAAACTTCCTTAACGATCCTTACATTATTGATGGTATCGTCTCAGCGATTAATCCACGACCAGGCCAAAATCTGGTTGAAATTGGCCCTGGGCTTGGCGCGATTACTGAGCCTGTAGGACGAGAGGTCGATAAATTCACAGTTATCGAGTTAGATCGCGATCTTGCCGAACGCCTTCGCAATCACCCAGAACTGGCTGATAAGCTCACTATCCATGAAGGCGACGCAATGCGTTTTGACTTCAAACAATTAGTGAAGCCAAATAATAAACTACGTATTTTTGGTAACTTACCTTACAACATCTCGACCCCGCTGATGTTCCACCTCTTTGAATTCCATAAAGACATTCAAGATATGCACTTTATGCTGCAAAAAGAGGTCGTCAACCGTTTAGCAGCAGGTCCTGGTAGTAAAGCTTATGGTCGCTTAACTGTCATGGCACAATACTATTGTAAAGTCGTACCGGTATTGGAAGTTCCACCGACAGCATTTGTTCCACCGCCAAAAGTCGATTCTGCGGTTGTTCGTTTAATGCCATATGAAGAGTTGCCTTATCCAGCTAAGGATCTTCGTCTTCTTGATCGTGTTTGCCGCGAAGGTTTTAACCAACGACGCAAAACCATACGTAACTGTTATAAATCATTATTGAGTGCAGAAGTCTTAGAAGAGCTTGGTATAAATCCAGGCATGCGCCCAGAAAATTTAACCTTACAACAATTTGTGGCAATGGCTAATTGGTTGGCCGATAACTCACAACATTAAAATCTCCGCTTATCAGCTCCCTTTGCTGAGCTGATTTCCAAGTGGTGTAATCTATTTATACCACTTGGATATATACTTTATTGATATAATAAGCTTTTTGAGGAGTGAATATGGACGTAATTCAACCTTGTATCAAGATTCAAGTGCATACCAAGTACATTGAAGAACAATCCTCACCAGAGCAATCCCGCTTTATTTTTGCCTACATAATCACAATAAAAAACCTGAGTCAGCAAACAGTACAACTTATCAGTCGAAGCTGGCTGATTACTGATTCCAATGGAAAAAAAATGAAGATAGAAGGTGAAGGAGTCGTCGGGCAGCAACCATTTATCTCAGCGAGTGATGAATACACCTATAGTAGTGGTACTGCATTAGAAACACCTGTTGGTGTCATGCAAGGGCATTATGTAATGCAAGACGCTCAAGGCCGAGAGTTCTTAACTGAGATCGAACCTTTCCGTCTTGCCATTCCTAATGTCTTGAATTAGGAGAAATAATGGCCACATACATCGTTGGTGATATTCAAGGCTGCTTGGATGAATTACAGCAACTACTCGCACAGGTAAACTTTTCAACTCTCCACGATCAACTTTGGTTAGCGGGAGATCTTGTTGCTAGAGGGCCTAAATCACTAGAAACACTTCGCTTCATCAAATCTCTTGATCGTAGCGCAACGGTTGTACTTGGCAATCATGACCTGCATTTACTGGCGGTTGCTCACGGTCTTAAGCCCATCAAAGAGAAAGATCAAACTGCAGCAATCCTATCTGCACCTGACAAAGAAGCATTACTTAGTTGGCTGATAAAACAACCACTTTTGGCTGAACATCATGATTTTGTTATGTGTCATGCGGGGGTTTCTCCTTTATGGGATCTCTCGACCGCAAAGGCCTGTGCACGTGAGGTAGAGCAGATCCTACAAAGTGACCAACTGGCTTGGTTACTAGAAAACATGTACACAAATCAACCAGATCAATGGAATCCTTCACTGGTAGGTTTAGATCGCTACCGCTATACGATTAATGCGCTAACACGTATGCGCTTTTGCCACCCTGATGGACGTTTGGATATGGACTGTAAACTGCCACCTGATGAGGTCTCAACCCAGGAGTTACTCCCCTGGTTTCAACTTCCCCAACGTATTGAATTAGGAAAATCGGTTCTGTTCGGCCACTGGGCAGCATTGCAAGGACACCATGATGAACACGTTATTGGCTTAGACACCGGATGTGTATGGGGAGGTGCTCTAACCATGATACGCTGGGAAGATAAGCAGATATTTACTCAACCAGCACTTCGTTAGTGGCTCTCCCGTAAGCGCACTAAAACCAGCATGCTTGAGTTCGAACCACTCGATTTCAAACAGATATACCCAAATGACTTCAAGATGCTTGATTCAGAGCGAAGCCATTTGGATAAGCCTAAGTGAACTTAAATACCTAGGTCTATTACTTTTCTAAAATGGTAAAACGCATATTGTAGGCATTTTTTTCATCCGCTTGAAACGCTTCTGAATAGACTTCTTTAAAGTCCTTACCCCACTCGGGAAATTGGGTGTCGCCCTCGACTTGAGCTTCAATATGAGTAATATAAAGTTTATCTGCGATGGCTAAGCATTCCGTATAAATCGCTCCACCACCAATAATCATCGCCTCCTCAACATCACCTGCTGCATTCAGTGCTTGTTGGATTGACGTAACAGTGGTGACCCCTTCGATGACGAACGAAGCATCACGGCTAATGACGATATTTAAACGACCAGGCAAAGGACGCCCAATCGATTCATATGTTTTACGCCCCATAATCACAGGTTTACCCATTGTACAACGTTTAAACCATGCAAAATCGGCAGGAAGGTGCCATGGCATCTGATTATCTTTACCAATAATTCGATTGTCTGCCATTGCCGCTATCATACTAATGATCATGTCATATCCTTCAGTTATAGAGATCAAGTTATAGAAATTAAATGATGGAGATTAAATTACAAAAAGCTCCAAAGAAACTCGAGCCACTGTGAGTTATTCGGCTAATAAAAAAGCCGCAAAACATATTGCGGCTTTTTGAATCATTGAATGATCAATCACGGACGTAAACGACATGACCGTCGTCTTCTTCATCGTCCCAGTCATCCCAATCATCGTCATCATCTTCAGTGATCACATCTTTACCAGCCATCGCATCTTTATGGTAATCGTCCCACATGAAGTTGACTTTGTCTTCTTCTGCAACTTCTTCCTCTTCACGAGGCAAGTTTTCCATAAAGTCAGCCAGTTTGTAACATAGCTCCTTAGTACCGTTGCGGTTGATCGCTGAGATCTTAAAGAACTCATCTTCCCAACCTAGCGCATCCAAGATCGCTTGGATCTTTTCATTAGCTTCTTCTTCTGGCATTAAGTCTGTTTTATTAAACACTAACCAACGTGGTTTATCCGCTAGCTTCTCACTATATTGCTCAAGTTCGTCAATAATCGTCAGTGCGTTTTGGACTGGGTCAGATTGATCAATCGGCATGATATCAATCATGTGTAACAGTACACGACAACGCTCTAGGTGCTTTAGGAAGCGAATACCTAGACCTGCACCGTCGGCAGCACCTTCAATAAGGCCAGGAATATCTGCAACGACAAAGCTCTTCTCAGGAACGACACTCACGACACCCAAGCTTGGAATAAGAGTAGTAAATGGGTAGTCTGCTACTTTTGGCTTTGCAGCGGATACTGCACGAATAAAGGTTGATTTACCTGCATTTGGCAAACCAAGCATACCAACGTCGGCTAACAACAATAGCTCAAGACGAATTTCACGAACTTCACCTTTTGTACCCAGCGTTCTCTGACGAGGAGCTCGGTTTACCGAAGATTTAAAACGCGTGTTACCAAGGCCGTGCCAGCCACCTTTAGCCACCATGATTTTTTTACCATGCTCGGCAACTTCTGCAACGATTTCATTGGTGTGAATATCAACCGCACGAGTACCAACCGGTACACGTAGGGTAATGTCTTTACCACGTTTACCTGTACAGTTACCGCCACGCCCGTTTTCTCCGCGTTCAGCTTCGTAAAAGCGTTGGAAACGGTAATCAATCAGGGTATTTAGGTTTTCATCGGCTTGGATATAAATATCACCACCATCACCGCCATCACCGCCATCAGGGCCGCCTTTAGTGATGAACTTTTCACGCCAAAAACTGACGACACCACTGCCGCCATCACCAGCTTGAACTTTTACTACCGCTTCATCTACGAACTTCATCTTTTACTCCGACTACTTCGTGCGTGGATTAAATCTGATTTGCCATCAAACAATTTTAGCAGATGACAGATCTAAGCTCCCAGTAACACTATACAATGTGCTAACAAGAAACTTCGATATGTCGACTGCCATAAATAAAAAACCCCGCCGAATCGGCAGGGCTTTTGAATTCAGCTATCTTGCTTTAAGATAATCAACCGTAAGGTTAAATTACTCAGCTTCGATGCTTACAAACTTACGGTTTTTAGGACCTTTCACTTCAAATTTCACTTTACCTTCAGTAAGAGCGAAAAGTGTGTGGTCTTTACCGATACCTACGTTGTTACCAGCGTGGAACTTTGTACCACGTTGACGAACGATGATGTTACCTGCAAGAACAGATTCACCACCGAAACGCTTAACACCAAGGCGTTTGCTTTCTGAATCGCGGCCGTTACGAGTAGAACCACCAGCTTTTTTGTGTGCCATTGTTAAACTCTCCTAATAAATTAAGCGTTGATACCAGTGATCTTCACTTCAGTGAACCACTGACGGTGACCCTGTTGCTTACGAGAGTGCTTACGACGACGGAACTTAACGATTTTGATTTTATCGCCACGACCGTGTTGTACAACTTCAGCAACAACTTTGCCGCCCTCTACAAGAGGTGCACCAACTTTGATGTCTTCGCCGTTAGCAACGAGAAGAACATTATCAAATTCAACAGTTGCACCAGTTTCAACGTCTAATTTCTCTAAACGAAGAGTTTGACCTTCGCTTACACGGTGTTGTTTACCACCAGATTGGAAAACAGCGTACATATTTTACTCCGCTTTTTCCGCACAGCCTGCAATCATAATTGAGCTAGGGTGTGCGCTAAACTAATCATCAATAGGGCGCAGATTCTACAGAAGAGATGCCCTTATGACAAGCCATATTTTTAAAAAGTTGGCGAAAAGCTAATCGCCAAAGAAAAGTGTGTCAATCATGCCGTTTAGCCATGTATTAATCAACGTTTTTTAGTGTATGATTCGACGATTAAACAAATAGAAAAAGCCTTGTAGGGTCTAACTTCAGCCGGATATACGATGGATTTTAAAACTATCCAAGCGCTTACTGCCGATGACATGGCAAAAGTGAATGAAACAATTCAAGCTCAATTAAACTCCGATGTTTCTTTAATAAACCAACTCGGATTTTATATTGTAAGTGGTGGAGGCAAGCGTCTAAGACCGTTGCTTGCCATTTTGTCTGCACGTGCACTTAATTACCAAGGCCATGGTCATACCATGGCTGCGGCGTTTATCGAATTCATTCATACAGCAACTTTACTTCATGATGATGTTGTTGATGAATCTGATATGCGACGGGGCAAAGCGACTGCTAATGCTGCCTTTGGTAATGCTGCAAGCGTGTTGGTCGGTGACTTTATTTACACACGTTCATTTCAAATGATGACTGAACTAGGATCAATGAAGATCCTCAAACTTATGAGTAATGCCGTTAATGTCATTGCTGAAGGTGAGGTTCAGCAGTTAATGAACTGTAATGACCCCAACATCACTGAAGAAAACTACATGCAAGTTATCTACTCTAAAACTGCACGATTATTCGAGTCTGCCACTCAAATTGGTGCCATTCTTAGCAATGCGCCAGAAGAAGTTGAAGTGGCTATGCAGAATTATGGTAAGTACCTTGGCACAGCTTTTCAACTGATTGACGACGTGATGGACTACACTTCTGATGGCAAAGATATGGGGAAAAATGTCGGGGACGATTTAGCAGAAGGTAAACCAACCCTACCTTTGCTCCATGCAATGCATAACACAACAACTGACAACGCCACCATGATTCGTGAAGCGATTGAGAAATCAAATGGCATGGAGTACTTGGAGGAAATTTTACAGGTAATGGAGCAATCTGGCTCACTAGAGTACACCACTAAAAAAGCATTAGAGGAAGCAGATAAAGCTATAGCAGAACTCGAAGTATTGCCTGAGTCGGAATATAAAGAAGCCATGATAAGCTTAGCACATATGGCCGTTAATCGGACTAAGTAGCTCTTAGTTAGTTGATCTGAAAAAGTAACACATCAAAGAAAGATTGGCTTTTCTTTGATGTGTTACTGCAATTGTAAATAGAAGTTAATAATATTGATGACAGCCACCGTGTAGCTGTGGATTCTCTTCTATTTCGTCAAAGCCTAGTGCGAGTTGCTCTTCTGAGCCTTGCTTAGCGAGTAGTACCATCTGTGCTTCTCTATCGACAACCAAGATAGTCCCCACCCCTTGTTGACACTCTACTATCAACCCTTTATGGACACGATTTGCTTCCATCGTTTGCTCCTTTGGTTACTTTTTGGATTCAAAAATACCTTTAGGTTAAAAAGTTGATACGTAGTGATAGCATCAAAGATCAAAAAAGCCGAGCACTCGCGCTCGGCTTTGTAGATAGAATAATCGAACGCTTATTTAGCGAACTCCACACCGATGTTGATATCGCCGTTTAGAGTTTCCAGCATGCCGTCTAACGCAGACTTTTCGTAGTCACTCAATGCACCGTAGCTTAGCACTTCTTCTACGCCATTTTTACCTAGCTTCACAGGTTGCGCGAAGTAAGGGGCGTGTTCACTGCCTCCATCTACGTATGCACATTCAACAACACCCTCTTCGCCTTGTAGAGCACGAACAAGTGACAGACCAAAGCGACACGCCGCCTGCCCCATAGACAAGGTTGCACTGCCACCACCCGCTTTTGCTTCGACAACTTCTGTACCTGCGTTCTGGATTCGCTTGGTCAGAGCTTCTACTTCTTCAATACTAAACTCAACACCTTCAATTTGCGAAAGAAGAGGAAGGATAGTGACACCAGAGTGACCACCAATAACAGGTACATGAACTTCTCTTGGATCTTTACCTTTTAGCTCAGCAACGAAAGTTTCTGAACGGATAATATCTAGCGTCGTAACGCCAAACAGCTTACGCTTATCATAAACACCCGCTTTCTTAAGAACTTCAGCTGCAATTGGCACAGTTGTGTTAACTGGGTTAGTAATAATGCCAACACATGCTGTTGGACATACAACCGCAATCTTCTCTGCTAACGACTTAACAATGCCAGCATTAACATTGAAAAGATCGGCACGATCCATACCAGGCTTACGAGCAACACCCGCTGAGATTAGTACGACATCGGCACCGTCAAGTGCAGGCGTTGGGTCTTCGCCAGAGTAACCTTTAATTGAAACAGGTGTCGGGATGTGACTGAGATCGGCAGCAACACCAGGGGTGACTGGTGCAATATCATATAAAGCTAAATCAGAACCTGCAGGTAAACGGTTCTTAAGTAGAAGGGCCAAAGCTTGACCGATACCGCCAGCGGCACCAATAACGGCGACTTTCATGTAATTCTCCTTGAGAGTATTTCTCTTATATACGTATTTATAGGATCTTCTATTGTTAATTAAGATAAAAATATCGAAATCAAAACTTGATTACAATCAATAAACGCTAGCTTTGCGACCTCGCGCAACTCACCAGATAGTGTAAATGAATAAAGATTTAATTATTATAAAATACAGTTTAAATACAATAGATTCAAAGAGGTAAAAATAAAAACTAACGAATTTACAGTACGGCAAACTATTAGATTTTTACAGTGACCAAAGTAACATAATCTACCGAGTACTTGGCACCGCTTGAATATATATGCAAGAATATGCAAATTGCTGACCCTACTTTAGAGAATCATAATAATTATGCGCAATTCAGAAAAACAAGATTATTTAGTTCGCGCTTTTAAGGCCTTGCTAAAAGAAGAAAGCTTCGGTTCACAGGGGGAGATTGTTGATGCACTTAAACAACAAGGCTTTGAAAGCATCAATCAGTCAAAAGTTTCTCGTATGCTGACAAAATTTGGCGCAGTTAGAACACGTAACGCAAAAATGGAAATGGTCTATTGTCTACCTGCAGAACTTGGTGTGCCGACAGTAAGTAGTTCTCTACGCGAACTGGTTTTAGACATTGATCATAATGCTGCTCTCGTTGTTATTCACACAGGTCCAGGTGCTGCTCAACTTATTGCACGCTTGCTTGATTCCTTAGGTAAATCGGAAGGTATTCTTGGTGTTGTTGCAGGTGATGATACTATTTTTATTACCCCAACTCTACCGGTCCCTACTGAACAGCTATTTCGCTCCGTGTGCGAACTTTTTGAATACAACGGCTAGTCTACCAATCTGAAGCAGTAAAATATCTACAAGGTGTTTGACCCTGCTTTATTCAAACACCTACACCCCATCGATTATCACAATCAACACAAATAGTGTCACATATCTCTAATTTTTTCATTATAACCCCAAAACATCAGAATATAGCGCTAAAATATTGTTAATTAAAATAATTTAATATTGCAATGATTTATTGGAATGTTTAAAAGTTCAATCTAGGTCACTTTATTTATTGATTGGATGAATAAACTTTTCGTGTTTTTTTGTTATCATTTATTTTCTTTTTCAAGTATATGGATTGAGAAAGATATCGTTTGAAGTGAAACTATTGGACCTATCACCCATTGGACCTACTAATAGTCATTTCCATGCTAATGATGAATATAAGGAAGGAAATTCATGGCATTTAACAAATTTCTTCAAGTTAGTGCGATTACAGCAGCAGTAATAGGAGCTGGCACAGTTAATGCTCAAGATTTTATTACTATCGGTACTGGCTCAGTAACAGGTGTCTATTACCCAACTGGTGGTGCCATCTGTAAATTGGTCAACAAAGGTCGTAAAGAGCATAAGATTCGTTGTTCTGTTGAGTCAACCGGTGGCTCAATTTATAACGTAAACACCATGCGTAACGGAGAACTTGATTTTGGTATTGTTCAATCAGATTGGCAGTACCACGGCTATAATGGAACCAGTAAATTTAGTAAACAAGGCCCATATAAAAAACTTCGTGCGATGTTTTCCTTACATACCGAACCTTTTAATATCATTGCTCGTACCGACTCAAACATTAATAGCCTAAAAGATCTCAAAGGCAAACGCGTCAATATTGGAAACCCAGGCTCGGGTGACCGTGCCACTATGAGTGTGGTAATGGATGCAATGGGATGGAAAAATGACAGTTTTAAACTCGCCTCTGAGTTAAAAGGCTCTGAGCGCTCACAAGCCCTTTGCGATAATAAGATCGATGCATTTATCTACATGGTTGGCCATCCGAATGGTTCAATAAAAGAAGCCACAACATCTTGTGAAGCAAAGCTCGTTCCTGCAACTGGACCTGAAATAGAAAAAATCGTAGCGAACAATCCTTACTATGCGTTCAGCAACGTTCCTGCTGGGATGTACCGCGGAACTGAAAAAGACGTTAACAGCTTCGGTGTTGCTGCAACTATGGTAACAACAAGCGATGTTTCAGATGACGTTGCCTACAATGTTGCCAAAGCTGTATTCGAGAATTTTGAGACATTCCAACGTCTACACCCTGCTTTTGCTAACCTTAAGAAAGAAGATATGGTCCAAGCGGGCCTTTCGATTCCTCTTCACCCAGGGGCAGAAAAATACTACAAAGAGGTGGGTCTTCTAAAATAAACAGTGCATTGCATTTAACGCACATTAAACGGCACCTCTAGCTTAATGTGCGTTATAAGTATGATTTACATTGTGAAATATATGTATATTTTCGCAATTTTATAGACAAAGATGCAGCTTTTTTCCGACGTAATTGAACTCTCGCTCGTATCTAAAGCAACCTAGAATATCAGTAACAATGATCTTTTCGAGCTAGGCTCAGTGTAACCCTAAATATCAACAACATATATCTATCGATGTAATTCTCTAATACCACTTGTACTTAGAGTAATATGAACATGACTAAGGGGACTCATATACCTTTAAGTCATTTTGTATGTAAAGAATGCAATAGAAATAGAACCATCAATAATAAGGAAAAGTACATGATGACGAATAAAACTGCGTCAAAAGATGTGCAAGAAATGGTGGCTCAAGCAGATACAGGGGCCCGCGATCCATCTGGCTTACAAGGCCGAATCTTGTGGTTTGTTCCTCTGTGCTGGTCACTTTTTCAACTTTGGTATGCCTCACCACTACCATTTATTTTTAATTTTGGAGTGCTCAATGATACTGAAGCACGAGCCATTCACCTCACTTTTGCAACATTTCTTGCCTTTACTGCCTATCCGGCCATGAAGCGCTCTCCACGAGATACTATCCCACTTATTGATTGGTTATTAGCACTCGGGGCAAGCTTTTCTTCTTGCTATATATATATTTTCTATACTGAATTAGCTGGACGTTCAGGCGCACCTCTACAAGTCGATATTATTATCTCAGTAATCGGTATGTTACTACTGCTGGAAGCTACCCGCCGTGCATTAGGTCCTCCTCTGATGATCGTTGCTGCCGTTTTTCTCACCTATACATTTGCTGGCCCTTACATGCCAGAAGTCATTGCCCATAAAGGAGCCAGTTTAAATAAGGCCATGTCACACCTTTGGTTAACCACTGAGGGTGTATTTGGTGTTGCTCTGGGGGTCTCTACATCTTTTGTATTTTTATTTGTTCTTTTCGGAGCCATGCTTGAACGGGCAGGCGCAGGCGCTTATTTCATCAAAGTCGCCTTCTCTTTGTTAGGCCATATGAAAGGTGGCCCAGCGAAGGCAGCCGTCGTCGCTTCAGGACTGTCTGGTTTAGTCTCAGGCTCTTCGATTGCAAACGTAGTCACAACAGGCACCTTTACTATTCCCCTAATGAAAAGAGTTGGCTTTCCAGGAACCAAAGCTGGTGCAGTTGAAGTGGCCGCTTCGACCAATGGTCAATTAACGCCACCTATTATGGGGGCAGCGGCATTTCTGATGGTCGAGTATGTGGGGATTTCTTACGTTGAAGTCATTAAAGCTGCCCTTCTCCCTGCCCTCATTTCTTACATTGCTCTGATTTATATTGTCCACCTTGAAGCCTGTAAAGCGGGGATGACAGGCCTACCTCGACGCCATAATCCAACGCTGCTGTATAGCTTACTTTCTTTTACCGGCACGATTCTCGGACTCTGTGTAATCAGCGCGGCTGTTTATTATGGTGTTGGATGGACAAAAGATGTTTTTGGTGAAGCCGCCACAATGATCGTCACTGGAGCCTTATTACTTTCCTATGTCGGTTTAGCAAAAATATCAGCAAACCACGCTCAGCAAGGTAAGGTTGAGATCGATGCGGAACTAACAGAAGTCCCTGAGCCTGGACCAACCATTAAGTCTGGTTTGCACTTTTTACTGCCTATCGTGGTATTAGTTTGGTGCCTAACTGTCGAGCGTTTTTCACCCGGCCTATCAGCTTTCTGGGCAAGTGTATTCATGATTTTTATCTTGCTCACTCAGCGACCGTTGATCGCTTGGCTATCCAAACAAAATGATCTGATCGAACCGACAAAAGCTGGCGTGACTGACTTACTCGAAAGTCTCGTATCTGGTGCCCGTAATATGATCGGTATTGGTGTAGCCACAGCTGCAGCAGGAACGGTTGTCGGTGTCGTGACACTAACTGGTATTGGCTTGGTGATGACCGACTTCGTCGAATTTATCTCAGGTGGAAGTATCATTCTGATTTTGCTGTTCACCGCAGTGATCAGTTTAATTTTAGGAATGGGTTTACCCACCACAGCTAACTACATCGTTGTTTCAACCTTGATGGCTCCAGTTATCGTCACACTGGGTGCTGCACACGGCCTAATCATTCCACTTATTGCAGTACACTTATTTGTCTTTTACTTTGGCATCTTAGCTGATGATACTCCGCCGGTTGGTTTAGCCGCTTTTGCTGCTGCAGCCATTGCAAAATCGGATCCTATCAGAACAGGTATTCAAGGTTTTACTTATGACATTCGTACCGCAATTCTGCCCTTTATGTTCGTCTTTAACACTCAGTTATTATTAATTGGGGTCGACTCTTGGTGGCATTTAGCGCTGACGATTATCTCTTCCATTATTGCGATGTTGATTTTCTCAGCAGCAACACAGGGTTGGTGGTTAACACGCAATAAGTGGTGGGAAACCGTCATACTGCTGGTTCTTACTTTTTCTTTCTTCCGACCAGGTTTTTGGTGGGACATGATTTACCCAGCACACACTGTTTCTCCTGGAGTGGAAGTCACCCAGATTGCTCAAAACCTTAAACCAGGTGAAACCCTTAAGTTGCGTGTTGCTGGTGAAAATTTAGAAGGAAAATATCAAGAGAAAACGGTCCGCCTTCCATTTGAGGAGCAGGCGAAAACTGGCGAAGAGCGCATCACATCGATGGGCCTAATGCTGCAAGAAAGCGATAATAAAATGCTGGTAGATATGGTCGAATTCGGCAGTCCAGCAGAAAACGCAGGGATTGATTTCGATTGGGAAATTAAGTCCGTCATTCAAGAGGCAAACCGCCCGATGAAAGAGTGGGTTTTTGTACCCTGTCTATTGCTGTTATTACTTCTCGCCATGAACCAAAAATACCGGGTCCGTCGAGAAGCTAAGACCAACTAGGCTTATCGCGTACCTTCGCACCTTAAATCACCTATCAGGCCTCGACTGTGTCGAGGCCTTTTGTGTTTCAATTTACTGTTTTTGCTGCCTGAACAAAACTTCTTACAACAGGGCTAGAGTGATGTTCGGTAAATTCATTGATTGCGCCACAAGCCTCAACTCGACCTGCAGCAATTAAGGCAAAATGACTAGCAATCGAGCGCGCGTCACTGAGATGATGCGTCACCATCAACACTGTAATATCTCGGGCGACGGCCAACTGTTTGACTAACACGAGCATCTCTTCACGCAAAACTGGATCAAGCGCAGAAAAAGGCTCATCCAATAACCAAATAGGATGAGGTTGAACAAAACAACGAGCCAGTGCCACCCGTTGCCGCTGACCTCCAGAAAGATGCTCTGGCAATCGATCAAGATAGTCTGCGACTCCAACCTGTACAGCAGCTTCTTCGATAAGCTTTTGCTCTGCTTCATTAAGCTTTAAGTTCGGTTTTAGTCCTAAAGCAATATTGTCTCTGACCGTCAAATGGGCAAACAAATTATGCTCTTGGAATAACATTGAACATGGGCGCTGATAAGGCTCTCTTGCCACAATAGAATGGCCTTCAACACATATGTCACCTTGCTCGGGGTTAATAAAACCAGCAACTAAAGCGAGTACCGTTGATTTGCCCGAACCACTAGGCCCCATTAAAGCAACAATTTGCCCCTTCTCAATGTTTAGATCAAAATAAAAACATTCTTGAAGATAGGTATATTGCACGTCACTCAATACTAGCATGGTACGTTATTCCTTGTTTTAAAGAGTTTTTCAATCAAAGCGAAACAACCTAAATTCAATAACAGCAAGGTCACAGAAACAACGGCCGCGGCTTCCATTTGGTAGCTTCCCAATAGCTGAAATAAATATAACGGCAAAGTCCGGAAATCTTGGCTGCCAAATAAAGCAATCGCACTTAAATCCCCCATCGAAAACATCAAGCTAATCGTAAATGCATGAGCAAAAGGTTTACGTAAGGCACGCCATTCAATCAGGCGGAAACGCTGCCAACCACGAAGGCCTAAGCTCGCACACAAGTATTGATATTGTTGTTCAATATGTAACATTGGCTGAGATAAGGTTTTAATCACGTAGGGTAACGCCATTAATCCGTTAACGACGATCACCACCCAAAACGCCAAACTGTATACGTCGGTTATTGAACGTAATAACAAAAATAATCCAGTACTGATCACTAAGCCAGGTGTCACTAAAATAATGGTACCAATAAACTCAATGTGATCGGCGCGCTTCGAGCGAAAAGATAATCGTAAACGTCGGCTTGTTTGTAAAATAGCTACGCCCGCTCCCATCGCTAATGTACTGGCCAACAGAGCCACCTTGATCGACGTTAATAATGCCGACCAAAACGCCTCGTCGGTTAAAACAGTCCAAATTTTCTGATTAAAACCGCTGATTAACACCATCAATAAAGGCGGTATTACGAGCAAAAAGGCACCTATGATCCAAAAGCTATCCCAAGCTTTTGACCACCGATGATCCTTCGTTAAGTATTGCTGTACCAAAGTACTACCACTGGTTACTGACATCGGTTTGGTTAATGCTTGAATGCCTAATGAAAGCACACTACAAAGCAGTATTTGCCATAGCGCCAGTAACGCTCCGGTTTGAAGATCAAAATCAAACTTAATGGCTTGATAAATCGCTAATTCTATTGTGGTTGACTTAGGGCCACCACCTAATGCCATCACCGTCGCAAAACTGGTAAAGCACAGCATAAAGACCAAGCCACACACGTGAGGCAATTGCTGTCTTAGCCGTGGCCATTCTACCCAGCGAAATTTATCCCAGTGACTCATCCCAAGATGCGCACACAATTTATGCTGCTCTGTTGGAATCGACTCCAAGGCTTGCACTAACAGGCGGGCAGCATACGGCATATTAAAGAAAACATGAGCAAGTAAAATACCACTCAAACCATAAATTGAAAAAGGCAGTTCAATATCAAGGCTGAGCAACCACTGGGCAAGTAAGCCACTATTACCGTAAATGGCTAATAAACCGAAAACACCAACCAAAACTGGTAAAACCAAGGTCGATGCAAACAGCTTAAGTAATAAAGATTTGCCTATAAACTCACGGCGGTACAGGGCATGAGCAAGTGGAATCGCTAACGTAATACTTAACCCCATCGAGAGGAAAGCTTGGTAAAAACTAAATTTAGTAACGTGTTGATAATAGGGATCGTTCCAAATTAAAGACACATCGAGATCTGGCGCTTGAACAAATAATGCACCAAGAGCGGCAACAACAAAGGTCGTGATAAGTATCGCGACCCCTAAACCGACTTTAGGAATATGATTCAAAAGTAGTCTCTATATTAATTGGTCAAAGCATGTTGCCACTCACGAACCCAAGATTTGCGCATTTTAGCGACATCATCGGTATCCAAGGTGAGTGTTTTTTGGGGAACATTTAATGCTGCAAACCCCTCGGGTAATGCTACCTTAGTCACTGGATACATCCAGTTTCCTGTCGGTATGACAGCTTGGAACGGTTCGCTCAAGATGAAGTTCATAAACTGATCGGCCAATTCAGGATGGGGGGAGTTTTTCACTTTTGCCGCCACTTCTACTTGCATGTAGTGCCCTTCTTTAAAGTCAGCACTGGCGTACTTTGTATCGTTTTCAGCAATCCGATGATAGGCAGGTGAGGTTGTGTAAGAAAGCACAAGATCAGATTCACCTTTTAAGAACATCGAATAAGCCTCAGACCAACCTTTGGTTACAGTCACCGTTTTATTTGCTAACTGCTTCCAGGCTTGATCGGCTTCCTCACCATAAAGAGATTTTATCCATAGCATCAAACCTTGTCCTGGAGTGGAAGTTCGTGGATCTTGATAAATAACCTTAAGATCATCGCGCTTCTCCAGCAATTCTTGCATACTTTTCGGCGGATTCTGCAACTTCTCTTTATCATAGATAAAAGCAAAATAGCCGTAATCATAAGGTAAAAAAGTATCGTTTTCCCAGCCATTTGGCAGCACGATCGTACTCAAGTCGACATTATGCTTTCCAAATAATCCGGTTTTTTTTGCTTCAGCCATTAAATGGTTATCTAGACCGAGAACAACATCTGCTTTGCTGCGTTCTCCTTCAAGACGTAACCGATTGAGAATCGAGACGCCATCATCCAGCGCAACAAAGTTGACCTGACAATCACACTGAGCTTCGAAAGCTTGTTTAATTTTGGGGCCTGGACCCCAATCGGCAGCAAAGGAATCATAGGTATAGACGGTAAGAGTGTCTTCAGCAGCATACGCAGAAGCTGAAGTGATCGCTACAAGGGCAACTAAACGACAAAAGGTTTTCACTGCTCGCTCTCCATTTACATTAGGTAGATATAGGTTGAGCGGCACAGGGTTGAGGCGGCTATTTGGGACCGATAATATCCAGACTCAATTCCTACGCCAGCATTATCTGGTTCAGGTAATACGGGTCCCTAGTTGCATATTAGATTGCATTTAGGTCTCAGCGTCCAGTTCACCAATATGTTCGGTACTGGGTGGCTCCCCGATGAGTAAGCAGAATTGTAAAGCTATTTGATGTATTTCACAATCAGCGTTGATCATACCCCCAGCGCGGCACCAAACCTTGTTCAACCCCTAGGTGATCCAATACTCTTGCCACCATAAAATCAACCAAATCCTCGATGCTTTGTGGCTGATGATAAAAACCCGGTGCCGCAGGCATGATTGTGACACCCATTCGCGATAGTTTGAGCATATTTTCAAGGTGCAATGTGGAGAAGGGGGTTTCTCGTACTACCAACAGTAATTGTCCACGTTCTTTGATCACAACATCTGCAGCGCGTTCAATCAGGTTATCCGACATACCATGTGCGATGGACGCTAAACTGCCCGCTGAACATGGGCAAACGATCATCTGCTTAGGTGCCGCTGAGCCCGAAGCAACGGGAGAGAACCAATCTTCTTTACCACAAACGGTGATGTTATCTGGAGTACAGTTGAGATGTTCAACCAATGCCTTTTGTGCCGCTTCAGGGCCGCTTGGCAGCTTTAAATCATGCTCGGTCGCCATCACGACTCGAGCCGCAGAAGAAATCAGCACGTAAACGTGGTAATCCGCAGCCACCAAACATTCAAGAAGACGAAGCCCGTACGGAGCACCAGAGGCGCCCGTCATAGCTAATGTGATGGCTTTTTTAGGGGTTGCTTTTTGCTGCATAAGTGTCATTAAGTTTTTTGTTTCAGTTGTTCGAGAAGCTTGCTATGGATACCACCAAAGCCACCATTACTCATCACAAGAATTTGGTCGCCAGGTTGCGATCTTTCGACGATTTTCGCAACAAAAGTATCCATTTCTGCATCAACAAACGCAGGCTGTTCACACTGTTCGGCAATCTCTTGTACAGACCATTCAATGTTATCTGGTTGAAAAAGAAATACTTCATCTGCATTATGCAGAGAAGATGCCAAAGTATTCTTATGAACACCGCGCTTCATCGTTGCAGAACTAGGCTCCAAAACGGCAAGAATTCGCTGTTTACCCACCTTATTACGTAAACCACCTAAAGTCAGTTCAATCGCTGTTGGATGATGAGCAAAATCATCATAAACCGTCACGCCCTGCTCTTCACCTTTCAGCTCTAAGCGACGTTTGGTATTAATAAAACGCCCAAGAGCCTGACAAGCCAGCTCGGGGACAACACCAACATGACGCGCAGCGGCAATCGCCATCAAAGCGTTATCTACGTTGTGATCACCTACGAGGTTCCAATCGACAAAGCCTACGGTCTCACCTTGTAGTGACACCTCAAACTTAGAACCATCAACAACCAATTTGTGCGCTTGCCAATCACCAGCGATACCAGTGAACTGCGTTTTTGTCCAACAACCGCGAGCAAGCACGTCTTTTAACGATGGATCTTGCTGCGGAGCAAGGAGTAAACCATTCTCCGGAACAGTGCGCACTAAGTGGTGGAATTGACGCTTGATCGCCTCTAGATCGTCGAAAATATCCGCATGATCGAATTCAAGGTTATTCATGATCAATGTGCGCGGGTGGTAGTGAACAAACTTAGAGCGTTTATCAAAAAACGCACTGTCATATTCATCCGCTTCGACCACAAAAAACATACTTTCCCCTAATCGAGCTGACACACCAAAGTTGCCTAATACTCCACCGACGAGGAAACCCGGCTGATAACCACAATCTTCTAAGATCCAAGCCAGCATGCTTGAAGTGGTTGTTTTACCGTGTGTTCCTGATACAGCCAGCACCCAGCGCTCACGGAGTAAAAACTCCTGTAACCATTGTGGACCAGAGGTATAACGCATATTCTTATTAAGCACAGCTTCAACACAGGGGTTACCTCGGCTCATCGCATTACCAATCACAACTAAATCAGGTTGAGGCTCAAGCTGCTTAGGATCAAATCCTTGGATTATTTCAATACCTTGAGACTCTAATAGAGTACTCATTGGGGGATAAACATTCGCGTCAGAGCCCGTCACTTTATGGCCTAGCTGGCGGGCTAAAATAGCTGCACCGCCCATAAACGTGCCACAGATGCCCAAGATATGAATATGCATAGATTTGCCTTGTAATACCAGTTTGATGCTTTCATTATCGTGATAACGAACAGAAAAGCGAGTCTCTTTGTTTGATCTTAACGTTTTTTCACCATACCACCTAAACTAACTGAAAAAGTCATCAACAGTATGTATGGTTCATACTAAATCAATCACTTCTTGTTGAATAAGACAATAAATTGAGATCTCAAACAGTTACTTCATTACCATTAATAAGATCCACGGCATAAAATTAATGCAAGGTAGTATTTTAGTATCCAGAAAGAGATGCGCATATTGCCTAACTCCCAATACAATGAAATGAAACAGGTAAGGATAAAACATGTCAGGACTGCGCACACTAGGCGAGTTCATCGTTGAAAAGCAAGTAGACTTTCCCCATGCGAGTGGTGATCTTTCATCTCTTCTAGCTTCGATTCGTCTCGCAGCAAAAATAGTGAACCGTGAAATCAATGCTGCTGGCCTTGGTGATATTACTGGTGCGGTCGGCACTGAGAACGTCCAAGGTGAAGATCAGCAAAAGCTTGATGTGTATGCCAACGACAAATTTAAAGCGGCTCTTGAAGCTCGTGATCAAGTATGTGGTGTTGCAAGTGAAGAAGAAGATGAAGCCATCACCTTTAACAAAGAATTGAACAAGAACGCTAAGTACGTTGTGTTAATGGATCCACTTGATGGCTCTTCTAACATTGATGTCAATGTTTCTGTTGGCACGATCTTTTCGATTTATCGCCGAGTATCACCTATCGGAACACCACCAATAGAAGAAGACTTCCTTCAACCAGGCAGTAAGCAAGTCGCTGCAGGTTATGTCATTTATGGCTCATCCACGATGCTGGTTTACACCACAGGTAATGGTGTGAATGGCTTTACTTATGATCCTTCAATTGGCAGTTTCTGTTTATCCCATGAAAACATGATGATTCCAGAAAACGGCAAGATCTACTCGATCAACGAAGGAAATTACATCCGCTTCCCTCTCGGGGTAAAAAAGTACATCAAATACTGCCAAGAAAATGAGCCTGAAGATGGCCGTCCTTACACTTCTCGCTACATTGGCTCTTTAGTTGCCGACTTTCATCGTAACCTACTCAAAGGTGGCATCTATCTCTACCCAAGCACTCAAAGCTACCCTCAAGGAAAATTACGTTTGCTGTATGAATGTAACCCCATGGCTTTCTTGATCGAACAAGCTGGCGGTCTTGCCTCGGATGGAATCAATCGTATTATGGATTTAAAACCAACAGAACTGCATCAACGGGTGCCATTTTTTGTTGGTTCAAAAAACATGGTACAAAAAGTTGAGGCTTTTCTTTCAGAACATCAAGACTAAGAGTAAACCAAGATCTTAGTTCAACGCAGCAGCAGTTTACCTGCTGCATTTTTGTCGCTAAAGTAAAGCAACAATTCACATCAATGACTACCTCATTTCACTGAAAAGGAACATTCAAATGAGTCTGAAAAATATACCAGCAGGTCTATCCCTTCCAGAAGACATCTACGTTGTTATCGAGATCCCAGCAAATGCCGATCCAATTAAATATGAAGTAGATAAAGACACTGGTGCTGTATTTGTCGACCGTTTCATGTCAGCCCCAATGTTCTACCCATGCAACTACGGCTATGTAAGCAACACTCTTTCTCTCGATGGTGATCCAGTAGATGTACTGGTTCCAACTCCTTACCCATTAATGCCAGGCTCTGTGATTCGTTGTCGTCCTGTTGGCGTACTGAGAATGACGGATGAATCTGGTGAAGATGCAAAAGTGTTTGCGGTTCCGCACTCAAAAATCTCAAAAGAATACGATCATATTCAAAACGTCGACGACATCCCTGAACTATTGAAAGCACAGATCACTCAGTTCTTTGAACGCTATAAAGAGCTTGAAGATGGCAAATGGGTGAAAGTTGATGGTTGGGCAGATGTTGACGCCGCTAAAGCAGAAATCCTAGAGTCTTACCAGCGAGTAAAATAGAGACATATCTTTGACACCTAAAAACATATACCCAGGTGAATCAATCACTTGGGTATTTCCTTACCAGACAATGCATCACTACTCTATATACGATTAAACACGCTGACACCAATCACCAGAAGCGATTTCTTCGTTTAACACTTCTGCGCCTTGGTATAAATAAATCCAAGACAAACCAAACGGCGTCCCAATGAATTCTCGACGATATTCAATCGGGACATCCTCGAGTTTATCCAACTCGTCTAACGTCTCATTATCAATTAAGTAAATCTCACCTAATACAGATTTTTGTCCTGTGGACAATGCAGGGTATGGGCCAAGGTCATACAGTGCAAACTGAGCATCTGTTCTATGATGCCCAAGAAACTCTGCATGTTTTAAAAAGCTGTGATGGCACTCTCCTTGACGTAGTGTGCCATAAACAAAGACCAAATGTTGCATAAGCTCTCCTTTATTCCTTTCCATCACAATGTGCAAAGCAGGTTTTTATAATAACGGCTTACCCTGTAGCAACCTAAGATATGAGCATATATAAAACAAAAGCATCTAATAAGATCAACTAGTTAAAATCAAATTGATATAATAGATCTACCGCACTATCAACTCCCGACACAGCCTCAACATAAAGATCTTTCAGTAAACGATAGCGCACCGTGAATTCACCAAGTGAGTTAAAAATACCAACCCCATATTTCACTTGTAAACCAGGAAGAATATAGCCGCTCACCGTAACCTGAGAGTCATCACCTACTCCTGCTGTATCTAATTGTAGATCTTCCACTCCAAATGCCTCCCCAATCTGGCCAACAACTTGGCCACTCTGAGCTAAGCTCAAGCCAATAAGAGCCGTGGTCATCGCATTATCGCCTGATTCAGCATCCAACTTTTGGCCACGCAATAGATAAGAAAGTGCATTGGCTTGTGACATCGCTGGTTGAGAAAATACCTCAACTTTCGGTTCGTTGGCCGGTCCAGTGACGTTAATCCCTGCAATAACATCATCTTGAGTATTGTCTGGATTGCGTATTGCTTTAATTGCTATATAAGGCTGATCGACAGGACCATTCATTAAGATTTTTCCTTTCTCAATCTGCAAATCTTGACCAAATGATCGATAAGAACCATCAATGATATTTACTTCACCAACGATAAATGGTCCTTTATCTTTCTGGGTAACATTAAGCTTACCTTGTAGATTACCGTTAAGTCCAAACGCGGAGAATTCAAAGTCTTTACCGATATCGATATCAACATCTGTGACGACCTTAAAAGGTAATTTTGCCGTGTTATTAAGAGGTCGAACATTGGCACTTAAAATAACGGTATCAGAGGAGACCTTTACCGCACTAGGGGGTAGCTCATCGATCAATATCCGTCCCCAAGGTAAATGTATTTTACCGTCAATTTTAGCTATGTTTGGCTGAATATTTATCGTCATATTAGGCTCAACAATCGCTTTACCTATTGGAGATAAATCCACTTTTAATTCTTTAGCAAAAACATGAGCACTTGAATGCCAATTATATAAATCCTGCCAATCCGCCGCACCATCAACGGATAGTTTTCCATCTGGAGTAATAATATCGACATTTAGTTCAGCTTGATGTCCCTTAAAGTCGAGTACCATTTGACCAGAATTAATATCAATCGGCGTCACTTCCCCTTGGAGCTTGAGTTGGTTAAGCGTAACATGACCATTGATTTTAGGATGCATAATGTCTCCTGATAAGGCTAAATCAGAATCAAGACTGGCTTTCATCTCACTAAACTCTCCCAACAATGGTGATAAGAAGTCTAAGTTAAAAGTAGAAACCGAAACTTGGCCACCAATAGTTGCATCATCAGTAGACACATTATTCAGCATCAGATCACCAGAAATAGCTCCGTTGTCTGTGACATCGAGCAACCATTTTGTGGTTAATTTATCTTCTGCCAACTTAGCTTTGAGATTTATCTCATTCCACTTTATTGTGATAGGTTCATCCAGTTTTTGAACGACTTTTCCTTCTGGAATAGTAATAATTGCATTCAACTCAGGCTTTGTTTCAGGAGCCCATTTCGCATAGATATCAGCATCCAAAGCACCATGTAATTGAGTTTCTTTGGGTAAAAAATTGTCGATTTGGTCGAAGTTAAAATTACTGATTGCTAACGCCACTTCTCCTTTTTTACCTAATGTAACATCTTGAGTTAGACATATTTTGGATTCAGCTTGCAACCAACAATTTGCCTGAACATCGACGAGTTGCTTGTCAATATTTGCCGTTATTTGTGTTGGTTTTTCTAAAACCCATGGGCCTTGAGGCGTACCTAGAGCAAGGCGTTGTATTGATCCATCCCAGATCAATTCTGGTTTTTGTTTCAAACGACCTTCAATCTCAACATGGCTAGCCAATTTTTCTGACGTTAAATCCCATATAAGTTTATGGCTTTGTTCATCTCCGGATAAAGACACATCCGTACGTTGAACATGCTGGCCATCATAAAAAATATTTTTCACCACTAAATTAAGATTTGCTTTAGGATTTGGAAAAGGAGCGACGTTTCCCGTTAAGACTGCACTAGCAATTTGTAATTGCTCTTGCCATTTAAGCTTATTCAGTGACACATCCAGATCAGCTTGTGGCTGCTTCACATTACCACGAATGGCAATGGTACCTACCATATTACCAGCAAGATCAGGTATCGTTTTCGCAAGATCGAGGAATTTAACTTCCAAATCCATCAAAATGTCATTGTCTATTTTGCCAGTTACCTGCAACAAATTTGGGCCATGGGATAATGTCAATCCTCGAGTGTTCAAGTGGATACTTTCGGTTTTACCTGTTTTATCAATAGCCTCTAATTGCCCTTTGATGTTAAGAGGATAACCACGTAGAACCCCATCAATATCGAGCATAGGTAGACTCACTTGCCAACCACCTTGAGATGTTAAAGAGCCTGAAGTTTTCAACTGGCCATTTAAATTTCCTTCAATGTCTTTCCATTGCAGACCAGGCTGTATGTGTGCCAAGTTTAAATCAGCTTGCCAATTTAGCGGTGCATGCCAGTTGACCATCACGTCACCTGATAGCTCTCCACCTAAGGCATTAATCACGATACTTTCTAAATCAATTTGCTCTAAGCTCCCTGTCCCCTTTACGTTCACACCCACAGCAGGGATATCTTTCCCCAAGGCTTCTCCTTGTAAAGAGAGGCTATAATCGTTTAGGGAACCTTTTGCTTCGACGTTAGACAGCGAAAATTGATAATCACTTTTACCAACAAGTGGCCATTGTGCTTTAACTTTGTTCAACGTGAGCTCAAAGGGTACATCTGGTTTTAATGGTTGAAGTTGAGCGTGAATTTCAGCCGTCGCAACCTCAGTTAATGAAGCTTGAATTTCAAGATCGGCAACACTTCCCGAAACTGATAAAGCCAGTTTTTGTCCTTTAACATTCGCTTGCTTGATTAATCCGTCTACTTGCGCTTGAAGTGGATAGTTTGCAGATAATGTCAGCTGCGTACTGAGTTCTGCATCAATCTCTGGCATTTTGAGTTCAAGGTTCCGCACATTAACTTTATCACCACCCGCTTCTGCTTCGATACCTAAATGGTTCACAGTGAATGGTGTTTGACCATTCAATTGAAAGTCATTGATATCCAAACGTTGAAGCTTGATCTTAAGAGGGAGCCAAATTTCAGGTAAAACAATTTGCTTGGTTGCTCCTCCAGATGTTACTGCGACGTTGCTTGATGTGTTTGGGCTGGTATGACTCTTTGCAGGCAGGGAAACATTGATAACATTGAGCATCGTTGGTTCAACCACCAAGCGATCACCTTGTATAGATAATGCTGTTGAAAAATCTTGCCAATCTATTTTATTACCTAGAATATTCAGGCTGACTTCGTTCAAATTAACTTTATTAACGAAAATTGGTAGAGGAGAACTCACTCTTTGAGTCGGTGGTTTTTCTTCTACTAGCGATTCCTGTTCAGGCAACTCTGACACCTGAAAGTCTACACCTTGCAAAGTAACTTCATTAATACATACTCTTATATTGAGTAAGCATTGCGCATCTATCGCCAATGTAACACGATCTGCCTTAGCATTAATATGTAAACTATCATCTAAAAATGTCACATTATTTAAGGAAAAGCCCGGAAATAATGCACCTTGAGCTTGTTCAACCTTCAGCTGTGGTAGTATTTTCTCTGTTCCCCACAAAACCAGTTGTAAACCCGATTGGGTGAATAAGCCAACACCCAGACAAATACTCAGGAATAATATTAAACTTAACAAAGCGAAAGAGAACCATTTCATCCACTTAAACGAGAGAGTCATCATAATTCAGGCCCCAAAGAGAAGTGAAGACGAAATTCTGGTCTGGGTTTCTCATCTAATCCCCAAGCAAAATCTAAACTGACTGGCCCAACAGGAGAGCCCCAACGAATCCCTAGACCAGCCCCTCTCATCCATTTAGGTTTTTCATTAAAAGCATCACCAATATCATAAAATACAGCACCCCACCAATCGCCATAAAGCCGGTATTGATACTCCAATGTACTGGTAAGAAAGTATTTCGCCCCGGTCAGAGCACCACTAGCGTCAGTTGGTGAAATAGACTCATATTTGTATCCTCGAATGCTATTATCACCACCAGCAAAAAAACGTAGAGACGGAGATAATTTATCTAATTCATGGGTCAAGTTAGCACCACCATCTAAGCGAAATAGACCTCGGTTATTTTTGCCGATAGAGCGAATCCAAGATGTTCGGCCTAGTAAGCGTAAGATTTGAGTTTCAGATAACAGTTTAGGGTCGCCATACTCAATCTTGAGACTTTGTTTATCTCCCCACATTGGCATATTACCACCACGGGTACGAGTACGAGAGAAAGAGACACCAGGCAGGACAAATTGCACACCATCATCTTGCAAGCCTTGGGAAAAATTTTCATACAAATGACGAACATATAGGGTTTTATGCCAACCATGATCGCTTAACCAATGACGTTCTAAAGAGAAAGTAGATTCCAAGCTTTCAGTATCGCTTCTATCCAGATGACGTAAACCTAACTGAGTCTGATAATATTCATGCTGGACATCCGCTAATGGAATTTTATAGCTAGCAGTAATAGTCTGTTCAGGTTTAGACAAAGCCAGTGCGGTATTAAAGCTATGACCACGTCCACTGACCCAAGGTTTCTTCCATTTTAGAGTGCCACGAATGCCGATATTAGTAGAATAACCCAGACCTGTTTCTAACTGATTTTTGGCCGCTGGCGCAAGGGCAACTTTAATCGGTAAGTCTCGCCCATCGTCGAGCTTGGTTAAATCAGGCTCTACAAATACTGATGAAAACCAATCTGTATTTGATAAGTTTTGATTATACTGCCCAATTTCAGACACTAAATACGGCTGCCCATTCTCAAATGGGCTAAGTGAATCTACCCTATCTTGCCAAATTTGACTGCCAGTAATCTCCAAAGAACCAAAATGGTAACGAATACCACTGTTATAATGTAAACGTATTTTTGCTTCATTTAACTCAGGAATAACTTCCAATCGACTCAAACTGAAATCACCATTAAAGTAACCTCGTTGCAAAGCCAGATTACGAATTCCAGACTTCAAACTGTCGTAATCACCTTGATTGAGTACTTTACCTATTTTTAATGGTGAATCTTGGATTAACTTTGTGAAAGCTTCATCTTCCTTTGCTTCTCCCTTTAAAGAAATGTCTATCATTTTGATCCGAACTGGCTCTCCAGGAGTAATATTAACTACCAGATCTTCATTATGTTTAGAGAATAAACCGTAGGCAATTTTGGGGTGGTAATAGCCAAGAGCATTAAGGGCTTCTGTAATGCTTTTCTCGACTCTAGAACGAAAACGCAAAGTATTGGCATAGTCTTTCTTAGGAATAGAAGACAAATAAGCATCAACATTATCTTTTAACTCGTCGTCTATCCCTTTAATCTTAAGAGACATAGTGGCATGTGCACTATGAGAAAAAACAAGCAGGCTAGCAATTATTAAGAAAGCTTTTTTTATCATGCTTTTTAGTTGAATGGATGAATAAACGTAAACAATGATAGCGTCAATTTAAAGCTAAGTCTGTAATAGTACAGGTTGTATCGAAATTAATGTCACTAAAACGCAAAATTAAAACAACATATCTACTCTATATCCATATGATTTGAGCGCATCACAAGGCAAAACACCATGTTAACAAATAAAGAAAGCATCATTAGTGCAAAAAATGCTCTACCAGGCAGAAGTTCACCAATACAAATCGAACCAATCCATTTTGTTAATCAATCGGACTTATTTGCACCACTAGCAGCAAACCAACAAGTTATTTTATTAGGTATGGGCTGTTTTTGGGGCGCAGAGCGCTTATTTTGGCAACAATCAGGCATTATATCCACGTCAGTAGGCTATTCAGGCGGTTATACTCCTAATCCTACATACGACGAGGTATGTTCAGGCCTGACTGGTCATACCGAAGTGGTACGAGTTGTTTTCGACCAAAAAATTACAACATTAGAGCAGATATTGAGCTTATTCTGGGAGAAACACAATCCTACCCAAGGCATGCGTCAAGGCAACGACCTAGGTAGTCAATATCGTTCTGCAATTTACACCTACTCTGAGCAGCAACAAGCTATTGCAGAACAGTCTAAACAGACTTATCAACA
The DNA here is from genome assembly GCF_007990935.1 of Vibrio sagamiensis NBRC 104589. Lineage (GTDB taxonomy): Bacteria > Pseudomonadota > Gammaproteobacteria > Enterobacterales > Vibrionaceae > Vibrio > Vibrio sagamiensis. Next base: position 224,128 of record NZ_BJXJ01000002.1, read on the forward strand.
TGTATTAAATCAAGAAAAAACAGGCACTATTAGCACCGAAATCCTCACTGCTGGACCTTACTACTTTGCCGAAACTTACCATCAGCAATATTTAGCTAAAAACCCAAATGGCTACTGTGGTTTAAGTGGAACAGGAGTTTGTTTCCCTGTTCCTGACGAGTGAAAATTACATGAGTTTAAGCGCAAACTTTTAAGCATAAGAATAAAAAAATAACACTTATACTGGCAATAATAAGATGGCTCGATTCACTTCGCGAAATACTGATAATAGCTGAGGGTTTTTCACATCAGGGAGTAGCACTTTTCCGTTATCAAACTCAAATTCTCCGATACCCGCGATCAAAAATCGGCCTTTAAATAAAGTTTTAACAAAACGTGCCACTTGGTTTGGACGATAAACAGAAAACTCACGGAACATAATGACCTCAAAATCCTTGTCAAAGACGATTGCTAATCCAAAGCAATCTTCGCATACCATTTGCGACAGAGATCATTCTAACAAACTCTAACCAGAAAGAAAATAAACAAACCATCATACTATAAATTATAGGTACTAGCTCGAGAGGATAAATCCAAGTTCAATTTTTAACGATGCAACACTTTGGGAGCTTCTAAACAAACCTAGCACCTTGAAGTGGCTCTTAGAGCTGATGAACGGGTATACTTGTAAATTATCCACAAATATGGAATGTACATAGCATGAAAGCCAGAATTCTTCTCTCTCTTCTTTTGACCGCGTCTCCAACCTTGGTTCAAGCTCACAACCTTCAATTAGGCCAGCAACTACCTGCGGTAACGGTTAATGCTTATGGTGAAATAGTAATGCAAGATAAAGGTGTTGCTTACCAACCATGGAAAACCCAGAGTATGCTCGGCAAGGTACGAGTAATTCAGGCTATCGCAGGTCGCAGCAGTGCTAAAGAAATGAATGCCCCTTTGATGACCGCGATCACGGCCTCTAAATTCCCTGCAGAAGCCTATCAAACCACCACTATCATCAACCAAGATGACGCGATATGGGGAACAGGTTCGTTTGTTAAGTCTTCCGCGCAAGATAGTAAAATACAATTCCCTTGGTCTTCTATGGTGTTGGATGAAAACGGTATCGTGGCAAATCAATGGGCATTAAAAGAAGAGAGTTCCGCCATTATTGTCCAAGACAAGCAAGGTAATATTTTATTTATCAAGGAAGGGGCATTGACGCCTGAAGAAGTGGCCCAAGTACTAGAAATTATTCAGAAAAATATTTAAAATCAGAAAGACTTTCAGTTGATCTTTCAGTAGCCTGGTAACAGATAAAGTTGCTAAAATAATATGTTTAATTACACCAATAAATGTATTTATCACTCAGCTATAAATGGGTGTTATTTTTAAGAGATTCAGTTGATTAACTGGAAAACTATTAATATACGAATCAGAATTATTGTTATATTATAACAATAATTCTGATTCGGGCGTTAAAATGCATTCTCATTGTAAAGCATATCAAAATCACTGGCATCGCAAGGTCGCTCTGTTTATTAGTGCGCTTATGCTTGTCTGGAGCTTTGCAACTATCGCTCACCAACTTGATGTCACCCCCGAACACCACACTGACCATCATTGCCAATTATTTTCTGGCCTTCAGCACGGTACATTAAAATCTTTACCGATACTGACCCCACCCAGCTTTCATCGTTCCTACTTTGTTGACAGCCAACAAAAAAGGCAACAGGTTACCTCACTTCTTCCTTCTGCTCGCGATCCACCTTTAATGCTTAATATTTAACAATGTCTGTCTATTTGCTACCTAAATGCCCTAAAAAGGCTTGGGTGAATAAACTTAGATATATGAACAAGTAAAAAAACTGCAATAGACTTAAACTAAATTTAAAAATATTAATAACTTTTAAGCCAAATTAAAGGAATAACACTATGCCATCAAAACACATTCTTGCACTGACCATCGGTTTATCTTTTAGCGCAGCGACCGTTCATGCAGAAGAGTATCGCCAACATGAAGCCCATGTTCATGGCCATGCTGAATTCAACATCGCTCAAGATGGCCATGATCTTCTGATTGAAGTGAAATCACCGGGTGCGGATATCGTCGGTTTTGAGCACGCCCCACAGGATGCACAGCAAGAAAAAGCACTCACGCTTGCAGTGAACAAACTCAAAGATGCGACTTCTCTTTTCACCATTAACCCGCAAGCAGACTGTACTCTCGAAGAGGCACGTGTTTCTCATACATTGAATAAGCATCATGAGGAACATAACGATGCCAAGCATGGACATGAAGATCACGATCATGAAG
>NZ_BJXJ01000003.1 GCF_007990935.1 Vibrio sagamiensis NBRC 104589
TTAAAGATTGTTCAGTGGATAAATCGGCTTGTGATGAGAGATAAGCGTTTAAACCCAGCTTCGGCTGGGTTTTGTATGTCGCTTTACTCTACTACGTGTGGTGGATCTATCTGTAAAATTCTTTGAGTATATTGATTCGCTGACACTGCAGAATACTGACCTACTAGTCTCCAAATTGGGAATAATTCAGTTAAATATTAATATTTATACTAATTATCCTATCTTGGGTTTTTTCTTCTAATTTAAAAAAAATAAATTTATTGCTAAAGGAACGCTTTAGATAGCCGTTAAAGGGATTGAGAGAAATGAGATGTACCGAAGTGAGGTGAGAGACACAACGGTTCATCAACGTAAGCCTTAAGGAGATCAACTATGGCAATTAACGTTAATACTAACGTTCCAGCAATGACCGCACAGCGCTACCTAAATCAAGCGTCTGAAAATCAGAACAAATCCATGGAGCGTTTGTCTTCAGGCTATAAAATTAATAGCGCTAAAGATGACGCAGCAGGTTTACAGATTTCAAACCGTTTGAATGCGCAAAGCCGTGGACTCGATATGGCAGTAAAAAATGCCAATGACGGCATTTCTATTGCTCAGGTGGCTGAAGGTGCAATGAATGAGTCAACTAACATTCTGCAACGAATGCGTGATCTTTCACTTCAATCTGCTAACGGTTCAAATTCAAAATCAGAGCGAATTGCAATCCAAGAAGAAGTGACGGCACTAAATGACGAGCTTAACCGTATTGCGGAAACAACGTCATTTGGTGGTAATAAACTTCTTAATGGTACATATGGTACTCAGTCTTTCCAAATTGGCGCAGACTCAGGGGAAGCGGTCATGCTTTCTATGGGTAATTTGCGCTCTGATACTGGTACAATGGGCGGTAAAAGCTATGTTGCTGGTACAGGGCAAGATCCTTCTTGGGTTGTAGATGCAAATACAGATCTGACATTAGAATACAAAAATTCTAATGGTGAAGATCAAACTCTCACCATTGCAGCCAAGCAAGGTGATGACTTGGAAGAGCTTGCGACTTACATCAATGGTCAAAGTGAAGACGTAAAGGCATCAGTTGGTGAAGACGGAAAGCTACAGGTATACGCTTCTTCACAAAAAGTACAAGGTGGTGATGTAACGATTTCTGGTGGATTGGCATCGGAAATCGGTTTTGGCTCAGGCACCGATGTTACCGTTAAAGATATTGATGTCACAACAGTTTCGGGCTCACAGCAAGCGGTATCTATTATTGATGGAGCTCTAAAAGCGGTGGATAGCCAACGTGCAGAGCTAGGTGCATTTCAAAATCGCTTTAACCATGCGATCAATAACTTGGATAATATTAACGAAAATGTTAATGCATCTAAGAGTCGTATTAAAGATACTGACTATGCTAAAGAAACGACGGCAATGACCAAGTCTCAAATTCTTCAGCAGGCTAGTACTTCAATCTTGGCACAGGCAAAACAGAGCCCATCTGCGGCATTAAGCTTGTTAGGCTAATACAGTCGATATCAATTGAGAGTGATATTCTCACGTAATTGATTCACTGATAAAGTCAATAAGTTGGAAGGGAGATGGTTATGGAAATATCCTCCTATACATCGAACATCCAGCCTTACGGCGATTCTAATGGCACAAAATTTGCTTTAAAAAATGAAGTAGATACGCCTAACACAGCAAATTTAAATGGGATTGAACAGACTGAGCGCCCTCAAGAGATTGATAATGAGCAGCGTGAGAAAATCGTTGAGCAAATGAATGAATTTGTCTCTTCCATTAACAAAGGTGTGGCATTTCGAGTCGATGAAGCATCGGGTCGCAATGTAGTGACGGTTTATGAAGCCACAACGGGCGAAGTAATCCGTCAAATCCCAGATGAAGAAATGCTTGTAGTATTGCGTCGTCTAGCTGAATACACAGCTAGAGGTTTGCTAGTTGAAAAAGTGTAAGTCGTTTTTTGAGGTGAATGAATGAGTATTGGCCCTATGGGTATCTCTGGTGGTATAGATATTAATGCAATGGTCAGTAAGATCGTTGATGCTGAGCGTGTGCCAAAGCAGCAACGTATTGATAATGAACGCATGACTATCGATGCCAGTATCAGTGCTTATGGGCGACTCAGAGAATCACTGGATACAATGAAAGGTTTGATGACGAATTTCCGTCAGGATGAAGCATTTTCAGTTCGCACGGTTAACACCACAGATGAAAGTATTGTATCCGCGACTGCAACAACTAAAGCCATTGCTGGTAAGTATGCTATCGATGTGTTGCAGCTTGCACAGAGTCATAAAGTTGCTTCAGAAACGTTCTCTGAAGATACCAAGTTTGGCCCTGGCAAGCTGCAGGTTTCGTTTGGCAATAAAAGTTTTGATGTTGACGTTCGTTCTAATTCAAAACTAGTGGATATCGTACGTGGTATTAATGGTACATCGGCAAATTCTGGTGTTAGAGCATCGGTCATTAACGATACCGAAGGACCACGTTTGATTTTGGCTTCTAATTTACCAGGGGAAAAGCATCAGTTAAAGGTTTCGGTCGAAGCTGCTACTGGTAACCCTCTGAAAAAGTTAGGGTATCAAACTTTACAAGATCGTAATAACGCGATAAATGCTGCACGTGAAGCGGTTGAGGCGGTGGTTGGGCCTCTAACCATGCCAGAGTCTACTTTACCGCAATCGTCTATTTTGCCGCAATCACAGCAGGTGGATGCAAACGGCAATTTTATACCCCCTGACGTCCGACAAAGTACGGGTGATGATCAACGGCAATCACAGGTTGACGTTGGCGCTATCGCCTCAGCAGCGACGGATGTACTCGGATTAAGTGATCCGACATTAAATTTTCTTAAAGCTTCTTATGCAGTTATTAAAGAAGCACAACATCTGTTTCAGGATGAAAAAGCCAATCTTGAACAAAAAATAGCACCAGAAAGAGCTGCCTATGAACAACAAGTTCAACGGGGCATTTTAACAGAAGAAGAAGCTCAGCAAAGAGCACTGGGTGAATTAGAACCAACTGAACGTTCTCGGCTGGAGAAAATGTATTTGGCGGAGGAGCAGTTTGAGCAACTGCAGCCATTATTTGAAACAGAAGCAAGCATGATCCAGGTTCAAGCGGGTCAAGATGCCGTTGTTATACTGGATGGTGTGGCGAAACTATCGAGTTCTAATAATGTTATTGAAGATGCCATTGAAGGGGTCGACTTAACACTGAAAGGTAAATCGCAGCCGGGTAAACCACCTGCTGAAATTGGTGTTGAGTATGATCGTCAGAGTGTACGCAGTGACATCGAAAACTTTGTCTCAGCTTATAATACGTTTTATCAAACCTCTAAAGCGCTCTCTAGCGTAGATCCTGTGACAGGGCAAAAAGGCCCGTTAGCAGGCGACAGTACGGTGAGAAATGCTGATTCACGTTTAAAAGCCATCTTTTCTACTGGTATTGAAGACGCTCCTGTTGGTCTTCAATCATTAACCGAGTTTGGCATTACGACCACTCGGCAAGGAAACTTAGAAATTAACTATGATTTATTGGATCGCCAACTGAACAATAACTTCAATGAGCTTGGTGATTTCTTTGGTGGGAATACGGGTTTTGCTAGACAGATAGAAGACGCTATTCATGGTTTCACAGGTGTCACGGGGAGCATCCGCACTCGTGAAAGAAGTTTAACAGAGCAAAATTACCGTCTTACAGATGATCAAGCGACATTGGATCGTCGTATGGAAAGTCTTGAGCAACGAACTCACAATAAGTTCGCAGCGATGCAAGATGCAACCGGTAAAATGCAAGGTCAATTGGGAGCGCTTATGAGTGCAATGGGTCAGTAGATGACCTGTAGCTTTAGAAAAATAAGTGACATTGATCAACTCATTGCAAAAGAAATGGAAAAAAGCGAGATTAATAGTGAAGAAATTCTTCATCTCGTCGATACAAGGGAACAACTATTATCGACTTTGCTCTCAATGGTGGACAAGAATCCGTCGTTGAAGCATCAGCCTGAGTGGCAAGAGCTAGTTACTCGCACTAAGAGCATTGTTGATATGATGCAAATAGAAACGGACCATGTAGGAAAAGAACTCAATAAGTTCCGATATGGTCAACGTTCACTTCAGCAGTATAAAAAATTCACCTAAAAGAGGAATAGTATGCGCGGTTCTTTGCAAGCATATAAAAAAGTATCGGTTGATAGCCAGCTCAGTGCAGCGTCTCCACATAAAGTGATTCAAATGCTTATGGCAGGAGCGATTGAGCGCCTTATTCAAGGAAAAGCAGCGATGCAAGCGGGTAATATTCCTGTAAAGGGTGAACGTCTTGGTAAGGCCTTGGACATTATTATTGCTTTACGTAGCTGTCTTTCTATGGATGATGGCGGTGATATTGCTTCCAATTTAGATGCTTTATATGAATTTATGATTACTCAAATATCAAATGCTAATCATAAAAATGACCCTCAGCCGATTGACGATGTTATCGAAATTATTCGTGATATTAAATCTGCGTGGGATCAAATTCCAAACGAATATCATAATCTGACGGCCAGCCAAGTTGGTCTATAACATCGTTTAAACCTCTTTATTAGATGCCACTGAGCGTTGGCATCGTTTTTACAATTACTTTTTTGCGATTGATATCTCTAATATCGCCATCAAAGCTATCATCAAGCTTACCCTCCTTCCTTACTCAGTTGCCTTGTTATTTGATTAAAAATAAAATGAGTAAATTAATAGGCTTATAGCCTTATCATTGCTGCTAACTTTGCTGTAATCTATAGTAACATTGTTGTTAATTGGGTCTGGCGTAAATTTGTATGCGATGACCTCAAATAAAGGCGATCATTTTTTCTATGCAAGGCTTGGCCAAGATACTCGTCATTGATGACGATAATTCAAATTGTTTGAATTTGAGTAATATTCTAGAATTTGTTGGAGAGAGTTGTATAACTCTTAGCTCCGGTAATATAGGTAGTATTGAATGGTCTGAACCTTGGAATGGGTGCTTCATTGGTACAATCTCTTCACAGTGTGCGGCACATCAACTGCAGGGTTTTCTTGCTGAAGCTCACAACATTCCTTTAATTTCAATGTCTCCGTTACCTTTTTCAATAGAGGAACTGCCTAATTTTGTTGGAGAGTTACAGCAGCCTTTCAACTACCCTCAATTGAGTGAAGCTTTACGACATTGTAAAGACTTTCAAGGACAAAAAAGCATTCATACCATCTCGAGTTCACGCAAAAATACGCTGTTTCGAAGCCTTGTTGGACAAAGCCGAGGTATTCAAGAAGTTCGTTATCTCATTGAACAAGTTTCCAACACGGATGCGAATGTTCTGTTACTGGGTGAATCTGGAACAGGTAAGGAAGTGGTCGCTCGCAATGTCCATTACCATTCTGCTTACCGTGATGGCCCATTTGTTCCAATCAATTGTGGGGCTATTCCTCCAGAGCTTTTGGAAAGTGAGTTATTTGGTCATGAAAAAGGAGCTTTCACAGGGGCTTTAACTGCACGTAAAGGTCGATTTGAATTAGCTGATGGCGGTACCATTTTTCTTGATGAAATCGGTGATATGCCGATGTCGATGCAAATTAAGCTTTTACGTGTGCTTCAAGAGCGTTGTTTTGAGCGAGTTGGTGGTAACACCACGATTAAAGTTAATGTCCGAGTCATTGCAGCAACACACCGAAACTTAGAAGAAATGATTCTTGAAGGAGTTTTCCGAGAGGACCTGTTTTATCGCCTCAATGTATTTCCGATTGAAATGCCTGCTCTCAAGCAACGTAAACAAGATATTCCTCTATTGATCCAGGAGTTAATGTCCCGTTTACAAGATGAAGGGGCACAACCCATATACTTTACACCTCGCTCTTTAGACTCACTTCTGGAACACCACTGGCCAGGTAATGTGCGTGAATTGGCTAACCTGATTGAACGAATGGTTATTCTTTATCCAAATGGATTAATTGATATCAATCACTTACCGACTAAGTATCGATACAGTGATATTCCAGATTTTCAACCTGAATGTAGTACAACGCTCTCAGTCGAAGAGCAAGAGCGCGATGCATTTCAAGATATTTTTTCTGGACATTTTGAAATGGAAGAGCAAGTCGGAATAATAAATGATATCAACGCCCCACTTACTCTACCGCCAGAGGGTGTGAATCTGAAAGCGTTATTGACGGAAATGGAAATTAACATGATTAATCAAGCTCTGGATGCTCAAAATGGCGTCGTGACTCGAGCGGCAGACATGCTGGGAATGCGCCGAACAACACTGGTGGAGAAAATGCGTAAATATGACTTGCATCGGTAACGTTTGCTTCCTTATTGAGCTTACTAGGGGCTCAGGGCTAGATTTTGATAGTGTCAATTCTTTCTCATATGATAATATGCTGATAAATAAAAAGATAACGTTATGAAAATGTTGCTTTTAGGCTAATTTGTCGTTTCAAGAGCGAGCACATATGCCCATCTTACATGACATAAAAAGCAACAATACGACAGGCTTTAAATGGACAATAGTACTAACCAATCTCACTTAGACTCGGTTGAAAACCAAGTTGAGCGTTACAAGCAGGTTCTGGAGGTGATGCCCGCTGGTGTTATCCTATTGGATACGCATGGCGTAATCCGAGAAGCGAACCCGGAGGCTTATCGTGTCCTTGAAACTCCTCTTGTTAATGAGAAATGGTTTAACATTATTCAAACGGTGTTTGATCCACGTGAAGATGATGGTCATGAGGTTTCATTACGTAACGGTCGTAAAGTTCGATTAGCTATTTCGGCCTCAGCGACAGGTCAGTTAATTTTGATTACTGATCTGACGGAAACCAGGTTGTTGCAATCTCGGGTGAGTGACTTACAACGGTTATCCTCCTTAGGTAGGATGGTGGCTTCCCTCGCTCATCAAGTCAGAACCCCTCTTTCAAGTGCCATGCTTTACGCTTCGAATCTTGCCGCTCCTAATTTACCAGTAGCAACCCGAGACCGTTTTCAAAGCAAATTAATGGATCGGTTGCATGACCTAGAAAAGCAGGTCAACGATATGTTGCTGTTTGCAAAAGGTGGGGACAATAAGGTTATCAACGCTTTCTCTATCGCCCAACTTGTTGCGGAATACCAGCCAATGGTAGAAACCGCACTACAAAAAAGCAACATAGACTACGGTCTTGAAGTTGAGCAAGAGCAAGTAGAGCTTTTCGGCAATACCAATGCTATTGCTTCAGCATTGAGCAATCTTGTCATGAATGCGATCCAGATGTCCGGTAAGGAAGCTCAAATCGACGTTTTCTTTCGTCCTGTCAACAATGAATTACGCATTTCGGTACAAGATAGTGGGCCTGGTGTTGCAAAAGAGTTACAAGCAAAAATAATGGAACCATTTTTTACGACACGTTCTCAAGGTACAGGCTTGGGGCTTGCTGTTGTTCAAATGGTATGCCGGGCACACGATGGCAGATTGGAACTGACTTCAGACGAAGGTGATGGTGCTTGTTTTACTATGTGTATTCCGTTAAAGGGGACATCAGTCGATGAGCAATAGTTGGTCATTATATTTATTAATACTGGAGAACCCAAATGGTGCAAAGTAAAGTGCTGATCGTCGAAGATGACGAAGGCCTTCGAGAAGCTCTCGTTGATACCCTAGCGCTAGCAGGGTACGAATGGTTAGAGGCCGATAGTGCTGAAGATGCGCTATTAAAACTTAAATCTAATTCGGTTGATATTGTCGTTTCAGATGTACAAATGGCAGGCATGGGTGGCCTAGCTCTGTTACGAAATATCAAGCAAAATTGGCCTAACTTACCCATGTTATTGATGACAGCCTACGCCAATATCGAAGATGCCGTTTCTGCAATGAAGGAAGGTGCTATCGATTACATGGCTAAGCCATTTGCTCCAGAAGTTCTGCTCAATATGATTAGCCGTTATGCACCGGTAAAAAGCGATGAAAACGGCGATGCAGTGGTGGCTGATGAAAAAAGTCAAAAATTACTTTCACTTGCCGATAAAGTTGCTCGTACCGATGCCAATGTTATGATCCTTGGCCCTAGTGGCTCGGGGAAAGAAGTGATGTCACGTTATATCCATAATGCTTCTAATCGTAAGGATGGCCCTTTTGTTGCGATAAACTGTGCAGCCATCCCCGATAACATGCTGGAAGCAACTTTGTTTGGCTATGAAAAAGGCGCGTTTACCGGTGCTGTTCAAGCTTGTCCCGGTAAATTTGAACAGGCTCAAGGCGGTACTATTTTACTCGATGAAATTAGTGAAATGGAGTTAAGTTTACAAGCGAAACTTCTTCGAGTGCTGCAAGAGCGTGAGGTAGAGCGTTTAGGTAGCCGGAAAAGCATCAAACTTGATGTTCGCGTGTTAGCCACGAGTAACCGTGACCTAAAGCAATACGTTAATGAAGGCAACTTTCGTGAAGACCTTTATTACCGTCTGAATGTTTTTCCTATTGCTTGGCCTGCGCTATGTGACCGTCCAGGCGATATTGTTCCTTTGGCCCAACACTTGGCTGAGCGACACTGTTGTAAACTTGGTGTGCCTGTCGCCACATTCTCGCAAGCAGCTCTTAATAAGTTGCTGCTATACCCTTGGCCAGGTAATGTTCGTGAGCTTGATAATGTGGTTCAGCGTGCGCTGATTTTAAGTGAAAACAGTGACATTAGTGCAGATCATATTCTACTTGAAGGCATTGATTGGCAGGATGTAGATAGTCTTCAAGCTATTGTGCAAGACTCTCACGTTGCTTCTCCCAATGTGAAACCAGTGGCGCAAGTAGAGTTTAACCGATTATCGACAGGCAACGAAGGGCTCGGCGGTGAGCTGCGTGATCAAGAGTATGCCATTATTTTAGAAACATTGATTGAATGTAATGGGCGGCGTAAGGAAATGGCTGAGAAATTAGGCATTAGCCCAAGAACTCTTCGTTACAAATTAGCTAAAATGCGTGATGCAGGTATCGATCTTCCGTCTTAGTTTTGATTGTGTCGGTTTCTTATGGAAACGGCTTGTCTAGAGCTGGTTTTTATGGCGTTCGCCGAACGAAAATTGTTGTGGACCCATGTTTCGTTAGCAGGAACACACTTCAGCTTGGTAACAAAGAGAGAATAAAGCCAGCAAAGTGATTTTTATGGCATGGTAGTTGCTCTATATATAGATTATAATTTCTTTTGGTCAAATATTTGACGTTGGAGTAAATATGAAAATTGATGCCATTCAGGCAGAAATGCGGACAATGATGGTTGAGGCAACAAACACCACTCCTGTTGCAACTGGTGCAAAGGTTGGAGCGGATTTTGGTAATTTGCTAACAAAAGCAATCAACAACGTTAACTCACTTCAAAAAGCGTCTGGTGATTTACAAACTCGTTTTGACCGGGGAGATGTTGATGTTTCACTTTCAGATGTCATGATTGCCCGTAACAAATCCAGTGTGGCTTTTGATGCCACTGTCCAAATTCGTAATAAGCTCGTTGAGGCCTACAAAGACCTCATGAACATGCCAGTATAATTTAGGTAATTAATGTGGCCGACATGTCTACAGATTTAACCGTCAAGGAAGGTGGCACGGATGGCTCATTAGTCAGCCACATAGACTCAGATACGCATGGTCAGAATACCGATATTGAAGAACGAAGTACTTCAAAATTTGATATGGCTGTCGGCGATCTTGACCTATTAAGACAAGTCGTACTTGTTCTTTCAATTTCGATCTGTGTTGCTTTAATTGTGATGCTGTTTTTTTGGGTTAAAGAACCTGAAATGCGCCCATTGGGTGCCTATGATACAGAAGAGCTGATTCCTGTCTTAGACTACTTAGACCAACAAAACATTGATTATAAATTAGATGGAAATACAATTTCCGTTGAATCTAGCGAATATAACTCTATTAAATTGGCAATGGTACGTGCGGGTGTGAATCAAGCTACTGATGCCGGTGATGACATTTTATTGCAAGATATGGGATTTGGCGTATCTCAGCGCCTTGAACAAGAACGCTTAAAATTGAGTCGTGAGCGTCAACTTGCAGACGCCATTGAAGAGATGAAGCAAGTACGTAAAGCTCGTATCTTGTTGGCGTTGCCTAAACGAAGTGTCTTTGTTCGCCACAACCAAGAAGCCTCTGCTTCGGTTTTCTTGACTTTGTCAACAGGTGCCAATTTAAAACAGCAAGAAGTCGACTCTATCGTTGACATTGTGGCGAGTGCCGTGCCTGGGATGAAAACCTCGAGGATTACGGTTACTGACCAACATGGAAGGTTACTAAGTTCTGGTTCACAAGATCCAGCGTCTGCAGCACGCCGAAAAGAACAAGAAATGGAACGCAGTCAAGAACAGGCTTTGCGTGAAAAAATTGATTCTGTTCTCTTGCCAATCCTTGGGTATGGAAACTATACAGCGCAAGTTGATATTCAAATGGACTTCAGTGCTATCGAACAAACGCGTAAGAGGTTTGACCCTAATACACCAGCCACACGAAGTGAATATGCATTAGAAGATTACAACAACGGTAGCATGGTAGCTGGAATACCTGGTGCGTTAAGTAATCAGCCACCGGCCGACGCTTCTATTCCACAAGACGTCGCTCAGATGAAAGATGGCTCTGTAATGGGGCAGGGCTCTGTGCGTAAAGAATCAACTCGTAATTTTGAACTCGACACTACCATCAGTCATGAACGCAAACAAACAGGGATATTAGATCGTCAAACGGTCTCTGTTGCGATCAAAGAACGGCGTAGTGTTAATCCAGAAACGGGGGATGTCACTTATGCACCAATGTCAGAAGCAGAGATTAATGCCATTCGACAAGTATTGATTGGAACAATTGGCTTTGACGAAAGTCGTGGAGACTTATTAAACGTTTTAAGTGTGAAATTTGCAGAGCCTGAATTGGATACGCTTGCCGAGCCGCCTATTTGGGAACACCCACAATTTAGTGAGTGGGTTCGCTGGTTTGCGAGTGCGCTGGTTATTATCGTTGTGGTACTGGTCCTTGTTCGACCAGCACTCAAAAAACTGCTTAACCCAGCGAGTAATGACGATGAAGAAATATATGGCCCAGATGGTTTACCAATCGGTGCGGATGGTGAAACTAGTCTCATTGGCAGCGACATTGAGAGTGGGGAATTGTTTGAATTTGGCTCCAGTATTGATTTGCCTAACCTACACAAAGATGAAGATGTACTAAAAGCCGTTAGAGCTTTGGTTGCTAATGAACCTGAGCTTGCTGCACAAGTAGTTAAAAACTGGATGAATGAAAATGGCTAATGACATTGTATCACAAGAAGAAAATGGTGCAGGTGTGCCAGCAGAGTTTGATGTCTCAACCATGACAGGTGAAGAAAAAGCAGCAATTTTATTGTTGAGCTTAAATGAAAATGATGCGGCAGGAATTATTCGCCATTTAGAGCCTAAACAAGTTCAGCGTGTTGGGAGTGCCATGGCTCGGGCAAAGGATTTGAGTCAAAATAAAGTTTCGGCCGTCCATCGAGCATTTCTAGAAGATATTCAAAAATATACCAATATTGGCATGGGCAGTGAGGACTTTATGCGTAATGCACTTGTTGCCGCTTTGGGTGAAGATAAAGCCAATAATTTGGTTGACCAGATTTTATTGGGGACGGGCTCCAAAGGTTTGGATTCGCTTAAGTGGATGGACCCTCGACAGGTTGCATCAATTATTGTTAACGAGCACCCTCAGATTCAAACGATTGTATTATCATATTTAGAAGCGGATCAATCGGCAGAAATTCTTTCGCAATTTCCTGAGCGCGTTCGACTGGATTTGATGATGCGAATTGCCAACTTAGAAGAAGTTCAACCTTCTGCTTTGGCAGAATTAAACGAGATCATGGAAAAGCAGTTTGCTGGTCAAGCAGGTGCTCAAGCTGCAAAAATTGGTGGCCTAAAAGCAGCAGCCGAAATCATGAATTATATGGACAACAATGTTGAAGGTATTTTGATGGATCAAATTCGCGATCAGGACGAGGATATGGCAATGCAGATCCAAGACCTGATGTTTGTATTTGAGAATTTAGTCGAAGTCGATGACCAAGGTATTCAAAAATTATTGCGTGATATTCCACAGGATGTATTGCAAAAAGCACTAAAAGGTGCAGATGAAACATTGCGTGAGAAAGTGTTCAAAAATATGTCTAAGCGTGCTGCCGATATGATGAGAGATGATATAGAAGCGATGCCACCTGTACGTGTGGCAGATGTCGAAGCTGCTCAAAAAGAAATTCTTTCGATCGCTCGCCGAATGGCAGACAGTGGAGAGTTGATGCTGTCTGGTGGTGCTGATGAGTTCTTATAATTGTTTGAATTTGGCTTCACGACGTAGCTCTGAATCAAGTGTCTTATAGTCACTTGTTATACATATAATTTGGACACGAAGTATTTGCTAAAAAGGTAACAGGTTAAGCATGATTGGCAATAGAAAGCGTGGGTTTATTCGTCCTGATGAAGATGATGCGATGATCGAGCCTCAACGGTGGGGATTACCCGATTATGGGGGGCAAAAAATAAGTCAGGAGAAAGAAACCGCATTTAACTACGATCCAAGCTGGGTTCCAGAAGCCGAACAACTTGAAGAAGAACAAGTTCTGGAGTTAACTGAAGAGCAAATTGAGCTAATTAAGCAAGGTGCTTACCAAGAAGGCTTGCATCAAGGTCAGGAAGCTGGCTTTAAACAAGGTTATGACAAAGGCAAAGAAGAAGGTCTTAAAGATGGCCAAAGCGAAGGTTTTGAGGTAGGCAAAGAAGAAGGAGTCCAAGCCGGACAAGAAACGATTCAGCAGCAAGTTGAAGCGTTGATTAAATTAGCCGATCAGTTTGCCCAACCTTTAGAACTGATGAATGCACAAGTTGAAAAGCAGTTGGTGGATATGGTGTTGTGTCTCGCCAAAGAAGTTGTGCATGTTGAAGTTCAAACCAATCCACAAATCATCCTTGATACAGTAAAGCAATCGGTAAACGCACTGCCTATTTCCGGTCATCCAATCACACTGCATTTGCACCCTGAAGACATTGATATTATCCGCACTGCTTATGGTGAAAGTGAACTTGAGAGTCGCAGTTGGTCTTTAGTTTCAGAGCCTTCACTTAATCGAGGTGATGTTCAGATTGAAGCGGGGGAATCCAGTGTTATTTATCGCATTGAAGATCGTATTAAAAGTGTGCTAAACAGCTTTTGTGAAGCTAACCGCCATCAAAGTAATGAGTAACTCATGATCGCGTTGGCTGAGCGACTAAAAAACTATAAAGTTGAAGGATTGACGGTTCGTCCTGTTGCTTCTGGCAAATTGGTGCGTGTTATTGGTTTAACGTTAGAAGCGACGGGGTGTCGAGCTCCTATTGGCAGCTTGTGCTTAGTCGAGACGATGTCTGGACAGGTGGAAGCGGAAGTGGTCGGCTTTTCTGGCGAGAATCTGTTTCTTATGCCAAGTGAGCAAATTACGGGCATTTTGCCCGGGGCGAAAGTGACACCATTAACCAGTGATGTGGGGCTTCCTGTTGGTATGGAGTTACTCGGTCGTGTTATTGATGGTGTGGGCAAACCGCTGGACGGCTTGGGTCCCATTTACACGGACCACCGTGCTTCATTTAACGCTATGCCTATCAATCCGCTGGCTCGTAAACCTATCTCTGAACCATTGGATGTTGGCCTGAAATCGATTAACGGTTTATTGACGGTCGGCAAAGGTCAGCGGATTGGCCTGTTTGCTGGATCTGGGGTGGGTAAATCAGTGACGCTTGGCATGATGACGCGAGGAACGACAGCTCAAGTCGTTGTCGTTGGGCTTATTGGTGAGCGTGGTCGAGAAGTCAAAGAGTTTATTGAAGAGATCTTAGAGGAAGAAGGACGTCGCCGTTCGGTTGTCGTTGCTGCGCCGGCAGATGCTTCCCCATTAATGCGTTTAAAAGGGTGTCAGACTGCTCTTACTGTGGCAGAGTACTTTCGTGATCAAGGTTTAGATGTTCTGTTGCTGATGGATTCGTTGACTCG
Source organism: Vibrio sagamiensis NBRC 104589 (assembly GCF_007990935.1). Lineage (GTDB taxonomy): Bacteria > Pseudomonadota > Gammaproteobacteria > Enterobacterales > Vibrionaceae > Vibrio > Vibrio sagamiensis. The sequence continues at coordinate 14,027 of NZ_BJXJ01000003.1, forward strand.
TTTCGCCCAAGCTCAGCGCGAAATTGCTTTATCAGTGGGTGAACCTCCTGCAACAAAAGGTTATCCACCCTCGGTGTTTGCTAAGCTACCGGCACTTGTTGAACGGGCGGGTAATGGTAGTGCCGAGCAGGGTTCGATTACGGCTTTTTTTACGGTTTTGACCGAAGGAGATGATTTGCAGGACCCCATTGCTGATGCTTCTCGTGCGATTCTTGATGGGCACATTGTATTATCTCGTGAAATGGCTGACGCGGGTCACTATCCTGCCATTGATGTAGAAAAGTCTATCAGTCGAGTGATGCCAAAAATTACCACTGAAGAGCACGTTCTTATGTCAAAAGCGGTACGTCAAGTGTTGTCGATCTGTCGTAAAAATCAAGATTTGGTCTCTATTGGAGCTTATAAACCGGGAACTGACCCTGCCATTGATGGTGCTTTTACTCTTAAGCCTAAATTGGATGAATTTTTACAGCAACAGATGAAAGAATCTGTCCCCTATGACATGTGCGTTAATATGCTTAAAAGCATTCTAAGTGGTTAGTCGAGCTGAATTATGAACAATACTATGGGGTTTTTACTCGAACAGTCTAAAGAGAAAGAAGCCCAAGCATTATTATCTTTAAACAAAGCTCAATCTGAACTTGATGGTTACTATCTTCAAGTACAACAAATTGAACAGTACCGCTTGGATTATTGTCAGCAATTGGTTGATCGAGGCAAAGAGGGACTTACTGCAAGCCAATACTGTCATTTAAACCGATTCCTGACGCAATTAGACGAGACATTATCAAAACAAAAAGAAGCAGAGCAGCATTTCAAAGAGAAGGTTGTTAACTGTCAGGAGTATTGGCTTAATATGCGTAAAGAACGTAAATCCTACGAGTGGATGGTTGAAAAGCATATTCAAAAAGAGCAAATAGAACAAGCGAGAATCGAACAGAAACAGATGGATGAATTTTCCACTCTTCTTTATAGCCGGAAACCTCGTGCTTAATGGTATATACCCAAGTGACCTCAAGATGCTTGATTCAGAGTGAGACCACTTAGGGATACACCTTGAAACTACAGAGATCACTTAATTTGCATTGATTGCACTATTGGCTGGCTTTTATTAAGTTGGCGTGATTATTGCTTTGAATCTACTCAGTTCTTTGCAAGAAAAGTGACTTATGCTGAGTCTTATGTTGTCTCTTACTCTTTGAGTTTATATAACCTTTGACCTTAAACGTTATCTTAACGAAACGAGTTGTACGCCTGATAACAAGAGTTTTTATATGAATGTGAATATGTCGAATGCGTCTGCTACCACGAAAACATCAGGGTCTGATACTGTAGCTAAAACTGTCTCTGAACCTACAGAAAAAAAAGGCTTTTTTGAGACTTTAGCTGGTGTGTTTAGTGGTTCGCAAGAAACAGAAAAAGTCCGAGCACATTCAAAGCCGAGCTCTCAGCGTCCAGAATCGGTTAAGTCAGTTAAAGGGGATGAAACTTTACACGCTGTAGATGAGCCGTCGGCTGAAAAGTCTATCACTTCAGAGGATAGCGATGAACTCGTAGCGGGCAAGAATACGAATGTGGCACTTAGCCAAGACGAGTTCGCCGCCACGGATCTAGAGGGTTCGGATACAGAACTTTTACCCTCCAGCTTGAGTTCAGCAAAAAGTGTGATGGGTGAAGGGAAGCAGTTGCTTGGTCAATTACAACAAGCTTCACAGACACTACAAAACAATAAGCCTGTTATGAATGGCGGCAAGGCATTGCCTCTTGATCAAGACATGCCGGTAATGGATGGTGAAGCAAATCTAGATACACTTAAAAAAGAAGAGCTCGATGATGACGGTTTGGCGGAACATCTAAGTATTGATGACTATGTCACACAGTCACCACTTCCTATTGATTGGCATTCACCATTTGCTGCGAATAAAACATCCGAACTGGCTGTGGATGAACTGTCCGAAGGCCATGCTTCAAAATCAGAGCAGGGTAATGTAGGTAAAGCCCTTTCCTTACCAAGTGCCACTACATTAAAGATGTTAGAAACAATTGATGCCAAACTAGGACAAGGCCAGCCTTTATCTGATCAAGAACAAGCAGTATTAGAGTCTATCAATAAGGGTGAGCTCTCCATTGATGTTTCTGAACAAAACTTGTCCCAATTGAGTGTATTACCAAATGAGACCAAATTAGCTCTGAATGATGGGTTAACTCGTCATGCTTCATCGGTTGCTGTTTCAGGATCCTCTTCAAACATTACCGGAAATAATGAATGGCAAACGTCTGCAAATCAGACGGCTCCAGTCGCAACCGTGCAGACCCAAGCAGATAAATCTGCGATGATGCCTTTGCCAGATTCGGTTTCATTCCCAGCGAATGCTCAATCTCTAGAAGGGCTTAAATTATCGACCGATATAATGAGTAAAAAGTTAACCGCAGATGGCTTGACGGCGAGTGGACTACAATCTTTATCAGAGGCCGCAGAGAAACCGGACTCTCAGTCTAATCTTGCTGGGCAGATCCAGTCGCTTGTGAATCAACAAACTGGCTTAACATCGCCAGCAGTCAAAATAGATGCAGCAGGGCAAGTCCAATCACCACTCCTGATGACGAAAGAGATGGCTGAAGATCAGGTCTCTGAAAAAATTCAAATGATGATGTCGAAAAACCTCAAAAACCTCGACATCAGATTGGATCCGCCTGAATTAGGCCGAATGCAAATCCGTATGGCAATGAATAATGATTTAGCTAATGTACATTTTACGGTATCCAATCCACAGGCGAGAGAATTGATTGAACAAACATTACCTCGTTTGAGGGAGATGTTTGCTCAGCAAGGCATGCAGCTTGCAGATTCTTCGGTCGAGCAGCAAAGCAGTGGCCAGCAACAGAACGGCTATACTCAGGCAGATCCTCAACAGGCAGGTGCTCAAGAGCGGCGCTTTTCTGGCCAGACGGATGAAAACTTTGAGGCCGAAGTCAATCTGGATTTGAATGTACCTTCAAACCATGATGGAATTAGTTTTTATGCGTAACAATACGATCCACAAATAAAGAATAACAAAGAGATATTCATGGCAGAGCAGCAAGAAGCAGGCGCTTCAAAAAGAAAATTATTTATCATATTAGCTGTAGTAGTAACCTTGCTCATCGGAGGTGGTACTGCGGCTTTTTTCTGGATGGGTGCCGATGATGCATCAAAATCAGACTCTGTACAGCCAGATCATGCGGATATGGTGGAAGAACCTATAGCTTATGTGAACCTTGCTCAACCGTTTATTTTCAATGCTAAAGGTGATAAACGTGATAGGCTAGTTCAAATTCATGCACAATTGATGGTTCGTGGAAGCGAGAATGAGCAGTTAGCCAGGTATCATTCACCATTGATTGAGAGTGCCCTGTTATCAACGTTTGCTTCGGCAACTGTCGAGCATCTTCGCTCTCCAACTGGGCGAGTTGAGTTGCGCGACCGCGCCTCTGAAGACATCAAAGCTGCATTAAAGAAAGCGGTGGGCAAACCAGTAATTGAAAAAGTACTTTTTACAGACTTTGTAATCCAATAGGTAATATGTGACTGATTTACTTAGCCAAGATGAAATAGATGCACTTCTACATGGTGTTGACGATGTTGATGACATTGACGAGATCAGTGATGGGCAAAAAGAAGGCGCAATAAACTTCGATTTCTCTTCTCAAGACAGAATAGTTCGAGGCCGGATGCCGACTCTTGAACTGATTAATGAACGCTTTGCTCGTCATATGCGCATTAGCCTATTTAATATGTTGCGTAAAACAGCTGAAGTTTCAATCAATGGTGTTCAAATGATGAAGTTTGGCGAGTATCAAAATACGCTCTATGTGCCTACTAGCCTCAACATGGTACGTTTTCGTCCATTAAAAGGTACGGCATTAATTACCATGGAGGCGCGTTTGGTATTCATCTTGGTTGAAAATTTCTTTGGTGGAGATGGTCGCTTTCATGCCAAAATTGAAGGGCGTGAATTTACTCCAACAGAACGTCGGATTATCCAACTACTACTTAAAACAGTCTTTGAAGATTATAAAGAAGCTTGGTCTCCCGTCATGGGAGTTGAATTTGAATACTTAGACTCAGAAGTTAACCCGAGCATGGCAAATATAGTCAGTCCCACTGAAGTAATCGTGGTTAGCTCATTTCATATTGAAGTCGATGGAGGTGGCGGCGATTTCCATGTCGTGATGCCTTATTCGATGGTCGAACCGATTCGTGAATTGCTCGATGCGGGTGTTCAGTCGGATAAAATGGAGACCGATGTTCGTTGGAGCTCTGCCCTACGAGTTGAAATTATGGATTGTCCAGTCAACTTTCGCGTTAACCTACTGGAGAAAGAGATTTCTTTACGTGATTTGATGGAACTGCAACCCGGAGATGTCATTCCGATTGATATGCCAGAGCATGCCACTATGTTTATTGAAGATTTACCGACATACCGTGTAAAAATGGGGCGCTCTGAAGATAAAATGGCCGTACAAATTTCTCAAGAGATTGAGCGCCCACACATAGTGAAAACCGATTTGGCATTTTTAAGCAAAGACATTATTTCTGAGCTTGATAATGATGATGAACTTAATGATTAATCAACACTTACGGCCAGATTAGAGTGCTGTAAGATTTTATGCAGGATGAAAAAATGACATCTAGTGATGATCAAAAGCTAGCAGATGAATGGGCTGCTGCACTCAGTGAAGACTCAGCAGCACCTTCAATGGATGTAGATGAAGTATTAGCTGCACCATTAGAGGAACTAAACGATACTTCTGAGTCAAGTCCTATTACCGATGATGAACGCCGTAAATTGGACACTATTATGGATATTCCTGTCACCATCTCAATGGAAGTCGGGCGTTCGCAAATCAGTATTCGTAACTTATTACAACTTAACCAGGGTTCAGTAGTTGAACTCGACCGCTTAGCAGGTGAATCATTGGATGTTTTGGTGAATGGCACGTTGATCGCTCATGGCGAAGTGGTGGTCGTAAATGATAAATTTGGTATCCGCCTTACGGACGTGATTAGCCAAACAGAACGGATTAAAAAGTTACGCTAAATGGATAACTCAGTAAATAACTCTTACAAGAAGGGAATGTATTGGCTAGCATTGGCTGGCACTCTATCTTCACCTTGTGCAATGGCAACCGGTGCCGATAGTTTGGACTTAGCGACTACATTTGGTTCTCTTGTGCTCGTCATTGGTATTATTTTATTTCTTGCATGGCTGCTTAAGCGGATGAAAGTTCCTGCCTTAGGTCAACAAAAAGGATTACGTATCGTTACTCAACTCCCCGTCGGTACTAAAGAGCGAATTGCTGTAGTCCAAGTTGGTGAAGAGCAGTTTTTAATTGGTATTACCAGCCAATCAATTCAAAATTTAGCTAAACTAGAATCACCACTCAAAGAAGAAGCATCTGAAACTGCGACTTTTGCCAGTCAATTTAGCCAGCTCATAAAAAAACATGACAAAGGATAATTTAAGTCGCGTCGCTCTTAGTGTTTGGATTCTGCTGGCTGGGATGTTGTTCTCAGCTTGGTCACTTGCCCAGCCAGATGTAGGGTCTTTACCGACTGATTTAGCGTCGGGTAGTAACGTGACGCTACAAAACATGCAAAGTGATACTGGGTCTAGTCGAGCGATGTCGGTCAATAATGGCATTCCTGCTTTTACGATGACAACCAATCCAGATGGGAGTGAAGATTACTCAGTCACACTACAGATCTTAGCTTTGATGACCATGCTGGGCTTCTTGCCCGCAATGGTTATTTTGATGACCTCATTCACTCGAATTGTCGTCGTGATGTCGATATTACGACAAGCGATGGGCTTGCAACAAACGCCTTCCAACCAAGTTATTATTGGTATAGCGCTGTTTTTGACTTTTTTTGTTATGTCGCCGGTCTTAAATGAAATCAATGACAAGGCCGTTCAACCTTATCTAAATGAGCAAGTGACAGCACGTGAAGCGTTTGACGCGGCTCAAGTACCCATAAAAGCCTTCATGCTTAAGCAGACTAGGGTTAAAGACCTCGAGACGTTTGTTAGCATGTCTGATGAAGAAGTGGCAGCACCGGAAGATGTATCAATGGCTGTTTTGATTCCCGCGTTCATTACATCTGAATTAAAAACTGCTTTCCAAATTGGTTTTATGCTCTTTTTGCCGTTTTTGATCATTGACCTTGTTGTGGCATCGGTTCTGATGGCAATGGGTATGATGATGCTTTCTCCTATGATTGTATCATTACCGTTCAAGCTGATGTTATTTGTCCTTGTTGACGGGTGGAATTTGATTCTTTCCACATTGGCTGGCAGTTTTGCTCTTTAGATTGGCACAGAGATTAGAGGGGAACCTATGACTCCTGAAATGTTTGTCGAGCTTTTCCGCGATGCTCTGTGGATGGTGCTTATCATGGTTTGTGCCATCATCATTCCAAGTTTATTGATCGGTCTTGTCGTGGCAATTTTCCAAGCTGCAACCTCAATCAACGAGCAAACCTTGAGCTTTTTACCTCGTTTAGTTATTACATTGCTGACGTTAATGTTGTTTGGGCATTGGATGACGCAAATGCTAATGGAATACTTCTTTGGCTTGATTGAACGCCTCCCTCAGGTACTGTATTAGAGTCGCGCATGGAGTATCCTACCCATATTATTTTGGACTGGCTGGCTAATTATTTTTGGCCCTATACTCGCATCTCCGCCATGCTGATGGTGATGACGGTGACCGGGGCTCGCTTTGTTTCACCCCGTATTCGACTCTACCTTGGTTTAGCCATTACTTTTGCCGTTACACCTTCGATACCTGCTGTCCCTGACACTATCGAGCTGCTCTCTTTTCGCGGCTTTATGACAGTGGTGGAACAGCTTATTATTGGGGTTGCAATGGGTATGGTGACTCAATTTGTCATTCAAACGTTCGTTTTGTTGGGGCAAATACTGGGCATGCAATCGAGTTTGGGTTTTGCCTCAATGGTGGACCCAGCAAATGGGCAAAGCACCCCATTACTTGGTCAATTATTTATGTTTCTTGCGACCATGTTTTTTCTGGCTACCGATAGCCATTTAAAAATGCTGCAATTGGTTGTCTTCAGCTTTAAGACCATCCCGATCGGTACAGGGTCGTTAAATGCGATTGACTTGCGTGAAATGGCCAACTGGTTTGGCTTGATGTTCCAAACGGCATTGACGATGTCGTTATCAGGTATCATTGCTCTTCTCACCATCAACTTATCGTTTGGTGTTATGACGCGAGCTGCTCCCCAGTTAAACATCTTCTCACTCGGATTTGCATTTGCGTTAATGGTGGGTCTATTGCTGTGCTGGTATATTTTGACAGGCTTATACAGCCATTATCAGCTGCTTTGGTCTGAGGGTGAGGCGCAAATTTGCCGCCTTATTCGGTTGGATTGCTAGGAGATCGTTTTGGCGGAATCAGACGGTCAAGAACGTACCGAAGAAGCTACCCCCCGAAGGCTTCAGCAAGCCAGAGAAAAGGGGCAAGTAGCCCGTTCTAAAGAGTTAGCTTCTGCATCAGTATTGATCGTGGGTGCTGTTTCTTTGATGTGGTTTGGTGAGGCTTTAGCTCGCGCTTTTTTTGCGGTTATGAGGCGCTTATTCTCACTACAACGTGAGGAAATCTTCGATGTTGGTAAGCTGCTTGATATCGCATTGGGTGCAATGACCGACTTGTTATTTCCATTGTTTTTGATTTTGCTGACCCTGTTTGTGGCTGCTTTGGTTGGAGCCGCTGGTGTCGGAGGCGTCAGTTTTTCCGTTGAAGCTGCGATGCCAAAATTATCGAAAATGAACCCATTGAGTGGCCTTAAGCGTATGGTTGGCATGCAAAGCTGGGTGGAGTTGATCAAATCGATTTTGAAAGTTTCTTTGGTGACTGGCGTCGCGATGTATCTTATCCATTCATCTCAAACAGATTTGATGCAACTGAGTATGGATGTTTATCCACAAAATATTTTTCATGCTCTGGATATTTTGCTGAATTTTATTTTGCTGATCAGTTGTTCTTTACTTATCGTTGTTGCGATCGATATCCCGTTTCAAATTTGGCAGCATACTGAGCAATTAAAAATGACGAAGCAAGAAGTCAAAGATGAATACAAAGAGACAGAGGGGAAGCCTGAAGTGAAAGGGCGGATTCGGATGTTGCAACGCGAGGCCGCTCAACGAAGAATGATGGCAGATGTTCCTCAAGCTGATGTGATCATTACCAACCCTGAACACTTCTCTGTTGCACTACGCTACCGACAAAATACCGACAGAGCCCCTGTAGTGATAGCTAAGGGTACAGATCATATGGCGATGAAAATTAGGGAAGTCGCGCGTGAGCACGATATTATGTTGGTCCCAGCTCCTCCTTTAGCGCGTGCGCTTTATCACACCACTGAACTTGAACAAGAAATTCCTGACGGGCTTTTTGCTGCTGTGGCACAAGTTTTAGCGTTTGTTTTCCAGCTTAAGCAATATCGTAAGAGAGGAGGGCGACGGCCTAGAATTCAGGACTACGATTTACCAATACCACCAGAACATCGTTACTAAGGTCAGTCTTTTTTCGGAAGTGCGAATGGGTACTTTATTCTCCTATACCCAAGTATCTTGAGGTTACTTGGGTATAGCTCCAGTTGGCTTTTCGAGCAAAACTTAACCTTGAACGATAAACAAACTCTCGTATTTGACTTAAAAGTGACTCAGTTTAAAAAATAATTCGTGCAGTTACAGAATAATAAATTTCATTCTGTTCAAGAGAGTGCGAATAGTTTGAGCGAATAGTCATTATTTTGTCGTGAATAATGGTCCATAGATTGCTTAAATGTTTCTAATCATCAACAATAGCAACACTGTTTGGCCACGTAGAAATATAGACTTTATCATTATCATCTTGTGAATGAAGCCATATGAACTACTCGACCGATTGAGATATCTCAACCTATGAAGTTAAACCTGCCGTTTGCAGATAAAATACCGCGAATTTCACCGCGCTCTATGCCAGCTATAGGAGCGCCAGTTATGGTATTGGCCACCTTAGCAATGGTCATATTACCCATACCTGCTTTTCTGCTCGATCTGTTCTTTACCTTTAACATTGCACTCGCCATGGTGGTGTTGCTTGTCACGGTTTATACACGTCGTCCTCTTGATTTTGCGGCTTTCCCGACTGTTTTGTTAATCGCGACATTGTTACGTTTAGCGCTAAACGTTGCATCAACTCGAGTCGTGTTACTTTATGGCCATGAAGGCGATGCGGCGGCTGGTCATGTTATCGAAGCATTTGGTAGCGTGGTCATCGGCGGTAACTATGCGGTTGGTCTGGTGGTGTTCCTCATCTTGATGATCATTAACTTTATGGTTGTCACCAAAGGTGCTGGACGTATTTCAGAAGTCAGCGCACGTTTTACTCTAGATGCTTTGCCTGGTAAACAAATGGCGATCGATGCCGACCTGAATGCTGGCTTGATTGATCAAGACCAAGCTCGTTTACGCCGCTTTGAAGTCACTAAAGAGGCTGACTTTTATGGTTCAATGGACGGTGCGTCTAAGTTCGTCAAAGGTGACGCTATTGCGGGTATTTTGATTTTATTCATCAATATTATTGGCGGCCTTTCAATTGGCATTATTCAATACGATCTTAGCTTCTCTCAAGCGATGCAGATTTACACTTTGCTTACGATCGGTGACGGTCTCGTTGCACAAATTCCTTCACTGTTGCTTTCTATCGCCGCGGCAATGATGGTGACGCGTCAAAATACAGACGAAGATATGGGTGAACAGCTGGTCTTTCAGATGTTCGACAATCCTAAAGCTTTGATGATTACCGCAGCGATCCTGGGTGTTATGGGAATCGTTCCAGGAATGCCGCATTTTGCCTTTTTATCTCTCGCGTTTATTGCCGGGGCGGGTGCCTACTGGCTGGATAAAAAGCAAAAGCAGAAAGCCAAAGAGCCTGCGTTACCATTGAAAGGTGAAGAAAACGGCGAGGCGGTGTCTCAGCGTGAATTGTCCTGGGACGATGTACAGCCGGTTGATACCATTGGTCTTGAAGTCGGTTATCGTCTCATTCCTTTAGTTGATAGAGACCAAGGTGGTGAACTTTTAGAGCGAGTGAAAGGAGTACGTAAAAAACTTTCTCAAGATTTTGGCTTCTTGATCCCAGCGGTTCATATTCGTGACAATTTAGAACTGACACCTAATAGCTACCGTATTACATTAATGGGTGTTGCTTTAGGTGAAGCTGAAATCCGCCCAGATCAAGAGTTGGCCATTAATCCCGGCCAAGTTTATGGCATGATTGAAGGTGAGCCAACTATTGATCCTGCTTTTGGGTTAGAATCTGTTTGGATTCGTGAAGAACAACGAGAACATGCTCAAGCTCTTGGCTACACTGTGGTTGACTCTTCAACAGTTTTGGCTACTCATTTAAGTCAATTACTGACGAATAATGCTTCTCAGCTCATAGGACATGAAGAAGTACAAAATTTGTTAGAAATGTTAGGACGTAGTGCTCCTAAACTGGTTGAAAATTTCGTTCCTGATCAATTGCAATTGGGAATAGTGGTAAAAGTTCTGCAGAACTTACTCAATGAGGCGATTCCGATTCGAGATATTCGTACGATTGTCCAAACATTGGCCGAATACTCAAGTAAGAGTCAAGAACCTGACATTTTGACTGCCGCTGTACGAATCAGTTTAAAGCGTCTTATTGTTCAGGAAATCAATGGGGTAGAACCAGAACTTCCCGTCATTACACTTATCCCGGAGCTGGAACAAATTTTGCATCAAACAATGCAAGCTTCGGGGGGGGAATCAGCAAGTATCGAGCCTGGGCTAGCAGAGCGATTGCAGTCTTCCTTAAGTCAAGCCACGCAGGAGCAGGAATTGAAAGGGGAGCCAGCGGTGCTTCTAACATCTGGCATATTACGCTCCACACTGGCAAAATTTGTTAAGAACACAATACCTAATCTTAGGGTGTTGTCTTACCAAGAAATTCCCGATGAGAAACAAATTAGAATTGTACAGGCCGTGGGCAATTAACCGCGTTTAACACTGAATAGGTCCAGAGTTTGAAAATTAAACGATTTTTTGGCAAAGACATGCGAGCCACTTTACTCCAAGTAAAAGAAGAGCTGGGTGCGGATGCCGTCATCATGTCAAATAAAAAAGTGGCAGGCGGTGTTGAAATTGTCGCGGCCATTGACAGCGATGCTCAAGTACCAGCAGCGACCTCTGTATCTAAACAAGTCAATCGTAATATTGGCCAATCAAATCGTTATGATGGCTACAGGCAAATGTCTCCTGCAACAGAAGAGCGCTTTCAACAGCGTGGTGTGGATGAAGATAAAATCACTTTAAGTGGTGCTGATGGAGACAAACCTTCTTCTATGACTCAGCGTTTTGCAAACATACTCAAGCAATACAACGGTCCTAGCTCTGCTGCAGATGAACATATTGCAGAAAATGAAGATTCATTATCTGCATTGTTACATAGGCAGAATAAGCACCGTGAAAATTATCGTCATGATTCACCTCAGTCTGCCTTCTTGCAACAAGATTCTCCGTTAGCCAAATTAATTGCTCAAGACAGCTATTCTGAACGTAAAACGCCGAAGTTGGACCCAACTCGTTATGAGCGTGGTCGTAGCAAGGCGGAAACATCACAGCCTTCAATTGAATTAGAAAATATGCACGACGAAATGGTTTCCATTCGTCGATTACTAGAGCATCAAGTTTCTGGTTTGATGTGGCAAGAAGTTGAGAGGAGAGAGCCATTACGAGCTATGTTGATCAAACGCTTAGAGCGTATGGGTATGTCTTCAGAGTTTGCTGATCAAATGGCATGCTACATTCCAGAAGATACAAAGCCAGCCCTAGCTTGGAAGGCATTATTATCATTAGTTGCTGATCAAATTAGTATCCCCAAGCAAGATATATTAAAACGTGGTGGCGTTGTTGCCTTGCTTGGTCCTACTGGGGTTGGTAAAACAACAACAGTGGCTAAATTAGCAGCTCGAGCGGCGATGGAATACGGAGCAGACAATGTTGCACTTGTCACAACAGATACCTATCGTATTGGTGCACATGAACAGCTTTCTATTTATGGAAGGATTATGGGATGCCCCGTAAGAGTTGCTAAAGATTCTCAAGAGCTTGCCGATGTAATATATCAGTTAAGAAACAGAAAACTGATCTTAGTTGATACTGCTGGAATGGGGCAGCGAGATGTTAGATTATCTGAGCAGCTAGACACTCTCATGCATGAGAGTGGTGAAGTAATTCACAGTTACTTGGTTTTGCCTGCTACTGCGCAACGACGTGTGCTGCAAGAAACGTTGGAGCATTTCAGGCGTATACCGCTTTCAGGTTGTATATTAACCAAGCTTGATGAATCACTCAGTTTGGGAGAATTCATTAGTGTCGTTATTCAGAATGCTATGCCTGTGGCTTATATTGCCAATGGGCAGCGTGTACCTGAAGATATTGTAATGGCTCAACCTAAATATATGGTTGCGAAAGCAAATGAATTATTAGAAATGTCGGCTGAGAGTGAACCCCACTTTTGGAATAGTGATAGTGAAGGACTCTAGAGAGACAGATGACTATGACTGAGAATATGATACATGATCAAGCAAGCGGCCTACGTCGTTTAACACAGCCCTCCCTGACCAAAGTAATTGCAATTACTGGAGGTAAGGGTGGCGTGGGTAAATCAAACGTAACACTAGGCCTGGCGATTTGTATGGCTCGGCAAGGCAAGAAAGTGATGGTTCTCGATGCTGACTTAGGCCTAGCGAATGTTGATGTTATGCTAGGCATTCGTTCGAAAAGAAACTTAGGGCATGTCTTGGCTGGAGAGTGTGAACTAAAAGATGCGATTGTTGAAGGTCCTTATGGTATAAAAATTATTCCCGCCACATCCGGTACACAAAGCATGACAGAACTTTCTTATGCTCAGCATGCAGGTTTGATCCGAGCTTTCGGCAGTATAGAAGACGAGATGGATGTGCTATTAATCGATACAGCTGCTGGGATTTCGGATATGGTTGTCAGTTTTTCGCGAGCAGCTCAGGATGTTGTCGTTGTAGTATGCGATGAACCAACATCGATTACCGATGCATATGCTTTGATCAAGCTTTTGAGCAAAGAACATCAAGTACAGCGCTTCAAAGTGGTGGCGAATATGGTCCGAAGTTACCGTGAAGGAAGGGGGGTATTTGCTAAATTGACCTTAGTCACTGAACGCTTTTTAAATGTCAGCCTTGAACTTGTCGCCTGTGTACCATTAGATGACAATGTAAGACAAGCCGTGAAACGTCAAAAAATTGTCGTCGACGCTTTTCCTCGTTCACCAGCTGCTTTAGCGATAAGCTCTTTGGCTAACAAAGCACTGACTTGGCCGTTGCCTAAATCGCCTAGTGGCCACTTGGAATTTTTTGTAGAGAGGCTGCTTAATCGTACTGAATTTACAGAGGATACATTGGGTGAGTAGTTCGATTACTTATAATCAACATGGTAGATTGAATAGCCAGCAAGCATTTATTCAACGTTATTCAGTGTTGGTTAAACGTATTGCTCATCATTTACTGGGTCGTCTGCCTCCGAGTGTTCAAGTCGATGATTTAATTCAGGCTGGAATGATTGGTCTTTTAGAAGCTCAACAGAACTACGATGCTTCTAAGGGGGCAAGTTTTGAAACTTATGCTGGCATTAGGATTCGTGGTGCAATGCTGGATGATATTCGCAAAGGGGATTGGGTTCCTCGTTCTGTGCATAAGTACAACCGTGAAGTAAATCAAGCGATTGCTGAATTAGAAAATCTTTTAAACCGAGAACCTGTCGATGCAGAAGTTGCAGCTCATCTCGGAATGTCTTTAGAGCAGTACCATAATGTTCTAACCGACATAAACGGCGCAAAATTGGTGGGTATTGAAGATTTAGGCGTCTCGGATGATGTAATATCACCGGTAGACAATAGTGATGACAGTAATCCTTTTCAGGGCGTCGCTGATGAATCATTCCGCCAAGCGTTAGTTGATTCAATTAAGCAGCTGCCCGAAAGAGAAGCATTAGTTCTTTCGTTGTATTATGACGAAGAACTTAATTTAAAAGAAATTGGTGAAGTATTAGGAGTGAGTGAATCTCGAGTTAGCCAGATACTGAGCCAATCCATGCAACGTCTACGCACAAAGCTAAGTGCGTGGACAAAAAATGACTAAATACACTGATTTACGCTTCAGTGGAGGCAACTTTGAATAAAAATATGAAGATCCTTATTGTTGATGACTTTTCAACAATGCGACGTATTGTAAAAAACCTACTTCGTGACTTGGGTTTCAATAATACCCAAGAAGCGGATGATGGCTTGACGGCGCTGCCAATGCTAAAAAAAGGCGATTTTGACTTTGTCGTGACTGATTGGAACATGCCAGGAATGCAAGGGATCGATCTGCTAAAGCACATTCGTTCAGATGCTTCTTTGAAGCACCTCCCAGTGCTTATGATCACTGCAGAAGCAAAGCGTGAACAGATTATCGAAGCTGCACAAGCAGGAGTTAATGGATACATCGTTAAACCATTTACTGCAGCGACATTAAAAGAAAAATTAGATAAAGTATTTGAGCGTTTATAAGCCTAGCTTATTCATTCAAACCTTTCAGCTCTGAAACCTTTCTACTCTGAAAGTATTCAGAGGCTTTTCATGTCAGCGATATCAAAGTAACAAAGAAAGCAATAAAAGCAAAAGGGTCTATCAAGCATGATCTCAATAGAGCAAGCGAAGTCACTCGTTGAAATGCTAGAAAATGGTGAACAAAACCAAGCCAATGCGCTGGTGGCATCTATCTATGAAAGTGATGGAAATCCAATGTTTAATGAAGTTGGAGCATTAACCCGAGATCTTCATGATTCATTAAAACAGTTCAGTATTGATCAGCGTATGAGTGAAATTGCGCAAGCAGAGATTCCCGATGCCAAAGATCGTTTACAATATGTCATTGATAAAACAGAGCAGGCAGCTAATAAAACCATGGATGCCGTAGATTACTGCTTTCCAATTGCAGATAATTTGCATAATGGTTTGTTGCAAGTACGTCCTCAGTGGAATTCCCTTATGCATGGTCACATCGAGCTGAAAGAGTTTAAGGTGCTTTGCCACCGGGTCGATGACTTGTTGACTCAGGTAGAAGGAGATAGTACGGAATTGCGTAGTCAGTTAACAGACATTCTTATGGCGCAAGATTTTCAGGATCTTACGGGTCAGACTATTCGTCGTGTTATTGCTTTAGTTAATGAAGTTGAAGATCGTTTAATTGAGATTTTAACCATATTTTCTAGCTCAAATTTGGAGCCTAAAGAGCAAACAACGCTTGAATCGTTACAAACGACACTGAAACCTAACAGCGAAGCAGAAGGCCCAATCCTTAACCCTGAATTAAGGGAAGATGCAGTCTCATCACAGGATGAAGTTGATGACTTATTGTCCAGTCTTGGATTTTAAAGGAAACGTATGAGCTACGATTTAGATGAAGATATTCTTCAAGACTTTTTAATAGAAGCGGGAGAAATTCTCGAGCTTCTTTCTGAACAGCTAGTTGAATTGGAAAATAACCCAGAAGATAAAGATCTCCTAAACGCAATTTTCCGCGGCTTTCATACAGTAAAGGGTGGTGCAGGCTTCTTATCATTAGCTGAATTGGTAGATACCTGCCATGGCGCAGAGAACGTTTTTGATGTATTGCGAAATGGTCAGCGCTCAGTAACACCTAGCTTAATGGATACCATGCTTAAGGCATTAGATACTGTTAACTTGCAATTTCAAGCAGTACAAGAACAGAAAGCGCTTGAAGCTGCCGCCCCTGAGTTATTGAATGAGCTGCATCGCTTGTGCAAACCAGAATCAGAAGATGAAGGTGTTATGCTCGCTGAAGTAGCAACGATAATTTCAGAGCCTGTCATACCTGAAACTTTAGCCGGCTCTGATGCGTCGGAAGTGAGTAGTAGCGTTAGTGCTCTTGATGATATTACCCAAGACGAATTTGAAAAGTTATTGGATGAATTGCACGGAAGAGGTAGCGGTCCTAGCGTTCAACCTGTGGCTCCAACATCGTATAAGCACGTCGATGCCTCGGTTGACATTGATAATGGTGATATTACCGATGATGAGTTTGAAAGTTTGCTTGATGAACTTCATGGTATAGGTAAAAGCCCTTCTAATGGGAATAACCCAACAGCGATTTGCGTTGATGGACAGAAAAGCCACACTGCACTAGAAAGTGATGCAAATGGTAGTGACTTCATGACTGATGATGAGTTTGAAAAGCTATTAGATGAATTACACGGTACAGGCCAAGGACCATCGGTGGAAGAACTGGATTTTGCAACTAAGCCAGTATCCGCTAACGCTGTCCCTCAAATTGAATCTAGACTAGAATCGTCTCAACCAGCTTCTAAAGTACCTCCGGCACCCAATAATAAACCTAAACCGGTGACAACAAAAGAAGAAGTAAAAACAGCAGCTTCGCCAACTAAAAAAACACAAGCTGAAGCAACGGTCCGTGTTGATACATCCACTCTCGATACGATTATGAATATGGTAGGTGAGTTGGTTTTAGTTCGTAACCGTCTGCTGAGCCTTGGTTTAAGTAGCAACAATGAAGAAATGTCAAAAGCAGTAGCTAATCTTGACGTTGTGACTGCTGATCTTCAGGGTGCAGTGATGAAGACGCGGATGCAGCCGATAAAAAAAGTGTTTGGACGTTTCCCTCGTGTTGTTCGTGATTTGGCACGTAATTTAAACAAAGATATTGTTTTGGAAATGCGCGGTGAAGAAACAGACCTAGACAAAAACTTGGTTGAAGCATTAGCCGATCCCTTGATTCACTTGGTTAGAAATTCTGTCGATCATGGGATTGAAATGCCAGATGATCGTGCCAGAGCTGGAAAGTCCCAAACAGGTAAAGTAACGTTATCCGCTTCACAAGAAGGTGATCATATTAACTTAGCCATTGTCGATGATGGTGGCGGTATGGATCCTGAAAAGTTACGAAGTATTGCCGTCAAACGAGGTATGATGGATGAAGATGCTGCCGCACGTTTATCAGATAAAGAATGTTTTAATCTGATTTTTGCACCTGGTTTTTCAAGCAAAGATAAGATCTCTGATATCTCTGGCCGAGGTGTTGGTATGGATGTTGTAAAAACAGCGATCAATACTCTGAATGGTTCAATTGATATTGATTCTAAGTTGGGAGAAGGAACAAAGATCACAATTAAAGTACCACTTACTCTCGCAATTCTTCCAACACTTATGGTTGGTGTAGGTGGCAATCCTTTTGCGCTACCATTAGCATCGGTGAATGAAATCTTCCATTTGGATCTCAGTCGAACGAATGTGGTTGACGGGCAATTAACAATCATTGTTCGTGATAAATCCATTCCATTATTTTATTTACAGAACTGGTTGACCTCTAAGTCACCTCGATTGGAAAAGCAGCAGGGCCATGGTCATGTTGTTATCGTCCAGATCGGCAGTCAGCGTGTTGGCTTTGTTGTAGATACATTAATCGGACAAGAAGAAGTCGTCATTAAACCACTGGATAATCTTTTGCAAGGAACTCCAGGTATGGCCGGAGCAACGATAACCAGTGACGGTCACATCGCTTTGATTCTTGATGTGCCAGATTTACTCAAGCAGTATGCTGCAGCTTCGCGTATTTAAGCGAAATAGAAAGTTAAAGGTTACAGAGGACAAAAATGGCGATTAAAGTACTGGTTGTTGATGACTCGAGTTTTTTCCGTCGTCGTGTAAGCGAGATCATTAACTCAAATCCGCGTCTTGAAGTGATAGATGTTGCCGTAAATGGTAGAGAAGCAATAGAAAAAGCACAAACTTTAAGGCCTGATGTCATCACGATGGATGTTGAAATGCCGGTAATGGATGGCATTACTGCTGTACGTGAGATTATGTCATCATCTCCAACACCTATCTTAATGTTTTCTTCTTTAACCCAAGATGGGGCTAAGGCTACTTTAGAGGCATTAGATGCTGGTGCCTTGGATTTTTTACCCAAGAAATTTGAAGATATCGCTCGAAATCGTGACGAGGCAACCACACTATTACAGCAGCGAGTTATCCAAATTGCGGCAAAGCGTGTTTTGATACGTCGATCAATAGTCAAGCCTGTAGTTACAGCGGAAAAAAATGTCACCGAGTGTACTTCATTGGAACGTTCTGTCGCTCGAACTAACACGGTATCAACTTCTGTATATAATCGCTCTGTTTTGAAAAAGTGTAGAGCTTCAGGTAAAAAATATCGTCTTACTGCAATAGGAACGTCAACAGGAGGCCCTGTTGCGTTACAGAAAATATTGGCAGACTTACCTGCTAATTACCCACATCCCATTTTGTTGATTCAACATATGCCCGCAACGTTTACAGCGGCGTTTGCAAGTCGTTTGAATTCATTGTGCAAGATTCAAGTTAAAGAAGCCAACGATGGTGATGTTCTTCAAGCCGGAGTTGCTTATTTGGCTCCAGGTGGTAAGCAAATGATGGTTGATGGGAGAGCTGGAACTGCGCGCCTTCGTATTATTGATGGTGGTGACCGGATGAACTACAAACCTTGCGTTGATGTGACATTTGGCTCTGCAGCAAAGATCTTTGGCGAAAGTGTATTATCAATAGTGCTTACAGGCATGGGTGCGGATGGGCGTGAAGGGGCGAGAATGCTGAAAGCAGCAGGCTCAACTATTTGGGCGCAAGATGAAGAAAGTTGTGTCGTTTATGGTATGCCACAAGCTGTCGCTAAAGCTGGAATTTCATCCGAAGATATACCGCTTGAACAGATTGCTGAACGAATGCTAATTGAAGTAGGCTTAGGGTAGGAAATTACATGATCGTTTGGAGCGTAGCTAACCAAAAAGGTGGTGTTGGGAAAACAACATCAACGGTGACTTTAGCAGGTTTGTTGAGTCAAAAAGGCCATCGTGTTTTGATGGTTGATACTGACCCTCACGCGTCACTGACAACCTATCTTGGTTACGACTCAGATGGTCTCACTTTTAGCTTATTTGACTTATTTCAGTTAAGCAGCTTTTCTCGAGAGACGGTAAAGCCATTAATTTTACAAACCGAGCTGCAAGGAATGGATCTTATTCCGGCTCATATGTCATTGGCTACACTCGACCGTGTGATGGGTAATCGAGGCGGAATGGGCCTTGTCTTGAAACGTGCCCTAGCTTCAGTATCACAAGATTATGATTATGTATTAATTGATTGCCCACCTATTTTAGGAGTGATGATGGTCAATGCATTGGCAGCCAGTGATCGTATTTTGATACCTGTTCAAACCGAATTTTTAGCAATGAAAGGGCTAGAGCGAATGATCCGTACTTTAACGATCATGCAAAAGTCTAGACCAACAGTGTTTAAAGTGACGATTGTACCAACGATGTATGATAAACGAACCAAAGCTTCGTTACAGACACTTCTCCAGCTGAAGCGTGATTATCCAGATCAAGTATGGACTTCTGCTGTTCCAATTGATACCAAATTTAGGGATGCAAGTTTGAAGCGTTTGCCTGCTTCACACTTTGCATCAGGAAGCCGTGGTGTATTTGCTTACAAACAACTTCTGATTTACTTGCAGAGGTTATCATTTGATGAGCAATAAAAATATCCTTTCGAGTGAGCGAGCTCTTGATGATTATTTTCATGCATTGTTAGATGAAGAGCCTACAATACACGAAGAATTTGACGTTGTTGCTAAGCAACAACATGCTCCAGAGCCAGAGCCAGAGCCAGAGCCAGAGCCAGAGCCACAAAAGCAGCGGAAAGGCTCGACACAGAACTTTAAGTCATATCATGAAGTATATGCATATGATGTTGACCCACCAAATTTAGAAGGTGTGCAGCGTTTACTCAAAGATCTTGAATCGCACCACTCTGTTTCTCTGTGTGAAGTAGAAGATGTTTCTGTACAAAATAAGGTTGAGCTAAAAAGCGAAAATAATACCGACGTTATTCGCGTCGTAGAAGAAATCCAAGAATGGGATATGTCGGAGATTGAACCATCGACGATAGCATCACTAAAAACGGAATCTTCCATTGCTATTAAGTCCGAGACTATCTTACTCGAAACAAGCAAGATTGACACAGAGGATCAATCTGCAACGATTTTGCAAAATTCACGAGAAACGGAAGTAATACCTTGTGAACATTGGCAAAGCCCTTACCGTAGTGAAGATTTTCAAGTGTTGTACTTTGAAGTGAGTAACATCATGTTTGCAGTCCCACTCGATGAACTTGGGGGGATTCACCAAATGGCAGAGCTGAGTCATCTGATTGGACGGCCAGCTTGGTATTTAGGCCTTCAAATGAGCCGAGAACAACAGTTTGATGTGGTGGATACAGCAAAGTGGGTCATGGCAGATAAACTAGCTGATGAAGATTACAAAGCCAATTACCAACATATTATCATACTCGGAGAGAGCATGTGGGGACTGGCAAGTCATCAACTCAGAGGCACAGAAAAACTCTGTGCCAATAGTGTTCGTTGGCGAGAAAAAGCAGGAAAACGCCCTTGGTTAGCGGGTATGGTAAAAGAAAAAATGTGTGCTTTGATTCATGTCCAAGCACTTATAGAGATGCTGGACGCAGGTTTAGATGTCAAAGCAATGAATTAGAATTTGGTCGGGAACGATATTAACAAGGATTAATTATGTCTCAAGCTTTTGAAGTAGAAATGAAGAAAAACGCATCGAATGATGAGGTACTTCAGTGGGTGACGTTCCAATTGGAAGAAGAAACATACGGTATTAACGTGATGCAAGTCCGTGAAGTACTTCGTTATACTGAAATTGCACCCGTCCCAGGTGCTCCAGACTATGTTTTAGGTATCATTAATCTACGTGGTAGCGTAGTGACAGTGATTGACACCCGCTCACGTTTTAATCTGATGGAAGGTGAAGTGACAGATAACACTCGAATTATTGTTATTGAGTCTGAACATCAAGTTATTGGTATATTAGTGGATAGTGTTGCAGAGGTTGTTTACTTGCGCTCTTCAGAAATTGACACAACGCCATCGGTAGGAACAGATGAGAGTTCGAAGTTTATCCAAGGTGTTAGTAACCGAGACGGAAACCTACTCATTTTAGTTGATTTAAATAAGTTACTTAGCAATGATGAATGGCACGAAATGGCTCATCTTTAATAGTGTGAAAGGCAATGTCTGATTATCCCTCTTTGCACTTACTGCTTATTGCTGTTGGTGCACTATCATTGGTTTTTATCGTACTTCTTTTGTTAATTCTTCGCATTAGGGTAGGGCTGCGAAGACAAGTAGAACAACAACGCATTAGAGCACGAAATAGTGATAAAGAATGTCAAAAGTTGAGTAAGCAGTTGTTGGAATTACGTTCAGTTGTTGTTGGCTTGGGAAATAAAGTCACAGAGCAGCAAAATGAATTGCAACACCTTCATGAGCGCACTCGAGAGTTAGAACATGCGGATACTGATGGGCGACTCTATAGTAGAGCGACCAAAATGGTCCAGTTAGGAGCTGACATCAATGAACTTATAGAAGAGTGTGAGTTACCAAAAGCAGAAGCTGAACTTATGCTTTCTTTACAAAAAAAGTTAGCCGGTGAAGAAAAAATTCCTCCTTTGAGTGGCCAACCTTTCGATGATTATCCTCATCGGCCTAGAAGTCGACGTAAATAAAAAAGAAGCAGAGGCTTCTTTTTTTTTAAATTCAGTTTGAAACGGTATAGCAATTAACATGTGCGATTTGTGATATTGAATGAGCAAAAAGCCACCGGGTCATTCACTTCAACGTTTTGTTGTCCTATTTTGTCTTTACAAAGCTGTGTTAGTATAAGTTCTCGTTCACTTTTTAGTTGAAGTTCTATGTTAGAAGTCTTTAACCTTACTGCAATTCGTGATGAGCGGGTTCTATTCGAAAACCTAAAATTTGAAGTTAAATCAGGTGAATTGGTTCAAATTGAAGGGCGCAATGGTACGGGTAAAACGACGTTACTACGAATCATTGCAGGCTTAGCAGACAGAGATGATGGATTCATCAAGTGGAAAGACGAGCAGATTGAACAATGCAGGGATGTTTTTCATCAGGATTTGCTCTTTTTAGGTCATCAAACAGGTGTTAAGCGAGATTTGACGGCATTAGAAAATTTGAAGTTCTATCAAGCCATTCATAATATCCCGACCTCTGATGAATCACTGTTTTCTGTATTGGCTCAAGTCGGGCTCGCGGGGCGAGAAGACGTATTGGTTGGTCAACTTTCTGCAGGCCAACAGCGTCGCGTTGCCCTAGCCAGACTTTGGCTAAGTAATCAGCTTTTATGGATTTTAGACGAGCCCCTTACAGCAATAGATAAACAAGGCGTTCAAGTGTTGGAGTCTCTCTTTTTAGCCCATACACAACAAGGAGGGATTGTGATACTCACTACCCATCAAGATATGTTCACAGATAACCCTCTTCTCAGAAAAATTAAGCTAGGTGACTAGATGATTTCGTCGATGATGACCATTATTCGACGCGAATTGCTGATCGCATTTCGTCGTCAAGCCGATATCCTCAATCCTCTGTGGTTTTTTATTATTGTGATTACCCTCTTCCCTCTAGGAGTTGGTCCAGCCGGTGATTTATTAGCACGTATTGCTGCGGGCATTATTTGGGTTGCGGCTTTGTTGTCTGCTTTATTGTCATTGGAACGACTATTTCGAGATGATTTTCAAGATGGTGCATTAGAGCAGATGATGCTGATGCCGATACCTCTGCAACTTGTTATTATTTCAAAGGTAATCGCACATTGGCTGCTGACTGGTTTGCCTTTGATTTTGATCAGCCCATTGATAGCCATTTTATTATCCTTAGATTTTAATACTTGGTTAGCGGTTGTATTTACACTGATGGTAGGCACACCTACATTAAGTTTTATTGGCGCTATTGGTGTTGCACTGACCGTTGGTTTACAAAAGGGAGGGGTGCTATTGAGTTTACTGCTTTTACCTTTATTTACTCCAATTCTGATCTTTGCGACTGCTGCAATTGATGCCGCTTCACTGGGTATGGCGTATAACGGTCAGTTAGCAATTTTAGGTGCGATGCTGGTTGCAGCAATGACATTGACCCCTTTTGCTATCAGTGCATCTTTGAGAATTAGTGTGAACTAGCACGAAAAATACAAATATATGGTGCTCGATCAAAGAATTATTCTCCAAGCACTGCTACGGTCTCTGCCGTATTAAATAGTATTCTTGAAGTAAGAGCGAGAACTAAACATGTGGAAATGGTTACATCCTTATGCCAAACCTGAAACCGCTTATCAATTGAGTGGTAAGCTCCTACCTTGGTTTGCTGGGTTAGCACTTGTCTGTTTGTCGATTGGAACTATTTGGGGATTAGCTTTTGCCCCTGCAGATTATCAGCAAGGTGATAGTTTTCGAATCATCTATATACATGTCCCTGCTGCAATTTGGTCGATGGGCGTGTATTTATCGATGGCCATTGCTGCTTTCATCGGCTTTGTTTGGCAAATACGCTTGTCAGAATTGGCAGCATTAGCTATGGCTCCAATTGGTGCAGTGTTTACTTTTATTGCTCTTCTAACAGGTGCTATATGGGGTAAACCGATGTGGGGAACTTGGTGGGAATGGGATGCTCGATTAACATCAGAATTAATTCTTCTCTTTCTTTATTTGGGCGTTATTGCCTTATATCACGCTTTTGATGACCAAAAATCAGCAGCCAAGGCAGCGGGAGTTTTGGCTATGGTCGGAGTTGTTAACTTACCGATTATCCACTTTTCAGTTGAGTGGTGGAACACCCTTCATCAGGGAGCAACAATTACAAAATTCGAGAAACCATCAATTTCATCCAACATGCTATGGCCTTTGCTGTCGAACATTTTTGGCTTCGCTTTTTTCTTTGCTGCGATCACTATGATTCGCTTCCGCAATGAAATTATCAGTAAAGAAAGTTATCGCCCTTGGGTACGTAAACTTGCGATTGAAAAAACTCAGTGAGGTATTACATCATGCATTTTGAATCTCTGAGCGACTTATTTAACATGGGGGGATATGCAGCGTATGTATGGAGTGCATTTGCTATTACCTTCTTATCGATGCTGATTTTGGCTGGCGTGAGTATCCGTCGTAGCCGCACTTTGTTTAAAGAAGTGAAACTCAAAATGGAACGTCAAGCGCGAATTGAGGCAGCGAAAGATATGGAGAACACGCTATGAATCCAAGGCGCAAAAAACGTTTAGCCATCGCATTATCGATTATCATTGGGATTGGGACAACAATTGGCCTTATGTTATTCGCTTTAGGTCAAAATATGGATCTCTTTTACACTCCAACAGAACTAATCAACGGTAAGCCTGATGGTACCAAACCTCAAGTTGGGCAACGCCTACGTATTGGAGGTATGGTAGTGAAAGGCTCAGTGCGTCGAGACCCTGAGTCTTTAAAAGTGAGTTTCGAGCTTCGTGATGTGGGTCCTATAGTAACAATCGTTTATGAAGGTATCCTTCCTGACTTATTCCGTGAAGGCCAAGGGATTGTTGCACAAGGTGTCCTCGAAAATCCCACTACGGTAAAAGCAAGCGAAGTGCTGGCAAAACATGATGAAGAATACATGCCACCAGAAATAGCGGAAGCGATGAAGAAGTCTCATGAGCCGTTGCAATATACAGAAGAACAGAAACAAGGGAGTGAGCAATGATTGCTGAAATAGGTCACTTTGCCCTGATTCTTTCACTAGCTATGGCAGTATTACTTAGTATTTTACCGCTATGGGGTGCTTCGAATAATAACACCATGTTGATGAATACAGCTCGACCATTATCTTGGTCGATGTTCATCATGCTATTTTTTTCTTTTGCGATCCTAGCTTGGTGCTTCTACAGTAATGACTTTACTGTCCAATACGTAGCCAGTAATTCTAATAGTCAACTACCTTGGTATTATCGACTAACAGCAGTATGGGGTGCGCATGAAGGTTCGTTGCTACTTTGGGTATTTATCCAAGCGGGATGGACTGTTGCTGTGGCGACGTTTAGCCGAGGGATGCCGCAAGAATCAGTAGCTCGAGTACTTGCAGTCATGGGGATGATTTCAGTTGGGTTTTTGCTATTTATCATTATTACCTCCAACCCATTTTTACGAACATTACCATATTTTCCCGTTGATGGTCGTGACTTAAATCCATTGTTGCAAGATCCTGGGCTCATTGTACATCCTCCTATGTTGTATATGGGGTATGTGGGTTTTTCAGTGGCTTTCTCTTTTGCTATTGCTTCGCTGATGACTGGTCGTCTTGATACAGCATGGGCTCGCTGGTCTCGCCCATGGACAACTGCTGCGTGGGTTTTTCTGACTCTGGGTATTGCTCTCGGTTCTTGGTGGGCTTATTACGAGCTTGGTTGGGGGGGCTGGTGGTTTTGGGACCCAGTCGAGAATGCTTCCTTTATGCCATGGCTAGCGGGTACTGCCTTGATGCACTCACTTGCTGTAACTGAAAAACGAGGCACATTTAAAGCGTGGACAGTTTTACTGGCGATCTCAGCATTTTCGTTGAGTTTGCTAGGAACTTTCTTGGTGCGCTCTGGTATTTTAGTTTCTGTACACGCCTTTGCTTCTGACCCTGCTCGAGGTATGTTTATACTTGCTTTCCTCGTCTTCGTTATTGGTGGTTCACTATTGCTATTTGCAATGAAAGGCGCAGCGATCCGTGTCAGAGGAAACTTTGCTTTGCTCTCGCGTGAGAATGTGTTGTTGGGCAATAACATAATTCTTATTGCAGCCCTAGTGGTGGTATTGGTTGGAACATTGTTGCCTTTGGTACACAAACAAATTGGCTTGGGTTCTGTATCGATAGGTGCGCCGTTCTTCGATATGCTCTTTGCGTGGTTAATGATGCCTTTTGCTTTCCTGATGGGGATTGGCCCATTGATTCGCTGGAAAAGAGATAATCTATCAAAGCTGATTAAACCGATGCTCATTTCAGGCTTACTTGCCTTTGGTGTAGCCGCCGTATGTGTTTATCTCTTCGCTGATTTCTTTTCTATGATGGCCTACATTGGTTGGATAATGGCTATTTGGATCATTGCGATGCATGGGTTCGAGTTGTATGAGCGAGCAACACATCGACATAAATTCTCTTCTGGTGTTAGTAAGTTACCACGCAGTCACTGGGCGATGATGCTGGGTCATGTTGGATTGGCTGTGACCATTATCGGTATTAGTATGGTACAAAATTATAGTATCGAGCGTGATGTTAGATTGGCACCTGGAGAGTCTTTCCAAGCCGAAGGTTATGACTTCTTTTTTGCGGGAGTTCGTGACAAAGATGGTCCTAATTATGACGGTTATATTGCAGATTTTGACATCAATCACGACGGCCGTTTTATTAATACATTACATGCAGAGAAGCGGTTTTATCGCACCGCAAAATCTATGATGACAGAAGCGGCGATTGATCGTGGTGTTACGCGAGATCTTTACGTTGCTATGGGAGAAAGGCTTGATGACGGTCGATCTTGGGCAGTACGGATTTACTACAAACCTTTTGTTCGCTGGATCTGGGCGGGTGCATTAATCATGTCTTTGGGAGGTGTGTTGGCTATTTCTGACCGACGCTATCGCTTCCGTAAGCCCGCTAAGCAGGAGGCATTAGCAAATGAGTAAGAAAATATTGTTTATTCCGCTTCTCGCTTTCTTAGTGCTTGCTGGCATTTTTGCGACGCAGTTGCTTCGTAATCAAGATGGCGATGATCCAACCAAACTTGAGTCTGTTTTGATCGGAAAAGCGGTCCCTAAGTTTCGTCTGGAAGACTTAGCTGAGCCAGGTAAAGAATATGATCAGGCGATTTTTAAAGGTGAACCTCTATTACTGAATGTTTGGGCTACATGGTGTCCTACCTGTTATGCCGAGCACCAATATCTTAATGAGTTAGCTGGTCAAGGGGTTAAGATCATTGGCATGAACTATAAAGATGATCGTAATAAAGCCGTTGGTTGGTTAAATGAGCTAGGCAACCCTTATTTGATTAGCTTGTTTGATGGCAACGGCATGCTGGGTCTTGACTTAGGAGTGTATGGTGCGCCCGAAACTTTCATTATTGATTCTAATGGCATTATTCGTTACCGCCACGTTGGAGATGTGAACCCACGGAATTGGTCGGAAACTTTAGAGCCTCTTTATAATCAATTGGTTGAGGAGGCAAAACAGTGAAACAGTTTCTCTTAATCACCTTCACAGCTCTATCCCTGTCTTTCATTTCACAGGCTGCGATTGAAGTATATGAATTTGACACTCTTGAGCAAGAGCAACAGTTCAAAGAATTAGGGCATACCCTGCGCTGTCCTAAATGTCAGAACAATACGATTTCAGATTCCAATGCTGAGTTGGCACAAGACTTACGGCATAAAGTCTATGAAATGACGAAAAATGGCCAGTCCAAACAAGAAATCGTAGATTATATGATTGCTCGTTATGGCAATTTTGTAACGTATAACCCGCCATTTACCTTCGCTACCGCAATCTTATGGTTGGGTCCTCTTATGGTCGTTTTAGGTGGCTTTGGGATGATTATAAGGCGTAGTCGCCAAGCAAAACAGTACAGCAAACTAGATTCCAGCACACAATGGAGCGATGAAAAAGAAGCGCGTTTAAAGTCTTTGCTTGAGAAAGAAAACAACGGAGAAACGAAGTCATGACTCTATTTTGGATTTCTACCGTTTTACTTACGTTGGTTGCTTGTATTTTAGTGGCGTTGCCACTCATCAAAAAAAAGGGCAACAATGACGATGTTTTACGTGATGAACTTAACAAAGCACTCTATAAAGACCGTTTGTTAGAGCTGGCTGAAGAAACTAATGAAGGCTTAGTCGAGAATCAAGATGAGCTTATTTCTGACTTGAAGCAGTCATTACTTGATGATATTCCTCATGATAAACAGGGTAAAGAAATTCATATCTCACCTAAAGCCGTGTTAATACCTGCATTATTACTAACTGTTTTGATGAGTTACGGTTTGTATCTTCGCTTTGGTGGTGCTCAAGAGGTAGTTCAATGGCAAGAGGTAAACTCGAACTTACCACAGTTGTCTAAGAAGCTATTATCTTCATCGGCAACGCCTTTGAGTGAGGATGAGCTAGCTGATCTTGCTTTGGCACTACGCACCCGACTGCATTATCAACCAGAAGATGAAACGGGGTGGATGTTGCTTGGGCGTGTTGCAATGGCGAATCGTGACGTAACAACCGCGGTACAAGCGATGAAGAAGTCATACGCGCTAGACTCTGAGAATACAAATATTCAATTAAGCTATGCCCAGGCTTTGATGCTATCACAAGATGAGATGGATCGAGATATGGCTCGTTCCGTTCTTGGTCGACTGATCCAGCAAGATTATGTCGACGTAAAGGTGTTTTCACTGCTGGCTTTTGATGCGTTTGAGCGACAAGACTTTCCTGCTGCGATTAAGTACTGGAGTCTCATGCAGCAAATGATTGGTGCTGACGATCCTCGTTATCAAATGTTGCAACGCAGTATTGAAAGTGCTCGTAAGCAGATTGCCGGTTCAGACTTGAGTGATAAAAGTATTGCTGTCGAAATTAGTGTTTCGCCTCAAGCCCAGTTGAATCCTGATGCTGCATTGATCGTTTCTGTTCATCGAGCCGATGGTTCACCAATGCCTGTTGCAGCTGCTCGATATCCATTGGGATCATTTCCGCGCACCGTTGTCTTAGACGATAGGAACTCCATGCTCGAGGGCCAGAAACTTTCGTCATTAGAAAAATTTATCATTCGTGTGCGAGCTGATTCAGATGGAAATGTGGCTACTCGTGATCATGATTGGTACGGTGAAAGTAAGATACTTGAATTTAGACAACCTGTTGCAGTGACCATTGATCAGCAATATTAATGGTGTCAAAAATAGGCTTGTTTGATATATAAAATTCACGCTTACCAAACATTATTCTAACCCCTTATGTGGTACGCAGTCCCACAATACAGTAGAATAACCAATGCCAGTTGCAAGACTGGTATTTTGTTTTTCTCCCCAAGTATTTTTCAGATCGCATTGGAATGAGCTATATGAAAAGTACTTGGGTTATTAACCATTGTTATGGAACGAAGAATGCAGCGTAAATTTACCTCCTTTCTTTTGCTGTTTTTGGTTGTTGGATTAGTGGGCTGTTCCAGTGCTCCTCAACAGGTAACAGATGCGGAAGGAAATGTCATTACCTCAAATGTTTATGACCCTTTTGAAGATTTTAACCGCACAATGTGGGATCTTAACTATAATTACCTCGACCCGTATTTTGTGAGACCTATTGCTCTTACCTACGTGGATTACACTCCTGTGCCTATTCGAGCAGGCATTGCAAATTTTTTATCTAATCTGGACGAGCCTTCAAGTATCGTAAATAACCTATTAATGGGAAATGGTGAAAGAGCAGTGGATCATTTCAACCGTTTTTGGATTAACTCCACGTTTGGTTTACTTGGCTTAATTGATATTGCTACGGCTGCGGGTATTACCAAAAATGACAATAAAGCATTTGGTGACGCAGTTGGTCACTATGGTGTAGGAAATGGCCCTTACTTGATGTTGCCAGGCTATGGTCCTTACACGCTAAGAAAAACGACAGATACTGTTGATGGTATGTATGTTCCATTATCTTATCTGAATATCTGGACAGGTTTAGGCAAATGGGTATTTGAAGGGTTAGAAAAACGAGCATTAGTGGTTCCTCAAGAAGCACAGTTACGTTCTTCCCCTGATCCTTATATTCTTACTCGTGATGCCTACCTGCAAAGGCAGGATTTTAAAGCGGAGATTGAGTCACTGGACGAAGAAGATGCAGAAGAAGAAGCTTATTTAGATGAGTATTTAGAAGAAGAGTTCTAAACTTCGGAACATATTTGAACATAAAAAGGCTGGAGTTCCAGCCTTTTTCATTAGGGTTGATTATATTAACCTCTTAAAAACTGCGGCTGTACTGTAAGCCAAACAGGATAGCATCAGCACGTGTGGTTGCTGATAGAGAGGATAAGTTTCCAGAGCCTATTGGGCTTGGTGTTGACTCACTTACTTTAACATCTTTGCCCATTAGATAGGTTAGGCCTAGGTCGAAATTAGACTCACTATCGATGTGGTAGGTAAAGCCAGCAGAAAACCATTGACGGTCAGAATCTGGTACTGAGACCGAGGTCAATGAGTCTTGAGCGCTGGTGTCATACATATAACCAGCACGCAGTGTCCAGTCGTTGTTGAGGTAGTAGGTTCCGCCTAAAGAGTAATGCCAGCCGTCTTGCCATTTGTACTGTTTGTTGTACTTTGAACCGAGTGGAGAGCCTTTTAGGTTACTAAAAGCAATTTGATCAAAGTCACTCCAAGAAATGTACTGGATAGAGTAGTGCACCGCAAACTGCGTATTTTCTAGCTTGTGGAATCCTGAAAATTCAGCCATATCAGGCAGCGGAAGTACGATTTTTTGTCCTTTATCATCTTTTGCATCCATCTCAGGGCTAAAGCGATAAGACAAACCAAAGCGATTATGATCATCCAACTCATACACGGTACCGAGGTTAAAACCTAATGCCCAACCATCTGCTTTCTCTACATTTACGAGATCCATTCCACCAATGAGAGGCACATCCGCACTGGCTGTACGTTTCATACTGCCTTGACCGTAAATTAAGTCCAAGCCAGCGCCAAAACTCCATTGTTCGTTAAGTCGGTAAGAGCCTGCTACTCCAAAGTTGGCACTTTTCACATCGGTTAGACCACCGTATTCTTTTGCGATAAAACTGTCGCTAAATTCAGTTTTTGTACCGAAATTAGAATAACCGTTGACACCCCAAGCAAATTGCTCGTTGACTGGCACAATAAGGTGAATATTAGGAGCAATGGAAGTATCACCAGCATCATCATAATTAGAATCTACTGGCTGAGTTATAGCCATTTGGCAACTAATGCCACAATATTTCGCATTTTTAACGTCGATCATGGTGGTTATTGTTTCGAACCCCAGAGATAACTCCATTTTATCGAAAAGAGCCATGGCGGCAGGGTTTCTTGCCATTACTGAGGCATTATCGGCGATAACGGCATCACCAGCGAAAGCACGACCAAGACCAGTTGCAGACTGAGCATTTAACTGAAAGCCTGCTGCCATGGCTTGACTTGATGCCACGGTAACGGCTACTGCTAAGAGAGTCTTATTAAATAGACGCATTATTTATTCCTTGTTAGTTTTGTCTTTTGGAACGGTAAAATTGGCGTTGGGGTAGTCAACCAATAACGTGTCTGATACTAGCCCATAAAGGTCAGTCAATTGGATGGTTTTTTGCTTCAATGTGTAAAAATGCTGCCTAAATTGCCCAATTTAGTAGTTAAAATGATTATTCTAGAGTTTTGGCTCTATATTAAAAGTGATGGGGAAAAGTAAATTTAACCTTTATCGGAGAGTTTATTTGATATAGAAGCAAACTTTAACATTTTTAATGGTTTTAGCGTCAATAACACTTCTTTTAAGCTCTTTAACCAAAATTGGTTGTTTTGAAATTTAAGAAATCGGGCTTATTCGTTAAGCCATAATTACCGAGTCCTTTAGGTTTACAGCTAATGATTTTGTAGTGAATTAGCCATACGCTTTTTAAGTTAAAATTGATCTATTTCAAAAACTGAATTCGTGAAGAGGTTATAGTCGTCCATGTCATCTCGTTGGTCTAAATAGGCCAGCATGTTGAGCAAGATGACTTCCTTTTTGAAGGCTGACTTTACTTTCTCTTAATCATAATATGATTATTTTATCTAAATTGTTTTATCATCACTTTGACCACACTTAATCGTGTGGTTTTTTTTATTCAAAAATTACCTTTTTTCATACTCAAATTCCTTGAAATCAATTGGCCATCTTTTCACGCTTTTAGGTTCATTACAGCAGCCCATTGTATTAGTATGCCGACATCCCGGTATTATTTGATAGTGTTGTAAAACAGTCCGTATCACGTTTATTCATACACATGTTTGAAACATTTAACATTTTGATTACACTGTTGTCAGGTCAGACCTCTTGTTTAAAGGAGAAAATATGGGCAAGCAGGAAGTAAGAACACGTCAAGGTGAACGAATTGCCATTGTAGCAGGGCTGAGAACTCCCTTTGCTCGTCAAAGTACAGAATTTTGCCAAGTACCTGCAGTAGATCTGGGTAAGATGGTAATTAATGAAATGCTTGAGCGAACTGATATCGATCCAAAATTGATCGATCAAGTTGTATTTGGTCAAGTAATACAGATGCCAGAAGCACCTAATATTGCACGTGAAATTGTTTTAGGTACAGGTATGAATATTCATACTGATGCTTATAGTGTTACACGTGCGTGCGCCACCAGTTTCCAGTCTGCGGTGAATATTACAGAAAGTATTATGGCTGGCAGCATAGAAATTGGGATAGCGGGTGGTGCGGACTCTTCTTCTGTTGTGCCAATTGGTGTCTCTAAAAACTTAGCAGCAAACCTTTTGGCTTTGAGTAAAACCAAAACCTTGGGGCAAAAGTTAAACTTACTGAAAACACTGAGCTTTAAAGACTTGATGCCAGTTCCTCCTGCTGT
The DNA here is from genome assembly GCF_007990935.1 of Vibrio sagamiensis NBRC 104589. Taxonomy (GTDB): domain Bacteria; phylum Pseudomonadota; class Gammaproteobacteria; order Enterobacterales; family Vibrionaceae; genus Vibrio; species Vibrio sagamiensis. Next base: position 46,711 of record NZ_BJXJ01000003.1, read on the forward strand.
TGCAGAATACTCGACAGGTCTATCTATGGGGCAAACGGCAGAACAGATGGCTAAATCGCATGGTATTAGCCGCGCAGATCAAGATGCTCTGGCTCACCGTTCTCACACACTGGCCTCTCAGGCTTGGCGTGATGGTAAAATTCAAGATGAAGTGATGACGGCTTTTCCAGAACCTTATAAGCAATGGATCTCTGAAGATAATAATATTCGTCACGATTCAACATTAGAAGGTTACACAAAACTTCGTCCCGCTTTTGATCGCGAATATGGCAGTGTGACCGCTGCCAATAGCACCCCTTTAACCGACGGTGGAGCTGCGATTATGCTAATGTCAGAAGGGAAAGCTCAAGCGTTAGGGATGGAAATTCTAGGCTTTGTTCGTGGTTATGCCTTTTCTGCAATTGGCGTTGAAAAAGACATGTTGATGGGGCCAACGTATGCCACAGCAAAAGTATTAAGCAATACCGGCTTAGCTTTATCTGACCTGACATTAATCGATATGCATGAAGCGTTTGCTGCTCAAGCTTTAGCAAACGTTAAAATGTTTGCTTCAGATACATTCGCTCAAAATTATCTAGGACGGACTAAGGCAATTGGTGAAATAGATATGGATAGATTTAATGTCCTTGGTGGTTCTATTGCATATGGTCATCCGTTTGCAGCAACTGGAGCTCGGATGATGACTCAAACTCTTCGAGAATTAAAACGTCGAGGTGGGGGACTGGCATTAAATACTGCATGTGCTGCTGGTGGACTTGGTGCAGCAATAATTTTGGAGGTTGAGTAATGAGCAAGCAAAATGCATTGAGTTTAACCGTTGATGAGCAAAACATTGCTTGGCTGGCCATTGACGCTCCAAACGAAAAAATGAACACGTTGCAAGCCGCTTTTGGTGATGAAATGCTGACAATCTTTAATCAACTAAATGATACCAGTAGTATTAAAGGTCTGATTGTCCATTCTCTTAAACCGGATAACTTTGTTGCAGGTGCTGATGTTCGGATGTTAGAAGCTTGCAAAACAGCAGATGAAGCTGAAATACTGGCTAAGCAAGGTCAACAATTGTTTCAGCAACTGTCAGATCTTCCTTATCCTGTTGTCGCTGCGATCCATGGCCCTTGCTTAGGTGGAGGTTTAGAGCTAGCTCTTGCTTGTGATTATCGAGTATGTACGGATTCAAATAAAACACGTCTTGGCTTACCAGAAGTGCAGTTAGGTCTTTTGCCAGGTTCAGGAGGAACCCAGCGTTTGCCTCGTCTAATTGGTTTATTACCGTCACTAGATTTGATTTTAACGGGTAAGCAACTTCGTGCTAAAAAAGCGCAAAAAATGGGGATTGTAGATGCCTGCGTACCAAAAGTTATTTTATTAGACGTAGCGAAAAAATTCATCGAAAAGGGTAAAGTAAGAAGCCAAAAGAAAACATCTACCAAAGAAAAGTTAATGTCAGGAAATGGCTTAGCTCGTAAGTTAGTGTTTGAGCAAGCGACTAAGAAAACTCATGAAAAAACACGAGGAAATTATCCTGCTACCAAGGCTATTTTGGAAGTAATTCAATTAGGGCTGGAAAAAGGATTTGTATCGGGACAAGAACTTGAAGCCAAACGATTTGGTGAGTTAGTGATGAGCCCGGAATCGAAATCACTTCGTTCGATCTTCTTTGCAACGACTGAAATGAAAAAAGAAAACGGCGCTCAAGCCAACCCAACGCCTACTTGCAGGATAGGTGTTCTTGGTGGTGGTTTAATGGGGGCTGGGATCAGTTATGTCTCTTTGGCTAAAGCCAAGTTGCCTGTTCGAATAAAAGATGTGAGTAATGATGGTGTGTTAAACGCCTTTAATTATAATTACAAACTTCTAGAAAAACAGCGCAAACGTCGCATATTATCCAAGGCGAATGTGCAAGCAAAAATGCTACAACTGACAGGCGGTATCGACTTTAATCATTTTGATAGAGTTGATGTTGTAATCGAAGCGGTATTTGAAGACTTGGAATTGAAGCAACAGATGGTGGCAGATATAGAAGTGTATGCCAAGCAAAGTACTATTTTTGCAACCAATACATCTTCATTGCCCATCTATCAAATCGCTGCACAGGCTGAGAGACCTGAGAATATTGTCGGCTTACATTACTTTAGTCCAGTAGAAAAAATGCCGTTGGTTGAAGTGATTCCTCACGAAACGACATCTGAAAATACCATCGCAACTGTAGTTGCCTTGGCAAAAAAACAGGGCAAAACTCCGATTGTTGTCAAAGATAAAGCGGGGTTTTACGTTAACCGAATACTTGCGCCCTATATGAATGAGTCTGCGTTGATCTTGTTGGAAAATGAGCCAATTGAGAAACTAGATGGGGCTTTACTCGATTTTGGTTTTCCTGTTGGTCCGATTGCGTTGCTTGATGAAGTCGGTGTCGATATCGGCGCCAAGATCATGCCGATTATGGTCAAAGAATTGGGTGAACGCTTTAAAGGCCCAGATGTTTTCGATACATTATTGAATGATGGTCGAAAAGGGCGTAAGAGTGGAAAAGGTTTTTATACTTACAAAGGCAAAAAGAAAGACGTCGACAAGTCCGTTTATAAACTGCTGAACTTAAACCCAGAATCTAAGCTATCTGGCGATGAGATTGCACTACGCTGTGTTTTACCAATGTTAAATGAAGCGGTGCGCTGTTTGGACGACGGTATTATTCGCTCTCCCCGTGATGGTGATATTGGTGCGATATTTGGCATTGGTTTTCCTCCATTTCTTGGTGGCCCATTTCATTATATGGATCAATTTGGCTTAAGAGAATTGGTTGAGAAAATGAATGAATTTGCGACTAAATATGGTGAGCGTTTCGCACCTTGTGATGGGCTACTAACACGTGCTGGTGAAGGTCGTCTTTTTTACGATGAGTGAATGTTTGTAAAAATTTCGTAATGACAACTAGGCGGCCCATGGTTCGCCGCCTAGTTTAACTAGTGAATGGTTCAAAAGCTTGCGATGGCAGCTTTTTTCATATCTAACCTAAGCTTATATCTTTTGGTAGTATCTGAAATGTTTCAATAGAACCTATGTCTTGTCCAAGATTCATGTGTTGCGTTGGTTGATGTTTCACACCTCGTGAATGCATGATTAATCGATTAGCTGTACGGGGTTTCAGTTCATCCACTACAAAGCGGATCATATCCACTCGTGTTAATGTTTTTAGTGCGGCTAATACTTTTTCTCGTTGATTGAATTCAACATCTTTGTTACCAATTGCGACCCATAATCGCTGAGCTCTACCTCTCAGAGTGGTATCAGGGGTAGAAAATTGCTCCCATAGGCCACGCTTACTGCTGTGCCATTGATAATCATTAAGTTCCAGCAACACCATATAAAACGCGTTTAGAAATTCATCGATGGATGTTGCTAATTCCGTCGGTGAAGCATTAGGTGATTGAACATACAAGACAATCCCGGGATGGCGATTTAAAGGCATATTCCCGGTACCAACCATATAACCTAGTTGTTGCTTGGTTCGTATTTCATGAAAAAAAGTAGCAGACATTAAATGATTTGTTAACGAATAGAGAGCAATACTGCAGGGATCAGTATCTTCACATTGATAGTACATGACAATGGCAGAGTCATCTTGGTTGCAATTGACTTCATATTGAAAGCTACCATGCTCACCGAGCATTACGAGAGGGCGTAATGATTCTTTGTAGCGTTGCTCTTTGACACGTAAGGTATCTTTCAACGTTTTTGCCATATCATGAGCCTGTTGGCGTTGCCAATCGCCGTAGACAAACATTTCAACATGTAGCTCTGCCAAAATTGCCTCCACAAAAGCGGGGAGTTCATCTACTTCAATATCTTTAAGTGCTGCCAAAAGTTCGGAGTGTGGAGGGTTATTAGGTTGAAGTAACCCAGTAAGTGCATTAAAAAGCTGCGAAATTGGGCGATCTTGACTGGCGTTTTGCCAATTTCTTATCAACTGCTGTTTGATGGTATCAAAACGTTCGGGGTTGAAATCACGATCTTGAAAGCGGTTTAAGATCATTTGCAGTAATTGTGGCAAGTTTTGGCTAAACCCCGATAAGGTGAGGGTTACGCCTCCTTGATGAGCATACATATTGTAGCCCATACCAGCAATCTCTGCTTGATAGGTTTCGGTGGCCAGTGAATCAAGAAACATTTCTACGCAGAGGCGAGTTTTAACAATATTGGGCACTGACGCCACAGCGTGTGGGCTATCAATCGCGACGTAAACGACGCCTTTAGGGACTCTAAATTCATCATCTTGTAAATGCCATAGACGAAATCCTTCTAAATCTTCGATGAGTTCAGGAAGTGAGCCGTTATTCTCGAGTGGCTTTGGGTCAAGATCATAGCAAATATACGGGTTTTTATCAGGTAACTGAAATGACCAATTGGGATCGGTTTGGCGGTAGAGTTTGACTTGCTCTGCACTAAAGGGGATCACTGAGTAAGGAGTAAAATACCACTTTGCGCAACGGTCATAGTTGAGCCCTTTTGCAACTAAAGTTGCTCTTAGATTGTCGACGGTGAGAAGATTAAGTAATGTGTTGAGTACGTCCTCATCATACCCAGCCATCTTGTAATCGCCATAGATGATATCGCTTGGTTTATAGTGCTGCATATTAATGACAAGATGGCTGGCAAGATCCATGGGTCGAGAAGGTTCCTGAAAGCGAAAAGCGGATTCTAATACGGCTTTTTTTTCAAGATAACGCCATGCATCCAGCCCTTTTGCTCTTATTAGCTCGATATACTGAAAAATCGCTTGGATGATATGGTCTGTATGCTTGATTCCCGATGGTGTTAAAGTGCAACTGACCGTGAAATCGCGATAGTTGCTACCACTTGCTCCTCCTCCAGCAGTCAATGAGGTTATCCATCCTTTGTTTTTAAGCTGCAGCATTAAACTTCCTTCACCTTCATATCCGAGGAGGTTGGCAAGATAAGAGAGTGGCTTCATCTCATAGTAAGCTTCCATACTGGGTAATGGAAACGTAAGAATCAATTTGCGCAGATTTTTAATCGGCTCAACATGAACTATAACAGAGGTGCTGCTTTGGCAACTGATGGGTTCATTAATGGTTTTTCCGTTGAGGTTATGGTTGGGAATACCACTAAACATGTTGGCTACCCAAGTCTGAAGTTCATCTAAGGGTTGTGGGCCAATCACGGTGAGTGTCATCAAATCTGCAGAGTATTGATGATGATGAAAAGCGACGATTTCATCACGAATGGATTGACCATTTTTATCGCCTAATGTCTCAATATTGCCGACAGAAAATTTCGATAAAGGGTGCTTGGGGTTAAGTAACTCTTTATTAACTTGATAAAGGCGACGTGAATCATCTTTAATTTTTAACTTATATTCTGACTCAACGGCTTGTCGCTCTTTGTCTAAAGCATCTTCGTTAAAAAGTGGTGCTGTAAAAAATTGGCTGAAACGATCCAATCCAGATTCGAATGCATTAGGCGTAATATCAAAGAAAAAGCAAGTATGTTCTGTTCCTGTCCACGCGTTATTGCTGCCGCCGTGTTGACTGATAAAGCTTTGAAATTCTCCAGTTTTTGGATACTTTTTGGTACCTAAAAAGAGCATGTGCTCCAAATAATGAGCTAATCCTTGGCGCTCAATGGGGTCGTCAAAATGCCCAACATTGACAGCTAAAGCTGCTGCTGATTGTTGTGCTGTGTCGGAATGAACCAACAAAACACGTAACGCATTACTAAGCGTAAAGTAACGGTATTGGTTGTAATCGTTTGGGCTTTGGTGCACGGGGTGTCTCCAAATTTTTTATTTAAGTAATTATGACTCTCGAATGATGCGATGCAAAGTTTGTACATTAATTAACAACGGTTCTGGAGAATAGAAGCATAATAATGTTAGGTATTATTAATGTTTTGAATACTGAAGATAAGCGAGTGTGGATTTTATGTGTTCTGAATTAATAACACAGTCGTTTATTTTTACTCAAACACTTTTGTGAGCCTTGAGTGTATCAGTTTAAGGAATCATCTAATATTTAAGCTTCCTCATGCAATAGCTAACATACTGAATTTATGGTTTTTAAACTTTAATTCTTTTAAAAAGATGACTTAAGTTTAAGTGATAATGACTTTTACAGCTATGCTTAAATTTTTAAAGTGTTACTTTGTATTTTCGAGATTTTTTGAGTATATATACCCAAGCAACTTTAAGATGCATTTTTAGTGAGAGTGTCATCTTTGGAGTCACTTGGGTATAGTTATTCGAGTTCATGCGACTAAATAAAATACGCAGCCTCGTGGTCGCGGGGTCTACTTAGGAAATTACATGAAAATATTTATATTGCGTCATGGTGAAGCAGAGCAATTCGCGAATTCCGATGCAGAAAGACAACTGACCCCAAGAGGCAGAGCTGAATCGGAAGTTGTTGCCCAAGTATGTAAAGAACGAGGCTTTGCTCAATTTGACAAAGTTCTGGTCAGCCCGTACATTCGAGCACAGCAAACTTGGCAAGAAATCAGCACACATTTTTCAGCTAAATGTCTTGAAACGTGTGAAGACATCACACCTTATGGCCAGTCCGACCAAGTCTTTGATTTCATCAATGCTCTGATTGAGGTTGAAAATACTCAATCACTCCTGTTGGTATCCCATTTACCTTTAGTCGGTTACCTTATCTCAGAATTTGTCAAAGGCATGACGCCACCAATGTTTCCAACATCAGGTTTGGTGTGTATCGAATTTGATCCGCAAACACAAAGCGGTGAAATACTATGGCATATCACACCTTAAAGAGTTTCTAGACTCTAAGTTGCTTGAGGCAGAAAAACTAAGCCGGGCAGAGGGTTGCTGCCCGTACTGTAATAATATTATTACTTCTCTGGGATGGAGAGCAATACCAAAAGAGCACCGTCACCACCAAACTCGAGTGGTGCTTGGTGAAATGCCATGACATCTGGATGTTGAGCTAACCAAAGCGGAGCTTTTTGTTTCAGAATATGCTTACCGATGCCGTGTTGTACACAGGCACAATGAATTTCATTTTTTATGCAGTAAGCAATCATGGCACCAAGCTCACGTTTGGCCTCATTTTGGGTCATGCCATGCATATCTAAGAAAACGTCAGGGACATATACGCCTCTTCTTAAACGCTTTACCTCATAGGTAGAGACGTCATCTCTTACATATCGAGTGGGCCCTTCAGTATTAAGTAGGGGGACAAACTCGTCAGAAAAGTAAAACTCAGCATCACTTGCTTCACGAGAAGATCGTGTGATTTCTTTTTGTTTAGTATTTTTTTTTGGTTGTTGGATTATGGTATCCTGTTGCAACTTTTTTACGCCTTTTACTTCATCTTTAAACAAGGCGAAATCGTCATCATGTTCGGTGTCTTTTTTGCTCATTGGGTAAATATTTTATGTTTGTAAGTTTATGGCAGTATTGTAGCGCTTTTCGGAGGCAATTTTGGATAAGATTTTTGTAGAAGAGGCGGTATCAGAACTGCATACTCTTCAAGATATGATTCGTTGGACGGTAAGCCGCTTTAATGCCGCTAATCTTTTTTACGGTCATGGCACTGATAATGCTTGGGATGAAGCCGTTCAGCTGATCCTACCAACACTCTATTTACCGATTGATGTGCCTCCGCACGTACTAAACTCTCGACTCACGACCAGCGAACGTCTTCGCATTGTTGAGCGCGTCGTTAAGCGTATCAACGAGCGTACACCAACTGCATATTTAACCAATAAAGCATGGTTCTGCGGCCTTGAGTTTTTCGTTGATGACCGTGTACTTGTGCCACGTTCTCCTATAGGAGAGTTGATCCAAGCTGAGTTCCAACCTTGGTTGGTAGAAGAGCCAACTCGAATTATGGATCTATGTACTGGCAGTGGCTGTATTGCGATTGCTTGTGCACATGCATTCCCTGATGCAGAAGTGGACGCGATTGATATTTCAGTTGATGCATTACAAGTTGCTGAGCAGAATGTTCAAGATCACGGTATGGAGCAACAAGTATTCCCAATCCGTTCTGATTTGTTCCGTGACCTACCAAAAGAACAATACAACCTCATCGTGTCTAATCCACCGTATGTGGATGAAGAAGACATGAATAGTCTACCTGATGAATTTACACATGAGCCCGAGCTAGGGCTTGCAGCAGGTACTGATGGCCTAAAATTGGTTCGTCGTATTCTTGCTAATGCGCCAGATTACTTAACAGACAGTGGTATTCTTGTGTGTGAAGTTGGTAACTCTATGGTTCATATGATGGATCAATATCCAGACATTCCATTTACTTGGATTGAATTTGAGAATGGTGGTCATGGTGTTTTTATGCTGACGCGTGATCAGCTTGTTGATTGTGCAGAAGAGTTTAAGCTGTATAAAGACTAGCCACCGCGGCTAAGCTGTGATGATTCTGCAGCCTATAAAGTGTGCACAAAAAGCTGTTTTAATCGTGCTTACCTTTCTTGTCAGTCAGCTTCTATTTTAAGTACCGAACTTTTATTTTAAACACCGAGCCCAAAAGCTCGGTGTTTTTGTTTTACCTATGATTAACTGTCCAGAGCAATTGTAAAGCTTGCTTTATATTTATACAGATTATTAACTTAAACTTTAAATTGTCTTTTTTTTATCATTTAGTGTCTCAATGTCAGTAATGAGGCGTAAAAAAATCAGATAATATTGTGCCTAAGAACCATAATGATATTTAAAAGATAAATTTATTATTAGGAGGACCCTAGATAATGCTACATGAAAATATACGTAACATCGCTATTATTGCTCATGTCGATCATGGTAAAACCTCTTTAGTTGATACTCTATTGCGCGAGACAACTTCGCTTTCACGTCAAGAGTGTAATGGAGAGTTATTATTAGATTCCAATGACCAAGAACGTGAGAGAGGCATCACGATCTTATCTAAAGTGACAGCGGTAAATTGGAAAGAGCATCGAATTAATATTATTGATACTCCTGGACATGCTGACTTTAGTGGTGAGGTAGAGCGTGTTATCGATATGGCAGATGCAGCACTGATCGTTGTAGATGCAGTAGAAGGACCAATGCCACAAACCCGTTTCGTTGCTCAAAAAGCGATTCAAAATGGTCTTAAAATACTTATTGCTGTGAATAAAGTTGATCGTAAAGAAGCGGATCCACAGCGTGCATTAGATGCGGTGTATGATTTATTGATTCAATTAGGTGCTAGCACTGAACAATTAGATTTTGAGGCTGTTTTTTGTAGTGCAAGACAGCAGTTTTCTTACGATGCGTTTGGATCGTTTGATGATCAGCTCGGAATGGCGCCATTACTAGATATGATGATCAATAAAGTGAGTGCTCCTCAATTACGAGATGGCAATGAGCCAGTGGTACAAGTACATCAGCTTGATTATTCACCTTATTTAGGTCTTATTGGTGTAGGTAGAATTTTATCTGGAGAGTTTCACAAAGGCCAAAAGGTCGTCTTAAAGAGAAAAGGCTGCGTTGATAAATCTGGTGTGATCAGAGAGCTATTTCACTCGGAGGGGTTGAGTCGAGTAAATATCTCAACGGGTTTGCCTGGAGATATTATTGCTTTTTGTGGTATTGAAAATATCTCAATTTCTGATGTGATTACGACAAAGGGCAGTGATGTTGAATTATCGCAATTAAAAGTAGATTTACCGTCGGTAAGTGTTCAGTTTAGTGTTAACGACTCTCCGTTTGCAGGCAAAGAAGGAGCGGTCCTTCAGTCCAAAGCACTCGCTGAAAGACTGCATATGGAAGCAACTTACGATGCGGCATTGAGAGTAAAAGATGCACAAGATGGCATTAATATTGAGGTAATTGGTCGCGGCGAATTGCACTTAGGTGTCCTTATTGAAAATATGCGTCGAGAAGGGAAAGAGTTTTGTATCTCTCGTCCGAAAGTTCTTAATGATGCATCGATTCCTGATGGACAAGAGCCATACGATAAGTGCTTTATTAACTGCGAAAGTGAGTATTTGGGCGCTGTTATTAATGAGCTTGGAGCACGGGAAGCGAATTTGTTATCCAGTGAGCGTTTGGATAACGGGCAAAATGAGCTTATCTTCAGAGGTTCTAAGAGAGGCTTTTTAGGTTTAAGGCATGCCATTAATAACTTAAGCGGAGGAACCGCTAGTCTCCATACCGAAGAAGACGGTTTTGATAAAAAATGCGGGGCAAAGGTTGGTCAGCGTAAAGAGACTGTGATGGTTTCTAACGGTACAGGCAAAGCTCTTAACCACTCGTTAGCGCATTTACAAGACAGAGGTCGGATGATGATTAAGCATGGAGAGCAAGTTTTTGCAGGCCAGATAATCGGAACGGCAAATTCTCCATCAGATTTGTGGGTAAACTGTCGTCAAGGTAAACAACTTGCTAGGGTATGGCGCACAACTGCGGATAAGCATTATGCGATGAAAGCAACATTTAGCATGAGCTTAGAGCAGGCAATGTCATGGATCAATGACGACGAGTTAATCGAAGTCACTCCGCAAAATATTAGGCTCAAGAAAAAAGCTTTAATCGCAAGCTAAATTGAGTACTAAAATACAAAAACACCGAGCCTAAAAAGCTCGGTGTTTTAGTGAGATGAACTTACAAGTCGTGCGTAATTTACCTTTTTGTCATTTTATCTAGAGATTCGATCACGCTACCTTTATGTTCAAGAGATGACTTCAAGTCCATCTTTAAAGAACGTAATGCTCCAACCGTTTTAATTTCTTTCCCTAAGTTTATCATTCTGTCTACGTGTATTTCACGGACTTTATGGATTCGTAACCCTTCCTTTTTAGCTTCAGCTTTTTCTTTGTTGAGCTTTGACAGTACGTTTTTACTATTCAGTTGACTCTTAACGTTCTTCATAAACTTTTCGTTGAGAACAGGTGTTGGAGCCCAAGCGTAATCTTTATCGATCTTGATATCTTGAGCTTCATAGTATTTTTTTTCTCGGTCCCAGAGTGATTCTATTTTGTGTTCAGACTTATGAAGCTTATCATATTTATCCATCATACTTTTGTGATACTGATTAGCTTGTCTCGATGTAAGTTCTTTATTTACTACTCTATCTTTTGGGCGTCGGCTAAATGCACTGTCTTCAGACAAGACTGCAGGCCCTGTTGCCCAAGCATCCATTATGATACGTTGGTCTCCTGCTAATTTTACTTCAGCCCAAGCATGATCAAAGCCATCAGCGCCATTGACTCTATGTAACTGTTGTCCCGCTTTGAGTGTTGCAGCATGATTGGTGAAGGTGAGACTTGCATGTTCGCCACAATTACCGCTACCCATTTTTTTTGCCAATGTTTCTGTGTGACAGCCAAAGTGACGGGCATAGTTTCGAGAAAAATTGAGACGCCAATAAGGCTCTTGAGTTTTTTTGAGGTTAGTGGTTACATTCCCTTGACCATGAAACAACTGAGCTCGCGTTTTATTGACACTGTCATTTGCTTTCTTAAGGTCGTCTAGTAACTCTTTATCAACCTCTTCTCCAATTGTGAGTTTTCCAGTTAGATAGACAGCAAGGTCAACCTTACTTTTCGTTTCTTCTTTCTTTAGTTTATTCTCTATATTTTCGTGTAATGTATGGAGTTGTGATGCCGTGATTTTTTTAGGGTCAGACTGCACTTCCTTAAGCATATTCTTGGCTTCAGTAGCACTGCACTTGTACTGATTTTTTACCGCATCTACTATCTTTGTTATTGCCTGCATTTGCTGTTGAGTATGAGTGATTTTCGAGACCCGAAGTCTGCTTGGTTCGGTTAGGACTAGTCTACTACCAATATATGTGATCTCTTTATCGCTCTTATCTAGGGACCTACACAGGCTGCTGAGAGTTGCTGATTGAACTCTGGAGGATGGCGCTTCAGAGCGGGTCGCTGATGTATACTGTTCAATTGGGATAATTGGTTTCATACCTTTCTAAACCTTGTATTTCGATGATTTTGTTATTTGCATTAGTTCTTTATGTTCAAATAGCCTTATTTTTGCATATTCAAAGATACCGAAGCTTCAAGTTTGTATACTTGAATATGCATTTATAATGTGTGGGCTAAGATTCAATTTGTTAATAAATATATTATTTAGATGATTTTATAAAAAGTGATATTGATGGGTTTTTACAGGCTTTTTATGATGAAAGGATATGATTTTGTAGTATGATTTTTTGATATTTATTCAGGTTTTGTCAGCATGATTTCTACATTAAGAGCCACCGACTAGGTTAAAAGTTCTCAAATTGATCAGCTTCTGATTCTTGAGGTCACTTGGGTATATTTGTTACTTCCATCAAAAACGGGCTTTACATCATAGCGTAATAACGCCACTATGAATCCATGATTAATTGATAAACACCACGCTTAAAATTGTCAGCGAGGTGAGAAAAAACTTGAGGAAGTAATGGCAGGAAACAGTATCGGACAACATTTTCGGGTAACGACATTCGGAGAAAGTCACGGTATCGCACTGGGATGTATCGTAGACGGATGTCCTCCAGGTTTAGAAATTACAGAAGCTGATTTACAAACGGATCTCGATCGCCGTCGACCAGGAACATCACGTTATACTACCCAGCGACGTGAACCGGATGAGGTTAAAATTCTGTCAGGTGTATTTGAAGGAAAAACCACAGGTACATCGATTGGTCTTATGATTGAAAATACCGACCAACGCTCGAAAGACTACTCAGAGATCAAAGATAAATTCCGGCCCGGTCATGCAGATTACACATACCATCAAAAATATGGCGTTCGTGATTATCGTGGAGGTGGTCGTTCGTCTGCGCGTGAGACTGCTATGCGAGTTGCAGCTGGCGCGATTGCTAAAAAATACCTAAAAGACGAATTTGGTGTTGAGATCCGTGCTTACTTATCACAAATGGGCAGTGTGTCTATTGAAAAAGTTGATTGGAATGAAATCGAAAACAATGCCTTTTTCTGCCCTGATGTCGATAAAGTAGCTGAGTTTGATCAACTGATTCGTGATCTAAAGAAAGAAGGTGACTCTATCGGAGCAAAAATTCAAGTCGTTGCGACTCGTGTTCCGGTTGGGTTAGGTGAACCTGTTTTTGATCGTCTTGACGCAGATATTGCGCATGCTTTAATGAGCATTAATGCGGTTAAAGGGGTTGAAATTGGTGATGGTTTTGATGTCGTTAATCAGAAGGGTAGTGAGCATCGTGATACGCTTTCTCCACAAGGCTTTGGTAGCAATCATGCAGGCGGTATCCTTGGTGGCATTTCGACAGGGCAGGATATTGTGGCTAACATCGCGCTTAAGCCAACGTCTAGCATTACTGTCCCCGGTGATACGATTACCAAAGAAGGTGAATCGACTCAGTTAATCACTAAGGGTCGTCACGATCCATGCGTTGGGATTCGTGCGGTACCGATTGCAGAAGCGATGCTGGCCATTGTTGTTATGGATCACTTGCTACGCCACCGTGGTCAAAACCATGGCGTAACAACGCAAACTCCGGTTATCTAACCAAAAATTTGGTCAAATAATGGTTGATAATGATAAAGGCTGCGGGTGCAGCCTTTTTTCTATCGGGAAGCTTTTTAATCAGTAATTTAATGCAGTGAGCTTTCGTTCTCTAGGTTGAACGATGGTAGGCGCCATTTAAAGCGAACTGCTGCCATACGAAGTAGGTAACCTGCAATCAGTGTCATCAAAGTTGCAGTTACATCCGGGATGTTAAACTCAAGTAATATTAAGTACAGACCAGAAGCAATGAGTGCCACAGAAGCATAAAGCTCTTGGTGAAGAACCAATGGTGTTTGACGACAAATTAGATCCCGTAATAACCCACCAAACACGCCAGTGACCAGAGCTGAAACCAAACAGATGCCGGGGTGTAGGCCCATATCTAACGCAACCTTCGTACCTATAATGCTGAATACGATTAACCCCAATGCATCTAAACGGATAAAAACACCTTTAAATTTGATTACCCATTTGGCTAATCCTGTGGTGAGAACACCAGCGATACAGGTAATAGCGAGGTATTCTGGATTTTTTACCCACCCTATTGGGTAGTGGCCAAGTAAAATATCTCGCACAGTCCCACCACCAATCGCAGTGGCACTGGCAACTAACATCACTCCAAACCAATCCATTTTCCGCCGACCAGCACTTAATGCTCCCGTCATGGCTTCTGCTGTGATACCGATGATATACAAAACACTTAGTAGCATAATAGGACACTCAAACTCATTACCGCATGCTGCAAAAACAATATTGAGGTATTGAAGGACCTCATAATAAGGGCAAGAGTTTAGAGGGAAATAAACACGCTGACGAATGATTATTTATAGGGTTAACCTTATTTTCAGATAAACATAACTAATAACACCGCAATCTCTAACATGGCATCTAGGGATGATACCCAGCATCTTGAGGTCACTCGAGTATAGTTGGTGATATCTCCCTTTACCTGATAGCGAAAAACAGCGACAATGCGCGACGCAGTTCCATTTGAAGTACAGAAGCGATAATGATCCATCAATACCAAGACCTTGTGACTATTTTTAATGATACTTTTTTAGCGTCTTTTAATACTCAATTAGTGCTTGGCGGTGATGAGCCCATCTACTTACCTGCCGATGAACAGCATCCTCATCATCGTATTATTTTTGCGCGTGGCTTTTATGCGTCAGCGCTTCATGAAATTTCTCATTGGTGTGTTGCTGGGCCAGAACGTCGATTATTAGAAGACTTTGGCTATTGGTATGAGCCAGATGGACGAACAGCGGAGCGCCAAGCTGAGTTCGAAAAAGTAGAAATACGTCCTCAAGCTTACGAATGGATTCTCGCTAAAAGCGCAAACTTTCCTTTTACCGTGAGTTGTGACAATCTACACGGCGATTTTGAACCGGATAGACTTGGATTCATGCACAATGTTCACCAAGAAGTGATGAAGATTCTGGCCTCAGGCCTTCCGCCACGAGTAAAGATGTTATCTGAGGCCCTGCGTGATTTTTATCAGACCAAGCCACTGGAAGCATCGGACTTCATCGTAAAATAGGCCCCAATGTAAAATAAACCTAGAGAAAGCCATGATTATTGAATTTGAAGAAAAACTACTAGAACTGATTGATACTCGAATTGAAACCGCTTCAGATGATGAGTTGTTTGCTGGGGGTTACTTGCGTGGCCATATTTCGCTTTCTGCTGCGGCATGTGAAGAAGAAGGCATTAACGATTTAGCAGAACTGAAATCGCGAATCGAAAACAGTTTAGATGCGGCACGCTCAGAATTGACTCCTGCTGACCGTGTAATTGTCAGTGATTTGTGGCAATCACTTCAAGCTCAAGTGTAAGTAAAGTTCATCGAGCTAAGAGCAGCAAATCAGTTTTGCTGCTCTAGGGTAGTATACAACGCTTATCAAACAATCGACCAAACACATAATCAAACCACTAAAAGTACTTTTGCTAGCGTGTTCTATCAGCGTCCACTTGATAGGGAAAGTTTGACTAATCTTTCTTCCTCCCAATGGTTGTATGTAAGGCTTATAACTCCGTGATGGCCTTACCTTTACGTAACCTTCTTACCCACATTCGGCTTGGGTGCAATTCCGTAAGTACATCGACAGGCAGTGGCAGTGGGTCTCCACAAATTTGAGAAGCCAGTAATTCAGCCATCAAGGGTGCTGAACTCAAACCGCGAGAGCCTAAACCTAACAAACAAAACAGGTTTGGGTACTGATGAACAGGGGAAGCCTCGTCTACGCGTTGTTTATGAAGTTCAGCGTATTGCGACTTTATGGTGGCAAAGTTTCCTACATTACCAATAAAGGGTAGGTGGTCACGGCTGACGCAGCGAATGCCTTGGCGTGATAGGTTCCCTGAAGTATCCACTTCTTTAGCCCATGCTTGATTTGGTAAGCATTTGACC
Organism: Vibrio sagamiensis NBRC 104589; assembly: GCF_007990935.1. Lineage (GTDB taxonomy): Bacteria > Pseudomonadota > Gammaproteobacteria > Enterobacterales > Vibrionaceae > Vibrio > Vibrio sagamiensis. The sequence continues at coordinate 62,610 of NZ_BJXJ01000003.1, forward strand.
AATTTTTCTGCGTTGTCCTTTTGGGCTTGTTCGTCAAACTCGTTGTCTAAATGACTGCGGTCGTAGCTTGCGCCGATACACAAATGCTGATTACTTGGGTTCACAGGCGTCATGTAGCCATCGTAACACAATACGGTTTTGAGTTTAGATAGAGTGTCAGTTGTAGGAGCATGGCTGACTTGCCCTTTAACTTGTCCCATAGGGAGATCGGCCGTTTGGCTTAGAGTCTGGAATTCACTGCCATTTGCGACTACCACGGTTGAATGTTCAAAGTGTTGGCCATTTGCCGTCAGTGTCCAAACTTGGCGAGATTCATCCCATTCTAATGCATCGACTTTATGGCCTAATCTTGTGATTAAAAGGTCCGTTTTCTCAAGTTTTGCGATTAACCCACGAGTTAGCTCAGCAGGGCATAGCCAACCGCCCATTGGGTAGTGAACGGATGCCATATCAATGGGTAGGCCAATCTTTTCAGCAGTTTCTTCAGCAGATAGCTTATGAACTAACTCAGGAGTAAAGTGGCCAGTGAGCATTTTTTCTAATTTGTCTGAAGACTTTTCATCCCACATTAATTGCGTGATACCGCACCAGTCATGATCAAATGAGATGTTTTGAGCGGCTTGGTCAACAAATTGGCGGGCAAATAAAAAACCAGGAGCAAAGACACGTGACACCCCTTTGTGTTCGCTGTTCAAGAGAGGATAGACTGCTCCCTGACGATTACCAGAGGCCCCTTCTGCAGGCTGATTGTCTTTGCAATAAAGCGCCACTTTTTGACCACGACGTATGAGTGTGGTTGCGAGGGCAGCACTGGCAATGCCACCGCCAATGATCGCAATCGAATCGTGATTGGTAGCGCTTGTTCTGTTAAACCAAGGCAGGTGATTTGAATGCGCTTTACGTTGCTCCATTGTGCCTGCAATCATTTCTCTTTTGGTGCCAAACCCCTTCACTTTCTTCATGGCAAAACCTGCTTCATTTAAGCCTCGGCGAACAAACCCAGCTGCGGTAAAGGTGGCCACGGTGCAATCTTGTTTGGCTAAATGAGCCATGCCATTGAATAAGTTTTGGTTCCACATTTCTGGGTTTTTACTCGGTGCAAAACCATCTAAAAACCAAGCATCAACCAGCCCTTGTTCGCCATAAGGAACCAAAGGTAAGCAGTCTTTAATGTCACCAAACCATAAATCGAGCGTAATGGTTCCTTCCTCTAGAACGATCCGATGACACTCAGGTACTGCAATTGGGTAGTGTTGCTGTAATTGCTCTGCAAAAGTGGCTAACTCTGGCCAAGAACGGTGGGCTTGGATCAGGTCACTTTTGCTTAGAGGGTATTTCTCAAAGCTGATGAAGTGCAACTCTTTTAACTTTGCCTCTGGATATTCACGACGAAATTCGGTAAACCTTTGCCAGGCGGCTAAGAAGTTTAAGCCCGTGCCAAATCCGGTTTCACTGATGATAAAGCGTCGTTGGTCAAAATTCTGCCATCTTTTTGGTAGATGATTTTGTTCGAGGAAAACATAACGAGTCTCCTCAAGGCCGTTAACGTTGGAAAAGTAAACATCATCAAATTGGTCAGAAACCGGCGTACCAGCTTCGTTCCAACCAAGTTCAGCGTTTTTAATTGAGGTCATAATGGTATAAATATGTGATTTGGCGCGGTTAGAATTCGTTCATTGTACGAATTTATGGGAAAGCTGACCACTTTTGTTGGCTATCTTAGTTATCATTTAGATGATTTTTGAATAATAGGAATGTCATAATGAAACGAGTCGTAATCACCGGTATGGGTATTGTTTCAAGTATCGGTAACAACGTCGAAGAAGTTTTAATGTCTCTTAAAGCGGGTAAATCTGGCATTACTGCATCAGAGCAGTTTAAAGAGCAAGGTCTACGTTCACAGGTTTGGGGTGATCTTAAAATCAATCCAGCTGAGTTCATCGACCGTAAACAGATGCGTTTTATGGGTGATGCGGCTGCTTATGCATACCTATCAATGCAGCAAGCTATTGAAGATGCAGGTCTGACAGCAGAGCAAGTCTCTAATGACCGTACAGGTATCGTAGCGGGTTCTGGAGGAGCTTCTGCTTACAACCAAACCGTTGCCACTGATACTATGCGAGCAAAAGGGGTAAAACGAGTTGGCCCTTATATGGTTCCTCGTACCATGTCGTCGACTGTGTCTGCTTGTCTTGCGACCCCATTTAAGATTCGTGGTGTGAACTACTCAATGAGTTCTGCATGTGCAACGTCAGCACACTGTATCGGTCATGCAATGGAGCTTATCCAACTGGGTAAACAAGACATCGTATTTGCTGGTGGCGGTGAAGAACTGGATTGGTCTCAAACCATGATGTTTGATGCGATGGGTGCTTTGTCGACGAAATACAATGAAACGCCAGAGCAAGCATCGCGTACATATGATGCAGATCGTGACGGTTTCGTTATCTCTGGTGGCGGCGGTATGGTTGTGATTGAAGAACTAGAGCACGCACTAGCACGTGGCGCGAAAATCTACGGTGAGATCGTAGGCTACGGCGCAACTTCTGATGGCTACGACATGGTTGCTCCATCGGGTGAAGGCGCAGTTCGCTGTATGAAGATGGCCATGCAAGATGTTGACGCTATCGATTATATCAACACTCACGGTACTTCTACTCCTGTAGGCGACGTGAAAGAGCTTGGTGCTATCCAAGAGCTATTTGGTGACAACAGCCCGGCAATCTCTGCGACTAAAGCGATGACAGGTCATGCCCTCGGTGCGGCAGGCGTTCACGAAGCGATCTACTCAACGCTTATGCTAGACAATAACTTCATTGCACCAAGCGTGAATATCTCTAATTTGGATGAAGCAGCACAAGGTCTAGATATCGTAACGGAAGCGCGTGATGCGGAACTCACAACCGTGATGTCAAATAGCTTTGGTTTTGGTGGCACTAACGCGACCCTAGTTATCAAAAAGTATCAAGCGTAATAGTTTAGCCCAGTCTGAACTTGTTGATACTCCGAGCACAGTCTTCGATGACTGAGCTCTAATATATGCCCGGCTTTTTTCGCCGGGCTTTTCTTTTGGGTATATTAGTTGAGATTTCTCAAAAAAACGGCACAATCTGTTTTGAACCAATCCCCAAATGGACAAAAGCGGGCGTTATGAAAATTATTGTTGATGAAAATATGCCGTATGCTGAAGTGCTATTCAGCCAACTCGGTGAGGTGATTCTAAAGCCAGGTCGTACGCTAACCGCTGATGATTTGGTGGATGTTGAAGCTCTTATGATTCGTTCAGTGACGAAAGTTAATGCGGACCTGCTCAGTAAAGCGAATAAGCTGAAATTCGTTGGAACCGCAACCGCAGGTATGGATCACGTTGATCAAGCGCTTCTTAAAGATAAAGAGATCTTTTTCACTGCGGCACCCGGCTGTAACAAAGTCGGCGTAGCAGAGTATGTGTTTAGCGTTATGATGGTGCTCGCACAGCAGCAAGGTTTTTCCGTTTTTGACAAAACTGTGGGTATTATCGGTGCAGGCCAGGTCGGCAGTTATCTAGAGCAATGTTTGCGAGGAATGGGGATTAACGTTCTGATCAACGATCCACTCAAGCAAGCACAAGGTGACCCTCGTAGCTTTACGCCACTGACAGAACTGATTGAAAAATCAGACATTATCACGCTGCATACTCCTATTACCAAAGAGGGGCTATACCCAACGCATCATTTGATGAATGAAGCGGTTTTAAACGATCTTCGCAGCGATCAAATTTTGATTAATGCCGCGCGTGGCCCGATTGTTGATAACCAAGCACTCAAGCAACGTTTGTTGAAAAACGATGGCTTCACCGCAGCCTTAGATGTGTTTGAATTTGAACCAGAGGTTGATATGGAGCTTCTGCCTCTGCTAGCATTCGCAACTCCTCACGTTGCAGGCTATGGTCTGGAAGGGAAAGCTCGCGGTACAACGATGATTTTCAACAGCTACTGTGAGTTCTTAAATAACGAATTACGTGCGCATGCCAGCGATTTACTGCCAACCGCGCCTGTTCCTACTATGGTATTGGACAGAGCATGGGATGAAGCAACACTGCACAACATCACGCAGTTAATCTATGATGTGCGTAAAGATGACGCTCTTTTCCGCCGTGAAATCAGTAAGCCAGGCTCTTTTGACCTGATGCGTAAAAACTACTGGGATCGCCGCGAGTACAGCGCTGTCACGCTAATGGGTAACGAAACATGCAATCTTGCACCATTAGCAAAACTAGGTTTTCAGGTTGAGGTAAGTCAATGAGTCAGCAATATAATGTTGCCATATTAGGTGCGACCGGTGCGGTCGGTGAAACCATTTTAGAAGTGCTTCAAGAGCGCAAATTTCCGGTTGGAGAACTTTTCTTACTGGCCAGTGAGCGCAGTGAAGGCAAGACCTATCGTTTCAATGGTAAAACAGTACGTGTGCAAAATGTGGAAGAGTTTGATTGGTCTCAAGCCCATATAGCTCTATTTTCTGCTGGTGGTGAGCTTTCTGCCAAGTGGGCACCTGTCGCTGCAGATGAAGGGGTGATTGTTATCGACAATACCTCACACTTCCGTTATGAGTATGATATTCCTCTTGTTGTGCCGGAAGTTAACCCTGATGCGATTGCTGAGTTCCGTAATCGTAATATCATTGCTAACCCGAACTGCTCAACGATTCAAATGCTTGTTGCTCTAAAGCCAATTCATGATGCGGTGGGTATTGAACGAATTAACGTCTCAACTTACCAATCCGTTTCTGGTGCAGGCAAAGCTGGTATTGATGAGTTGGCTGGGCAAACTGCGAAGCTGCTTAATGGCCTTCCCGCTGAGACTAACCAGTTCTCTCAGCAGATTGCCTTTAACTGTATTCCTCAGATCGACAAAATGATGGAAAACGGTTACACCAAAGAAGAAATGAAAATGGTGTGGGAAACGCAGAAGATTTTTAATGACCCTTCGATTACCGTCAACCCAACTTGTGTGCGTGTCCCCGTATTCTACGGCCATGCTGAATCTATCCATATCGAAACCTCTTCTCCGATTGATGCCCAAGAAGTGATTAATTTACTTGAACAAACGGATGGAATAGAGGTCTTTCATGGTGAAGATTTCCCAACACAAGTTCGTGATTCTAGTGGCAAAGACCATGTCATGGTGGGTCGTATTCGTAATGATATTAGTCATCACAGTGGTGTTAATCTTTGGGTTGTGGCAGATAATGTTCGAAAAGGTGCCGCGACTAACGCGGTACAGATTGCAGAAGTTCTGATTCGTGATTATTATTAATTTACTGAACTAAAAATAAAAACCTCGCAATGCGAGGTTTTTTTATGTAGAAGCAAGGAAAGATAACTGTCAAATAATAGCTGTTGGTATTTTAAACAAATTATATTGGGTTTATGCGAATATCATGTTAGGTACACATTTTTTGGTCTCAAAGCTATAATTTTACATGTGTAATCCGATATATTTAAAAGACCACCTTTAATAACTACAATTAGGTCAATAGACCCAAGCACCAAACTGAGCCTTCTATGCATCAAAATTATAAGCGTTTGTTAACTCCTTTTTTGTTGATGGGCGCAACTCAGATCTCATCAGTGGTTCAAGCCGAAGGAATTCGGTTGATTGGCCCTTCTGGTGAAGTTCGTACATCTCCAAGCTTTGCTGTGGACACGGGGCGTTCTTCATTTATGACATCTGACAGTGATCAGCCTTCGCGATTCTTTGGACCGACTCGTAACGATGAAACACTATGGTCGATTGCTTCTCGATTACGTCCTTCTTCTAGTGTCTCGGTACAACAAACGCTACTTGCTTTTTATAAAATAAACCCACAAGCGTTTGATAATCAAAATATCCACGAACTGATTCCAGGCAGTAGCTTAAGGGTCCCAACTTTGGGGCAAATTCAAAGTGCATCGACAGAGCAAGCTATTGCTATCATGAATGCACACCAAGATCGATTGCATAAGTTAAGTCCGTCGACAAGTTCCTTACAGTCAAAGGCACCTGTTACATCTTCAAAAGTTGAAGTTCCGAAATCTGATGAGATCATCACAACTAATAAACCTGTGGTGTCGACAGAACAAAAATCAGCGTCAGTAAAAACTGCGAGTACCTCTTCATCGCTTGAGCCAAAATCATCTAAATCTATTTTGCCTAAGTTGGAGACGTCTAATGAAGGTGAACAGCAGATCGTTCAGTTAAAAGACAAGTTGCAAAAAGGTTCTATAGATACTGCCCAGTTACCTCAAACGGAACTCAGTGCTCTAGAAGAAAAAAACCATCGTTTGCGATTGATGTTATCTGAAGTTCAAAATGAAGTTGAAAGCCTAAAATTATCACTTAATGATCAAGATCGTATCCGCACTGAAGTCGAGAAGCTCTTGGCTGAAGAACGACAGAATATTCAAGAGCAGCTACGCATTCAACCAAGCGTAATGGATAGTTTTCTGTCAAACGGATGGTTGGTAGGGTTAGTTGGTATCATACCGGGAGCGTTACTTGCTTTAATTATCATCTTCGTGCTCGGTCGCCGAAAAAATGCACAGCAAGCACAATCAGATCCTCTGCAGAGTTCACAGGGATTGGAACCGCTTGCTGCGCCAGTAGGCTTAGCTGTTACAGGAGCTATGACTGATGATCCAACAGCTGATAAAGAATTCTTTGGCCAAAATACAGAGCATAAAGAAGGGTCAAGTGCTGTTAATCAATTGAAGGATGCACCTGATCAAAATGATGTTTTTGCCGATTTAAATGATGATGAATTTGATTTCAACCTAGAAGATGATGATCCATTTGCGAATATTAGTGATGATGGCAGCCTCAACCTTAATTCAGACGAGCTGGATAAAACAAATGATATTCAAGGTGATCTAGAAGCTGACATCAAGGTTAGTGATGCTGATACTAATCTCGACAAAGAAGATGATCCTCTCGGTTTTGATTTATCCGATGAAAGCCCTTCAGACTCATTATCCGCTGAAGCCTTCTCTGAATTACTCGCCGCAGATGACCCCGAACAAGATTTACAGGGTGGTGCGGTTGAACAATCAATGTTGGACGACTTACTGACAAGTGTTGCTGATGATGAAATGACATCGGCAACAGACACAGAAGAAGTGGACAATCAAGATAAATCTGCTGAGCAAGATATCGATGACCTTTTAGCGGAGTTTGAAGTTACAAACACGCAAGAAGCTGATTTGCAGAGTGATCCTTTACAAGAAGAGCATTCTCTACAAAGCTCGATGGCAGAAGCATCCGACTTAGAAAACATTTCGGACAATGAAAATCAGTTTGAAAATATCAACGACGATGCAACGGCTCTATTGGATGAATTGCTTGATGAACACAATGACAATTCATTTGATGAACTGGATTCTTTACAAGAGTTGGAAGACATTGCGGGTTTAAGTGAAGAGCCTAGCCTGGCAGATGATAGTACTGAATTACTCGATGAACTGCTTGATTTTGAAGATGACGCATCATTAGACCAGGCATTTGATCCTCTTGATGAATTAGAAAATTTGACCGACTTTGGTCAAGAGACTGCAATTACAGAGCTTGATGAAAATAGCGTTGAATTATTGGATGAGCTTCTTGATGAAGGTGGACTCGATACTCATTTGAGTACTCTAAATAATTCTCAAGATTCATTAGATGAAGAAATAAATAAGCTTCCACCCGAACCAGTTGAGTCTACTAAAGAAAACCTTATTGACGATGATTTGTCTGCAGAGTTCGACACTTTGTTAGATGAGCATGAATTTAAAGAAAGTGAACAGCTGCAAGTAACTGAATCACCAGAATCTCAAGCGGAAGATGCGGATGATATAAGGGAGGATACTCAGAGTTCTATTGCTCCTGAGACCTTGGAACTTGAGGAAATCCATGACTACAAACCAACTCCCAATACGGTTGAAAATGAGTTTGGCATTCCACAAGAAGAGGATTGGTCATTTGATGAGCCGAACAGTGACCCTGTTGATGAAATACCAACTCGACAAGATCTGCCTCAACAAAATGATTCCTCCCAAAATTCTATACAAGATGCCATGGTTCAAGATTCAGCAGCACAAGAAGATCGGGTTGATGCTTCTAATCTTGTATCTGATGAGGAATATGAGAAGGTAGGTGATAGAAACATTAATGAAGCAGACTTACCGGAGTTTAATGAACAAGATGCACTTGAGGCGATGTCTGATGAGTTATCGTGGCCTGAATCTGGTGATCCATCCCCAACCTCTCAAGATGATGAGACTCTGAGTTTTGATGAGCAGGACCTACCTGAGTTTGATGAAGAGGATGCCTTAGCGTCGATGACTCAAAATCAGAGTTCAACGGAAAATTTACACCAAGCATTTTCGATAATGCCTGAGCTTCATCAATCTGTGCAGCAAGCAGAAAGTGACCAAGATGCCTTATTTGAAGTGTTTGCTCATAAAAGTGATTTTCCAAGTTCTGAAAATCAAAATAGTGATGTTCCAACACTTAGATCCTCAAATCATGAGATGCCAGAAGATGTTGATGCGTTTGATTTGCAAACTTCTGATCTTGAAGATGAGAAATTCACTCCTCATCAGTCAAGTAGTTTTGATGAATCTGCAATGGCGAACTTATTATCTGAAAATGATGAACTTGACACTTTCCCCAGTGATTTAGATAGCGACATAATCGTAAGTGCTGGCCTTAATCTTGAAACCATGCTCAATAGTGGTGATGATTGGAATGGATTTTCGTTATCACCACAAGACAGTACTTCAGAGCTTGGTATTCCACCAGATGAACTTGATGCTTGGAATACAAAAGAAGGTCCAGCACAACCTCAAATTGCACCTGAAAACTGGGCTGAACAGGACGAAATAACCGGATTGAAGCCTGAAGTAGATGTTCTTGAGCAAGATGAAAACAGCAAAGTCAGTAAGTTCATGACAATTGATGAGCTAATGGCTAAAGCCGACAAAGATGGCGGAGAGTTTGAAGAGCAGGATCTGAATTTAGATGTAGGACTTAACGAGTTCCCCGATGTGATTGGAGATATTGGCGATATCGATGTTGATAATAATGCTGAAGCATCCGGTAAGTTAGATTTGGCAAAAATTTATCTTGAAATGAACGATTATAAAGGTGCGATAAAATTGTTAGAGGAAGCAATTGTTTATGGAGAAGATGACATTCGCCGCGAAGCTAAAAATCTCATCGATGCCATTCATGGTCGATGAACCAATAAGGCTTTTATTTGGCAGTTAACGAATGTTTGAATAGATGAGTTTTTAGGATGTTTGGGGCTATTTGAATGGAAACTGGTAACAAGGCGTTACTTAGGTATATACTTCTCGCCCCATTTTAGAGTCCGAAGGTTAAAATGAGAATCGCATTAGGTATCGAATATAACGGTACAAACTACTATGGCTGGCAGCGCCAAAAAGAAGTGAGAAGTGTTCAAGAAGAGCTAGAGAAAGCGCTGTCTATCGTGGCTAACCATCCTGTTGAAGTGCAATGTGCAGGACGGACTGATGCTGGTGTTCATGGTACAGGGCAAGTGGTCCACTTTGATACTAACGTTAATCGTAAAATGGTGGCATGGACGATGGGTGCGAATGCAAATATGCCCAATGACATTGCTGTACGATGGGCGGTAGAAGTGGCAGATGAGTTCCATGCACGATTCTCAGCAACGGCACGCCGCTATCGATACATTATTTTTAATCATGCACTTCGACCAGGCATTCTGAGTTCGGGTGTCAGCCATTATCATGGTGTGCTTGATGAGAAGAAAATGCACCAAGCTGGTCAATATTTATTAGGAGAAAACGACTTCAGTTCCTTTCGAGCAGCACATTGTCAGTCACACAGCCCTTGTCGTAATTTGATGCATTTAAATGTGACGCGACATGGTGATTATATTGTAATTGATATCAAAGCTAATGCCTTTGTTCATCATATGGTTCGCAATATTACCGGGAGCCTAATTAAAGTTGGACGAGGGGAAGAGAGCCCTGAGTGGATCCAATGGCTACTTGCTGAAAAGAATCGAAAACTTGCAGGTGCAACGGCTAAAGCTGAAGGTTTATATTTAGTGGATGTTGATTACCCAGAAACTTTTGGCTTGCCATCTCAACCACTTGGGCCCCTTTTTTTGCCTAATACTTTGAACTAGGTTAGTGAATTTTACCCAGAACCTCGTTACCTTAGAGCTATAAAGTTGCTAAATATATCGGTAATTTAACGGCCACTAAAATAGGTACAACCAGTTTTTTATCTACAGTTGCAGGAAGATATGTTTTAATCTTTCTGTAATATTCCGAATTTATATCTTTCGCAATAAGGCGAAAGAACTGAGAGAAAAGGTCTTCCATGAGTTGGCTTGAAAAGATTTTAGAGAAAAGTAATCTTGTAAGTTCACGTAAAGCGTCTATTCCTGAAGGCGTGTGGACAAAATGTACTTCTTGTGAGCAGGTTCTATATCATGCTGAGCTTGAGCGTAATCTAGAGGTGTGTCCTAAGTGTAATCACCACATGCGCATGAAAGCGCGTCGTCGTCTAGAAACGTTTTTAGATAAAGGCAATCGTGTTGAACTTGGTGCAGAGTTAGAGCCACAAGATAAATTGAAGTTTAAAGATTCAAAACGCTACAAAGAGCGTATTTCAACTGCTCAGAAAAACAGCGGTGAGAAAGACGCATTAGTTGTGATGAAAGGTGAACTACTAGGAATGCCACTTGTTACTTGTGCATTTGAGTTTTCTTTCATGGGCGGCTCAATGGGATCAGTGGTTGGCGCTCGTTTTGTTAAAGCGGTTGAAGCTGCCATCGAGAATAACTGCGCCCTAGTATGCTTTTCTGCCAGTGGTGGTGCTCGTATGCAAGAGGCATTAATGTCTCTTATGCAGATGGCCAAAACCAGTGCCGCTTTAGAACGTTTATCTAAAAAAGGTCTGCCATTCATTTCAGTATTGACTGATCCAACTATGGGTGGTGTATCGGCGAGTTTAGCGATGCTTGGTGATATCAACATTGGTGAGCCGAAAGCTCTGATTGGTTTTGCTGGCCGTCGTGTTATCGAGCAGACGGTACGTGAAGACCTCCCAGAAGGTTTCCAGCGCAGTGAATTCCTATTGGATCATGGTGCGATTGATATGATTGTTGATCGTCGCGAGATGCGTCGCTGCATCGGTGGTTTGGTTGCTAAATTAACGGCTCAAGAATCCCCGCTGGATGCTTTGGTTAACGATTCTCCAAATGAAGAGTCATATTCTGTACCAGTAGCGGACGAAAAAAGGTAAAGTACTCACTAACGCAAAACCTGGCAATTTATGGTTAAAGTTAGATGACCCAAAACTCTATTCCTCAAGCCACATCCTCCTTGACGGTGTGGCTTGAATATTTAGCAAATATTCACTCTACAGCGATCGATCTTGGCTTAGAGCGCGTCCAAGCCGTTGCTCGAAAAGCCAACTTAACAAAACCTGCATCTACCATTATCACAGTAGCAGGAACTAATGGTAAAGGTTCAACTTGTGCATTAATGGAAGCCATTCTGCTCGAGGCAGGTTACTCGGTTGGTGTTTATAGCTCCCCCCACCTTATTCACTATAACGAACGTGTTCGGATTAACGGCAGAGATGTTTCTGATACTGTGCTTTGCGAATCATTCGATTACATCGAACAGCAGCGAGGCGATATCAGTCTGAGCTTGTTTGAATTTGGTACCTTAGCCGCATTGCGAGTTTTTCAAACAGAAAAAATTGATGTTGTTCTACTTGAGGTCGGTTTAGGTGGTCGATTAGATGCAACGAATGTTGTTGAACATGATATTTCAGTGATCACTAGTCTAGCCATCGACCATGTTGATTGGTTAGGTGACGATATCAATACCATTGGTTATGAAAAAGCGGGAATTTTCCGTACAGGGAAGCCAGCCATCTGTGGTCAAGCTATACCACCTGCTAGCGTGGCAGCTTATGCTGATGAGATTAAGGCAGAGCTTTTCCAAGTGGGGATTAACTTTGAATACCAACAAGCTGATAAAAGCTGGGAATGGCGCTGTGGTGCATTTGACCTTAAAGCGTTGCCATTACCTTCGTTACCCCTTCCAAATGCTGCTACCGCATTAATGGCATTGGGTGTTTCTGACTTACAGATATCAGACATTAATATTGTTAATGGCTTGAAAAGTGCGAGGCTTGCTGGTCGTATGCAAGTATTAAATGATAGTCCAACTATTATTCTTGATGTTGCACATAACCCGCATTCAGCAGAATACCTAGTTAAAAAAGTGAAAAGCCAATACGGTGATAAAAATATCCATATTGTTATTGCAATGCTGCATGATAAAGATATTAAAACAACCCTGGAAATCTTGTCACCATTGGCAACACAATGGTATCCCGCTTCACTGAAAGGACCAAGAGCAGCAACTGCGAAAGAGTTGTGTATGCACTTACCTCAGAAGCAAACGTTATTCTCCAATCCTGTCGAAGCATTTCAAGGGGCATTGAAAGTTGCGGCAAATAACGATGTGATTTTAGTCGTAGGCTCATTTCATACCGTGGGAGAGGTCTTAGCGTATTGGCAAATAGATAATAAGTAATCAAAGGTAATTTGATGTCAAGTAAATTCCAAAACCGCTTAGTCGGCACCATTATTCTAGTGGCGGTCGGAGTCATCGTACTTCCTGATATTCTAGATGGCAAAAAAATTCATTATAAAGAAGAGTTTGCTAGCATTCCGATTAAACCTGAACTGGATCGAGATGTTGAAGAGTTTGAAGTTTTAGAACCTATCGAAGATGATGTGGCACTGCCTAAATCTCCTATAGTTGCGACAGAAAATGAAACAGATTTTGAACACACGTCAACAAAGAATGCTGAACCAGAAAATCGTTCAGTGCAAAAAATACCAGTAGTGAAAAATGTGGCAACGTCAGTTCGCCCCGTTGAAGAAAAAAATCACTACCGAGATTCAGCTTGGATTATTCAATTGATGGCGTTGAAGAACCATAATAATGCAGTTGCATTAGTTGAAGACTTGAAAAAGCGTGGTTATCAAGCGCATGTAAAAAAAGAAAATACTTTTACTCGTGTCATTGTTGGACCTGATGTATCAAAATCCAAACTTGAACAACAGCTCAAAGAATTGCAAAAGATTACGGGCTCAAAAGGTCAATTGCTTAAATTTAAGCCATTAAATCCATAAGAAAACGTTTGCGTCAGCATTTTTTCTGTTAAAATGCGCGCCAACTTAAGATGAAGAAAATATGAATTGGTTAGATTTTGTCATTTTAGGTGTGATCGGATTTTCAGCTCTGATCAGCTTAGTTCGCGGCTTTGCAAAAGAAGCTTTGTCATTGGTGATTTGGTGTGGAGCATTTTTTATCTCCAGTACTTACTACGCTAAATTAGCAGTATATTTTTCCAATATCGAAGATGACATGTTTCGAAACGGGGCTGCGATTACAGTATTGTTTATCGCAACGTTAATTGTGGGAGCGGTAGTCAACTACGTCATTGCTCAACTGGTACAAAAAACGGGATTAACGGGTACAGATCGAATTCTCGGTATCGTATTTGGTGGCTTACGTGGTGTGCTAATTGTTTCTGCGTTGCTGTTTTTTATGGATGCGTTTACAGCATTCCCAAGTTCAGATTGGTGGCAAAATTCTCAATTGGTTCCAGAGTTTAGTCGAATCATAGCCCCATTTTTTGATCATTTACAAGCAACATCAAGTTTTATGTCTGGTACTACTTAGTAGTGCCAGCTACTGTCGCAAATCGAGGATTAGGACATGTGTGGTATTGTTGGAATCGTGGGCACAACGCCTGTAAACCAGTCAATTTATGACGCGTTAACAGTGTTACAGCATCGTGGCCAAGATGCCGCGGGCATTTGTACCATAGAAAGCAATCGTTTTCGTCTGCGCAAGGCGAACGGTTTAGTGAAAGATGTGTTTGAAGCAAGACACATGCAACGTTTACAAGGAGAGGTTGGGATAGGGCATGTGCGTTATCCTACTGCGGGCAGCTCTAGTGCTTCTGAAGCGCAGCCTTTTTATGTCAATTCTCCTTTTGGTATTACGCTGGCACACAATGGTAACTTGACTAATGCCAATGATGTTCGTCAGAAACTATTCGAAAAAGATCGTCGTCACATCAACACGACATCCGATTCTGAAGTACTACTTAATGTTTTGGCCCATGAAATTGACACCGTGAAAGGCAACGTTGGTGTCGAAGATGTATTTCGTGCAGTAACAAACGTTCACCGTGCTATTCGAGGTGCTTATGCTGTCGTCGCAATGATCATTGGACATGGTATGGTTGCCTTCCGTGACCCTCATGGCATTCGTCCTCTGTGCTTGGGTAAACGTGAAGTTAACGGCCGAACAGAGTATATTGTTGCTTCTGAGTCTGTTGCGTTGGATGCGGTAGGTTTTGACTTCATGCGAGATGTAGCACCGGGTGAAGCGGTATATGTAACTTTTGATGGTCAACTATTTACAAAGCAGTGTGCGGATAATCCCACACTTAACCCTTGTATTTTCGAGTTCGTTTATTTTGCACGCCCAGATTCATTTATCGATAAAATTTCGGTTTACAGTGCTCGTGTTGAAATGGGTAAAAAATTAGGTCAGCGTATTCGCGAAGATTATGCCGATCTCGATATCGATGTTGTTATCCCTATTCCTGAAACATCATGTGATATTGCATTGCAGATCGCTCAAGCCTTAGAAAAACCATATCGACAAGGCTTTGTTAAAAATCGTTATGTGGGCAGAACATTTATTATGCCGGGTCAACAACAACGCAAAAAATCCGTTCGTCGAAAATTGAATGCGATTCGCTCTGAATTTAAAGATAAAAACGTATTATTGGTTGATGACTCTATCGTACGTGGTACCACCTCTGAGCAAATTATCGAAATGGCACGTGACTCCGGTGCAAATAAAGTATTTATGGTATCAGCAGCGCCGGAGGTACGTTTCCCTAATGTATATGGCATCGATATGCCAAGTGCTTCTGAATTGATTGCCCACGGTCGTGATAATGAGGCCATTTGTAGACATATCGGGGCTGATGCACTCATTTATCAACGTCTTGATGACTTGGTTTATGCTGTCGGCTTAGGCAATCATGACATTAGCCAGTTTGATACATCAGTTTTTAATGGTGAATATGTAACGGGTGATATTGACCAAAAGTATCTAGATTTCTTGGATGGTATGCGTAACGATGACGCAAAAGTTCAACGTGAAATACAACAAGATTTAGCTAACCTTGAGCTTCACAACGAAGGAGTTTAGATTCGTTTCTATTGATCAAGTTGTTTGCTTTTTACTCACCAATTTGAGTGCTAATAAAAAAACCAGAGTAGGTGTACTCTGGTTTTTTTATACTGTTATTACTGGACTAGCTCAATTTATTTTCAATAACAAAATCAATAAATAGGCGTACCTTTTCTGGTAAATGATCTTTATGATTGTAGAGCATATAGATATCACGAGGGTTGGCACTCCAGTCGGGTAGAATACGCACCAGTTCTCCACGCTCGATGTACTCTTCTATCATCACATCTGGCATTAGCGTAATGCCTAGGTCTTCAGAGCAAGCGCTTCGTACAACGTTCAGCGCATTCGCTTGAAATCTTGCTCGCTCGTTATTTACGACGATTTCGCCCTTGTTATTAAGCAGTGTCCATTTTAATAAAGGGTAGCCTTTCAATAAGGCATGCTCAGAGAGATCTTCTGCGTGGTGAGGAGAAGGATGTGATGCAAGATATTTAGGACTGGCTACAAGAATATCTTTGACTTCTCCAACTTTTCGTGCGATCAGGCTAGAGTCACGTTGTGGACCCACTCGAAAAATGACATCCCACTCTGTTGGATCAAGTTGATCTGCATTACTTTCCGTGGTCAGTTCAACATTGATATCGGGAAATTTGTGCATGAAGGCATTAAGCATGGGCATCATCATGCGTTTTGTCAGGTTATTCGGAGCAGAAATTTTAATTCTACCTGATGCACCACGACAATTATCAGTAATTTCTTCAGCAGTTGATGTTAACTGTTGAAGTAAAGGAGAGCATTCATTAAAAAATCGTTCCCCAGCTTCCGTCAAAGAGAGCTTTCGAGCGTGACGATTGAGTAAACGTAGACTTACTGAATCTTCAAGGGCTTGAATGCGCCGAGTGATAGTCGCTACAGGGATCATAGTTTTTCTCGAAGTTGAGGTATAGCTTCCATTTTCAACAACTAATCGAAACAGGTTTAAATCATCTAGTTTCATATTTCCGGGCACGTCAATTGATCGTTTGTGGATAAATTATTATTAATTTTGTGATAAGAATTCACTTTAAGCCAGTTTGTGCTGATATTTGAACACAGCCTGAGGCTGTGAGCAAATTATTGTGCTTCGCTCAATATTTGAATAAACCTCAATTTAAGGCTAGGGTTTATAACAAGGTTAATAAACCTTAGACCTTGTTATGCATCGTTATGTATTTCATGGCTGATTTTCTTAGCAAGGTAAATTACAAAAATAATAATGTATAAGCAGTTCTGTCTGAGCTTTGTGAGGTATAAAAGTATGTTTAACACTCACGATCAAATGGCAAAGGTCTCGGCAAATGAAGTGGTTCACGCAAAACGTATCATGCTCGTAGACGACGACCCTGTCTTTCGTAAAGTAACCAGCACTTACTTAGTTGGGCTTGGTTACAAGGTTTCTGAAGCTGAAAATGGCCTGAAAGCTCTTCAGCTGCTGAGAGAGTCTTGCCCTGACCTCGTACTTTGTGACTTATCTATGCCTGTACTCAATGGTATTGAATTTGTTGAGGAAGTGAGCCTTGAGTATCCATCATTACCAATGATTGTGGTCTCTGGAACAGATGATATGTCTGATGTAGCAAAAGCATTGCGTTTTGGTATTAAAGACTTTTTGCCCAAGCCAATTATTAACTATCAACACCTATCTCAAGCTATTGAGACAACATTGATAAGTTCCGATTGCCATTTTTCAGAGCAAAGAGACTTTGCCAGCCAGTGGTTTCGTGTTGATGATGGAGGAGAGCTGCCCGCAGAACAAGAGCTTTACTGGCATCTTGAACACCTACGAGAAAACCCTAATGCCGCGCGGGATTTACTGCATGCTTTGCTGCCTGATAAAGACACCTCTCAAGGTAATTGGGCGTGTAATTATCGTCTGCTTCAATCGACGGATGTTATGCCATTGGTATTTGATTATCGTTGGTTGATGAATGGACAGTTTGTCTTTTATCTTGTTGATTCTTCTTCTTTGACTCGAGATGGGGTAGCAACCACGTTATTAGTGAGAGCTTTGTTCGACGATTATTTACGTAACTTAAAAAGCTTTAGCGCCGATCTCAAGGATATGGTTGAGATCGTTGAAAAAGGGATAAAATGTTCCAATTACGCTGGCTCGGTGAATGCTATGTTTGGTGTCGCAGATCTTGCCTCGGCATCAGTGTCAATTTTACCTGCTGGCTTAGAGAGTAATTGGGCTAGTGAGCACATGAAACACCATATCTCTGGTGATAAAAAGCTGGGTGAGGGCTGTTTGAAAAACTTTATAACTCGAGATATGTCGATGGATAAAGTGGGTCAGCTGTCTGTTGGGCGTCTTGGTTCATCAAGCTTTAACCTTCGCATCACACGCAAAATTCAGGTTGCTTAAATTTCTTTTTAAAGGAAACAGATCTTGTTTTGTTCAGTATAAAACAGCAATGCAATGCTAACTTACGGACTGCGCTTCGAGCATTGCACTGCTTCTGTTCTCACAGCATTCTTCCCCTTAATATTGTTGGGTGTTTTACCTTTGTTATTTAGGGTATAGTGAACGCTTAAACAAAATTTACTCATGTCTACAACGCTAATCTAACATTTGAATGAGCAATAAAGACATCGCACGATTGATTCAGGGAGAACATTATGGCAGACAAAGACTTCAAAGAACCTTATAATATTTTTTATTTTTTCGGCTTCATTGCTGTACTGTTACTTCCTACTTTACCTGCCATTATCACATGGCTACGTGTTGCAAACGGCTACGCAGGATTTTAAGTAGTTAATCACTTTCGGAGTTCACCATTCGCGTTCATCGTTACTTTTTAATTTTTTCAGGTGGGCTCTTTTTGATTCTGGGTATCCTTGGCATTGTCTTGCCACTATTGCCAACAACACCTTTCATCTTACTATCCAGTGCCTGTTTTATGCGTGGCAGCCCTAAATTGCACCAGTGGTTACATCAACATAGAATTTTTGGACCCATTCTTGAAAACTGGACACAGCATCGTGCCGTCACGAGTAAGGTCAAACAACGCGGTGCAATATTCATCATCTTAAGTTTTACTGTTTCAATTTATGTTGCGCCACTCATGTGGGTAAAAATTATGCTATCAGGCATGCTAATCGTTGTGTTAATAGGCTTTATACGTATCCCTGTGATAGAGCCAGTTGATGATAGCAAAGAAAATCACTAAAATTGTAGAGATCAGTACGCCTGCTCCTTAAGTAGGCTTTATATTTTCAGAAGCTATGCTTACCTCACGTGGGCACAGTGAAGATAACCTATTGTTTATTGCCCTTTATCGTCATAAATAGTGATAGAAAGTGAGCAGTAACCCAATCTGAGTAAATCGGTATTATGACTACAGAAACCATTTCGTTGATCCAATCTAGCATCAAAAGCATTCCAGATTACCCAAAGCCAGGTATTTTATTCCGTGATGTCACGAGTCTTTTAGAAGATTCAACTGCCTATCAGGCGACGATTAATCTTTTAGTTGATCGTTACAAAGATATGGGATTTACCAAGGTAGTGGGTACTGAAGCTCGTGGTTTCCTTTTTGGCGCTCCGCTGGCTCTTGCTTTAGGGGTTGGATTTGTACCAGTGCGTAAGCCGGGTAAACTTCCTCGTCCAACAATAGCTCAATCGTATGAGTTAGAGTATGGCGTAGATACACTTGAAATCCACACTGATGCTATTGTTGAAGGCGATAAAGTTTTACTTGTTGATGATTTGCTAGCAACAGGTGGAACCATTGAAGCAACCACTAAACTGATTCGTCAACTTGGTGGAGAAGTTGAGCATGCAGCATTCGTTATCAACCTACCAGAGATAGGTGGTGATAAACGTCTAGAAGGGTTAGGCTTAAGCGTATACAGCATTTGTGAGTTTGAAGGACACTAATACATTCAATGAGTTATTTAGCTTTAGCGCGAAAGTGGCGCCCTCATACGTTCGAACAAGTGGTTGGCCAAAGCCATGTGCTGACAGCGTTAGAAAACGCATTAGCGCAAAACCGTTTGCATCATGCATACCTTTTTAGTGGTACCCGAGGTGTAGGAAAAACAACAATTGGCCGTCTGTTTGCTAAAGGGCTGAACTGTGAAACGGGTATTACCTCGACTCCATGTGGGCAATGTGATACCTGCCGTGAGATCGATGAAGGTCGTTTTGTTGACTTACTTGAGATCGATGCGGCTTCTCGCACTAAAGTTGAAGATACTCGAGAGCTGTTAGACAACGTCCAATATAAACCTGCACGTGGACGCTTTAAAGTGTACCTTATCGATGAGGTGCACATGCTCTCGCGTCACTCATTTAATGCCTTATTAAAGACACTAGAAGAGCCGCCAGAATACGTTAAGTTTCTTCTAGCAACTACTGACCCACAAAAATTACCAGTAACGATTTTATCTCGTTGCTTGCAATTTCATCTTAAACCGATCAGTGTTGATGATATCCATCAACAGTTAGACCGTATTCTCGAAAAAGAACAGGTCTCAGCAGAAGTTCGTGCAATTGGCATGATCTCTCATGCTGCAGATGGCAGTATGCGGGATGCTTTAAGTCTCACTGATCAAGCCATTGCCTTGGGTAATGGTGCGATTCAAACCGATAGCGTGAGCCACATGCTCGGCACTATCGATACTGATCAAGCGATTCATCTACTGGAGGCGATCAGCAGCAAGTTACCTCAACAAGCGATGGATACAATCGAGCAACTTGCAGCTAATGGTGTTGATTGGGATGGATTATTGCAGCAACTATCGGCTCAGTTACATCGTGTTGCAATGTGTCAGGCATTACCATCGACATTAGACCGAACCCGGCCAGATGCAGAAAAAATCGAACTATTGAGTAAAAATCTGACGCCACAAGATGTGCAGCTTTATTATCAAATCGCATTAAAAGGTCGAGATGATCTGCCATTAGCTCCGAATGGACGCACTGGCATTGAGATGATTGTCTTGCGCATGATGGCATTTAGACCTGCAGAGCATCGCGGCGCTAATGTTATTTCCACCGCTTCGCAGCCACAAACTGGGTCAACGGTGCCGCCACAGGTAAATACGCAGGTAACGCAACCCTCACACCCTAGCACTACAACACAGGTGCCAAGTCAAGCGTCTCAACCAGCTTATCAATCCAACCGCCCTACGATGGAGCCTCAAGCACAAAATCATGCGCCTCAAATGCCGTCTGATTATTCAAAAAGACAAAACATGGCACCGCCACATGATCCCACTGCGGCGGAAGAAAGTGCTCCGGTTGAGCATAATGTTCCTCCTGCACCAGACAATACACCAGCACGCAGCAGCTTGAATGGTTTGCGTCATCAACTGCGTTCCCAGCGTCAAGGACAGCAACAGCAACCTGCTGCGAGTGGTGGGCCAAAAAAGTCTAGCGCGACATCTGCTCAGAAAGAATCGGTTATTGACCGCCTTTCTCAATTGCACAGCAATACTGCACAGGTGTCGCCTAAACTGAATTCTAAAACAGAAAACACCAGCGTAGACGAGGACGAAGCGTATCGTTGGCGACCGATGAAGCCAGTGGAAAAAAAGGCAACTGTCGAGCTGACACCGACGCAGATTAAACAAGCGCTTTCACATGAGAAAACGCCTGAAATGATCCAAAAGCTTGTCGATGAGTCGTTAGAAAAAGATTCATGGGCGAAGCTAATCAGCCAAATGCAGATGCCGAAGCTTGTCGAGCAGTTAGCCCTTAACTCTAGCTTCACAAAAGAGGGCTCAAGCGTATCTCTGCATCTCAGAAACCAACAAGCGCATTTAAATACTGACAAGGCGCAAAGCGAGCTACTTCAAGCGTTAAATACGACGCTGGGTGAAACCTGTCATTTGAGTGTGGAAGTTGGCGAAAGTGGAGAGACTCCATTAGAGTTGAGAGATAGGTTATACCAAGAAAAGTTACAACAAGCTGTGCTCAGTTTAGAGAACGACCCTCACGTCCAATTTATTGAACGTCGGTTTGCAGCAGAGCTTGATAAAGATAGTATAAGACCTATCTAAAAATCGGACGCAATGGGGTTGAAAAGACTGATTTACAGCCCCATTAACAGAGATAACACCTAGTAAACCAGAGAGATGAACATGTTTGGTAAAGGCGGTATGGGCAACCTAATGAAGCAAGCCCAGCAAATGCAAGATCGCATGCAAAAGCTTCAAGAAGAAATCGCGAATATGGAAGTCACAGGTGAATCTGGTGCTGGTCTAGTAAAAGTGACCATCACAGGTAGCCACAGTGTACGTCGTGTCGACATCGATGAAAGCTTGATGGAAGACGACAAAGAGATGCTTGAAGACTTGATTGCAGCAGCATTCAATGATGCTGCTCGTCGCGTAGAAGAAACGCAAAAAGAGAAAATGGCTTCTGTGACTGGCGGTATGCAATTACCACCAGGCATGAAAATGCCATTCTAATCGGCTGAATTTTAATAAATCGGATTCTTAATGCGTACCAGCCATATGCTGGAACAATTGATGGAGGCCTTACGTTGTCTACCTGGGGTTGGCCCCAAGTCGGCTCAGCGTATGGCCTTTCATTTGTTACAGCGAGACAGAAAAGGCGGTCTGCAATTGGCAGATGCGCTAAGTCAATCAATGACTGAAATTGGCCATTGTTCCGAGTGTCGAACCTTCACTGAAGAAGACGTTTGCCATATTTGTACCAACCCTAAACGGCAAGAAAACGGCCAAATGTGTGTCGTGGAAAGCCCAGCAGATATCTCAGCAGTAGAAGCCACCGGGCAATACTCTGGTCGATACTTTGTCCTGATGGGGCACTTATCACCGCTAGACGGCATTGGCCCAAGTGATATTGGTCTAGATATTTTGGATTACCGTCTGCGCAGAAGGGACATCACTGAGGTCATTCTGGCGACCAACCCAACAGTAGAAGGGGAGGCGACGGCACATTACATTGCAGAGCTGTGTAAAGAACATCAAGTGGATGCGAGCCGCATCGCTCATGGTGTACCTGTAGGGGGTGAGCTTGAGCTCGTAGATGGTACAACGTTGTCACACTCGCTGTTAGGTCGACACAAGATTTAATCATTGAATTTAATACAAAGCCGCTGGAATTCAGCGGCTTTTTTATGAGAGTTATGGATGGTTCAAGCTAGGTAAGTAACTCAAGCTCTGTAATATTAGTCAGTGCTTCTTGATTGGTCTGACCGCAAACCACAGGGCAGGGCTTAAACTCATGGCACACTTTAGGACGCTCTGGTTTGCCAAACAGTTTGCACAGATTATCATCGTTGAGTTGAATACAACGTTCACCAGCAGGTTTACCACTGGGCATACCTGGTATCGGTGAGGAAATACTCGGGGCGATGCAGCAAGCACCACAGCCTAGTCGACACTCCATTTTAAAGCCCTCATAAAAAATAAGACGGCAATTATGAGCATTTTTTGCCAGATTGGAAGTATTGATTTTTATCTCAACGGAATGGGTTGAGCAGCAAAACTTGAAATTTTTGCATCATAAGGGTATAAAACGCACCCTATTCACTCCCACTCAGTAGTAAGTAATAAGCGTATGACTTCTCCATTTTGGCAAACTAAATCACTCGAGAACATGACAGAAGAAGAATGGGAATCGCTATGTGATGGTTGCGGTAAATGTTGTTTACATAAACTCATGGATGAAGATACCGATGAAATTTATTACACCAATGTGGCATGCAGCTGGTTAAATAGCAAAACCTGCTCTTGTAAGGATTATCCGAATCGTTTTACTTCAGGTGAAGAGTGCACCAAACTTACTCGCGAAGACATCGAAGATTTTACTTGGTTGCCTCATACATGTGCGTACCGTTTGTTAGCAGAAAACCAACCTTTACCAGAGTGGCATCCTCTTATTACCGGTTCTAAATCAGCCATGCATGCAGCAGGGGAGAGTGTAAGAAACAAGATCGTATATGAAATCGACGTAGTAAATTGGGAAGACCACATTTTAAATCATCCCAAGCGATAGTTTTACTTATTAAACACTTAAGCCTATTGAAAATGTCGATTCGCCCCCTTCTAAGGTATTTTAGTTTTACATAGATAATCATCTTCTAAAGTACTGCGATGATAGAGGCCTATTATTTGAAGTATGACAAGTAGATACCATTGCGTAATGCTTACTTCAAATAAACACTCTGATTTTTATCCTATGAATTGATCTGAAAGCGTGACAAATTTTCAAAGCTACATGGAATCGTATTTTTTTGAACGAGTATCTTAAATCTTTAATGTAAGTGTTTAAAGCGCGTGAATTTAATTTTTATTTTTAAATCAGTTACTTAACATAATACTGATAATGCCGCCTAAGAAAGGTAAGTGTTCTAGCCTGTTGACTTTGGTGTTGACTTTTTTGCGAATAATCCACAAAAGTGATTGTCATTGGAATGTATGTATGTTTTTTAAAAAAAGTGAAAAAGTAAAAAAGACCGATCTTAATCAAGATTTTATTGAATCTTTATATGGATCACTTGCAGTTATTGAGTTTACTCCAGAAGGGAACATTTTAAATGCCAGTGATATATTTTTATCTTGTGTTGGATATCAAAAGCAAGAAGTTATAGGTAAACATCATTCTCTCTTTTGTTTAAAAGAAATCGCCTCATCGAAAGAATATTTCCACTTTTGGCAAAATCTAGCATCAGGGGAAGCACAAAGTGGGGTTTTCCCCCGACTTAATAAATCAGGAAAAGAGATATTTGTTGAGGCAACGTACTTCCCGATTCTCTCTGATGGAAAAGTCATAAAAGTTGCTAAGGTGGCATCCGATGTTACAGATAAACATATAAGAAGCATTGAAGATAGTGAGTTATTAAGTGCATTAGACCGAACTTCTGCTGTTATTACATTTACAACTTCTGGAGAAGTCATTAATGCAAATGATGCATTCCTGAGTACTTTAGGTTACTCAAAAGATGAAGTCGTAACCAAGCATCATAAAATGTTTTGTTTTGATGAGTTTTACCAAAATAATCCTTATTTTTGGAAGGAGTTAGAAGGTGGTAGGGCATTAAGTGGGCGCTTTTTAAGAAAATCAAAGCTAGGCGACAGAGTTTGGATTCAAGCATCTTATAACCCAATCATTAACGATAAAAACGAAGTGTATAAAGTGGTTAAGTTTGCTACTGACATTACATTAGAGGTTCTTCAAGAAGAAGCTTCAAAAGACGCGATATCGATTGCTTACACGACAGCCGTTGAAACTGAACAAGTAGCAACAAATGGTAAGGAGTCAATAAACCAAGCTCAAGAACAATCATTAGGTGTCGTTCAGCAAGTGGAAAGTTCTGTCGAAATAATAAATAAGCTTAATGAGCTCTCTACTAACATTGAAAATATCGTCCAAGTTATTGGAAGTATTGCTGATCAAACGAATTTATTGGCTTTAAATGCAGCAATAGAAGCCGCAAGAGCTGGTGAGTATGGACGTGGTTTTGCTGTTGTAGCTGATGAAGTGAGGGTTTTAGCTTCCAAGACATCAGGATCAACAGATGAGATTAGCCGGGTTGTCTCTGAAAATGTCATGCTGACGAATCAAATCTCCGATTCTATGGGGAAAATTAGAGTAGCTTCAATAGATACAAATAAACAATTGCACACCGTGTCTTCTGTGATCAATGAAATACAAAGAGGAGCAGAGGACGTCGCTAAAAATATGTCCAATTTAACGTAACAACACTCAGTGCGTACCTAATCCAATCTTTTTGCAAGTGCGATTTTATTCATCGCACTAGTTCTTCACAACCAGTGTGCCATACTCGTAATTGCCTACGTTAACATCATCGTCGTTTTTTGCCAGATGTTTCTAGAATGTGGAAGATATAAAAAACACGTCGAATGCGAGTGGGACAATTTGTAACATGACTGATTTTATTTCTTACCTGTATAATTCAATCGGTCGTATTACGAACCTTAAACCTGTTAATGTGCTTGTATTTTTAATACCAAAGAAATGCTGTTCAATGCAGTTGTGTATAATACATTCTTTAATGTCGAACAGTGTTAAACACCTAGACCATCCGAGTTTTGTTATTTCTTTGTCATATCCTTGTCTTTTATTTGTTTTTATAGCTATTGACTTTTTAGTCTTTTAGTTTGTATTTTTTATTAATTACAGTTGGTTAGTGGTTTTTTTAGATTTTATGAAACTCTTTTATGTCATGGTTTAGTGATTTCTTAATTAATAACATGTACTTCTTTAATTGTTAATATTATTATTTATATGATTTTTTATCTACTTTATTCTAAATGCAAGAGAGATGTTTCTGTATTTATATAACTCAGATGAAAATATACTATCGGAAATTAATTTTCATATTTAAGGTTAATAATGAAAAAGAAAGTTTTATCAGCACTTTTTTTATTAGGTGTATCAGGAATGTCATTTGCCAATTCAAATAGTGCGGAATTAGTAAAAGGTCCGAACAATTTTGTAACATGTGCAAAATATGATGCAATGATTGATCTTATGGTTAATAAAGGTGCCATGACCTATGATGAAGCTGCTATTGTTAAGTGTAGCAATGAAATTGATTGGGACTGGGAGTGGTCAGTAAACACTTGGGGTTACTGGATCCATAAAGACAGCGAAACAACCTATACTCTTAATTTCAAAGGTTCTAACTATGAAGCGGCTGAAAGATTTAAATTAGAAATTGATAAAGCGATAAGTAATAACAATCAAGAGCTTTTCCAAATTCGTATGGGAAGAAATGCACAGTTCTCAAACATTGTGAGCATCGCAAGTGTTTCTGATATTCGTAAAGTTAATGATAGCGCTGATGAAGATGGTATTAAATATAAATGGGCTGTAACTATTGATACAAATCAGCCAATTAATGAACCAGCGGATAATTGGGCAGGCTCACAAAGAAACTTCTTTAAATTTAAAATGGCAAGTTACTAATTATAACCCAATAAAGTGGAAATGTTATTTATTGTTTACATTTTCTACATTATTATGATTAATTAACTATTACCTAGAAAAAGAAACGCCTTATTTAATTTACATTAAATATATTCATATTATATGAGGATTTTTATTGTAAGTCAGGTAAGGCTTTTTTAAATATGCAATGTTTAAATGTGAAATTAGACTATATAAACTTTTATGTAAAACCTATCAACTTTACTATCAGTAAGCTTGCCACACTGAAAAATTAAAATGACGTCAAAGCCGTCTAAACAACCTTCTTTATGTATCACAGCACAGTTAGCTCCACATTCATTAGGTTGAGGGTCGATTACATACATATCAAGTTTTGTGGTATTTTTTGATACCCAATAGCCTTCAATTTTGAGTAATTTATTACTTATTTTTTATCAGTCTATATATTCGAAAAAATAATAATTCCTAGCGCATAAAATATAAAATTATTCATGTAAATTCCTATCAATATATGTGCTTGATACGATAATATGCTACATGAGTGATCGTATTTCTCTGTGGGTATTTAGCTGTTAATGGACTTATTTTAAAAGGAAAGAATAAATGATGAAAAACTACTTAAAACTTTTATTAGCTTGGTTGATTTTATTGCCAGTTTCTTCCTATGCTGATGAACAAGCTGAGATTATTTTCCAAATAATCAATGAGCGTATGAGCTATATGCCTGATGTTGCAATCTATAAGGCTAACCATGGGTTACCTATTGAAGATTTAGCCAGGGAGTCGATAGTATTAGAAAAGGCGGTAGCGACAAGTGAAAAATATGGACTGGAACAGAACAGTATAAAAACACTAGTTAAATCACTAATGTCATCTGCAAAAGTGATTCAATATCGTGTTAGAGCTGATGCCCTTAGCCAGAAAAGCCAAGTCTCAGCTCCGAGAGAGTTAAAAACGGTAGTTCGTCCTGCGTTAATCAAATTAGGGGATAATTTAAACAATAAACTTTATCAATACCTTAAATCTGGACGCTTTTTCTCTGATAGCCAGTACGATACTTTTAAAAAAGCAGTATCTAATCCGTATTTAGAGGAAAGAGACAAAAAAATGATATTTGATGCTTTAACTAAAGTTAAGTTGAATAGTTAGCGTTAAATATTGTTAATGAAATACTGTTAGTAATATGATTAAAAACTGCCCATTAATAGTAGGTTTTATTTGATAAACTTAAAAAAGTTGAAATAACGCTTTGATAAAAATGTGGCTTTCTGTATAAGAGGTGCTCTGAAAGAATAAGTTATAAATTTGGCTAATTTAAGTGAGTTCTAAAATAAATAAAATTACGCATGTACTAACGTTAATATGCGTTGGAATGGTTTCATTGGTTATTTACCCTATTCATGCTTGGGCAATCATTAATGGAGAATCCATTGTATGGGCTGAGAACGATAACACCGTCTCTTTGATTAATTGTACTGGAACTCGTATTGGTCGTCATTATGTACTGACGGCTGCACATTGTTTTGATGATGAGCAAGAACGCTATTATTTGGCTGATGCTCACCATCAATATGAGCGCGCTATCGTTGATAAAGTTGTGATTCATCCAAATTATTCGCCCTTACACCCTCTCAGTGAGGATGTGGCGATACTTACTTTATCTGAGATAACGGATGTGGCACGAATACAGTTCTTTAAAGATCTTACGTTACCAACGTATATTAAGGGAACACGGATAAGCGTTGATGGCTTTGGAGGAAAGCGTATACCAGAGCGGGCCCGTTTTAAATTAACTACAATGGATGAGAAGTATCCATTCAATATAGAGGCTGAAAAAGTAGGAATAGCGCATACTGAATCTGGGGATTCGGGAGCGGCTTGGATTAATCAAGACAATGAAATCATAGCCGTTCATCAAGCAATAGGAGTGCACACTATTGCTGGGACAGATCTTTATTTTGCGTCCGATTTTATTCTAGATAACATTAATGGTTGGCATTACCCGACCATTGCTACTGTATCTGAGCATACTACTATTGAAGTTCAATCATTACATCGAAATGTTATATCAGATAGTGCTTATGTCAGGGGTGACGTTGTGCTTAATGTTGATGAAAGTACATGTTTGAAAGGGCCAATTAAACCATTTGAACGCTGTACATACGTTATCGAAAATACAGGAGGTAGCGGAGAGCTTTATCTTTCGAGGACAGAAGTTATCCGATTAACGAAAGGAGATGATGTTAACAATAGTTCTGGTAATAACACGAATGATATAAAGCCAAAGCCTCTTCCTATTACCAATAATCCAGATGCAGAGCAGGTTCATGGTAAGTCTGGTGGTTCGATTGGGCTTGCTTCTCTTCTATTAATGTTGGGATTGAGTTTGATACGTAAAAGGTTTTCTACTTAATTTGGTTGTTATTTATTTCAAGTTCAATTGTCGTAAGGTGGGGTGATGTTCTCTCGTGGATATTTTACTAAGCTCGATCCTCTATTTGCACCTTTGAAGCCACTTTAGATCTGCCGAGAGGCACATTATCTGTATACCCAAGTAGCTGATGTTACTTGGGTATATTTAACTTTCTATGTTCAGAAATGATAAAAGTACGCTCTAGTGTACGTTAGTATTTGAACCCAACTTATCGAGGTCATCACAATAGAAGGGGCCACTGAATTCCAATAGTGCTTGCGGCATGGTGATGGTTTCTACGAGTTGTCTGTTCTCGAATAACGTTACGTTGACCTTTGCTTTCATCGATTTCATGTATTTTTGTTCCCCACCAAAAATAATGACAGATGGAAAAGCAAGAGAATAGAAGTCAGAAAGGTCGGACATAACTTCCATGACCATGCTTTGGTTGAATTTATTCATTTCGACTTTCAAATAACCTGCACAGCTATCGATCTCCCTCTTTACTGAAAGGTTGCCTATCGCAGGGTAAAAAATCAGATCGTATTGATCTGAAATATACCGCCCCGCCCATAATTCAATCGATGAGGTGCCGATTTGAGCTCCGGTGAACATATAATAGAGTTCGTCTGAGAGCCCCATGGTATAGACCATCCCTGCACTGGATTCTTTGTCATACCAGCCTTTATCTAACTGTGCGTAACCTCGTCCGGAAAAAGACTCCTCACCGTTAAAAAACTGGTATTGAATCGGTGTTCCAACAGTATAAAGAAACCATTTACCGCCGACACCGGGAATATCAGGAATGAAGCTAAATGGAGTTTGTCCTGGGTTTCTTCCCGGCCAGTAATGTGCATGTTCACCATCCCAACTCATGGAAAAGTGGAACTGATCATAATTGACATTCACTGTGTGCTTATTGGCGCTAATAACGCCGGGGATCTCGTAATGAAATTGTTCTGCATCGTCAAAGCCCTCTAGGATCAAATCATCACTGAATATGTCGTACTTGATGGTTTTGCCGTTAATCGGTGTAAAAGCGAGATGAACATAACCTTTTGGTGTGGGTTCAGTAAAATCAGGAGCGATGTAAGTCTGTAAACTGATTTTAAAATAACCGACCTCAGGAACAGAAATATTATAGAACCATTGCTCAGCCCAAGTTTGCTCTGAACTAGGTTGATGAGGACGAATGTCGTCGAGAGTCGTTGCTAAGCTGTTCAATGATAACAATGAGCACCACAGAAAAAGCAGGGAAGATAATATGCGCATATATAAGATTGCCTTGTTTAGCTGGTGGATATTCAAGCGTCGAACTCCTGTCAACGCTTGAATAAATGATGATGGGTTATTAACCCATCATCAACGGTTTACAAATGACTGTTTGTAAGGAACAGGTTCAATATTAACGGCAAATCCTTGCTTCAGTGAAGTGCAAGCCAGGTTGACAGGTGGTGCCTGTTTGACAGTGAGAATCTTCTTGGCAATAACATTCTCCACGCAGGTTACATCCTGGCTTTAAGCTATCTGCTTGTGGAATTTCTCCACTCGCTCGACGCCAGAATGGATTGCTAAACACATCATAAGGGTCGAGCTCGGCCTTCGCTTGTAAGAATTCTGACCACATAGGAAAACGTGATGGCATTTCTTCAAAAATGGCGACCGAGTTTTTGCCCCAATGTGGTCGAGCATCGTATTTACGTAGTGACATTTGCTCGATTTCAAGGTTCACAAAATAATTCTTAGGCTCTCTGTTGCCTTCTTGTCTTAATGTGTACTCGATGCCGACAAATGCGGTTTCACGACCTGCACTCATACCTAGGTAACTCTTAGAGGCTTTACCAAATCTAAAATAGATACCATTGAGCGGGAAACAAGTTCGTGGGTGCTTAGCGACAATTTGGCGTACGTCTCGAATCCAATCAGGTAAGCGTTCGATGTCTATGGCCACCTCTTGAAGGGCGATGGGTAATCTATCCCAAATACATTGATTGGGATCTTTGCATTTGAAATATTGCATTTGATCTGAGTAGCCAACAGGTTCTGAAACTAGGTCACCAGATACGCTATCACGAAAGTAAGATTTAGCTCTTGCATTGTATCGTGCGGTTGCAGCCAGACATTGTAGGCCAGAGCCAGGGAACTCATGAGCGGCGTTAAATAGCAAACCAAAGAAAAACTCTTCAGCATCGCTAACATCAGCTTGAGCGTTATAAGCTTGACCTGGTGTCCCCGCTGGAACAGGGTTGTAGAGGGTAGTTGTGTAGCGGCCAAGACCAGGGAACCAAGCAATATTCGCTGAGTAGTTATTTCTTGCGATTTCGAGTACTTTATCTTCTAAGCCGGTATCATCTCGATAACCTTTTACTTCGGCACTGACTTTAAATGCATCTTCGAGCGCTAAGGTTGCCTCGACAACGACTCCTAATACCCCTAAGTTGACTCTTGCCGCATCGAGTAAATCGCCATTCAGTACTCTGATGTTGCCTTGCCCATCGACGACTTTGAGTTCGGTGACGTAATCCGCCAACATATTACTTGGCTTTGCTAATGTAGAGCCATGAGTGCCACTCCCTAGCATGCCCCCAATAGTAAAGATAGCCAGTTCGGTCACCATATTAATCGCATAGCCTTGTTGACGGAGGAAGTCGTTGAGATCGTTAAATCTTAGACCTGCCTCGACGGTGATGCGCTTGGTGTTTGAATCGAAATGGAGAATTTTATTCATATTACTCAGCGTGATCTGAACTTGATCATCACCAGCGCAAGCCGCATCAATTTGGCTGGCAAATTTGTGGTTGCCAGTCATCACTTTTTTGCCTCGAACTAAGGCATCTTTAACAATGTTTTGTATTTCTTCAATGTTATTGGGCTCATAAATCGCCTCAGGGTAGCAAGTATAAGTCCCTTGATAGTTCGAGAGAGCAGGGCCAACCGTTGATGATGCTTGAACAGAGGTGCTGCCTAAGCCCATAGAGAGAAGAAAAGCACTCAAGGCCGTGGTTGTTACGTTCATTAAAAACTTCCTTATTTATTTTGCTGTTGTATTTGTGGTGTTGTTTCTACATTGTTGTGTTTGTTGTGTTTGTTGTGTTTGTTGTGTTCGGCTATGTTTAGAGCCTGCGCTGTGGCAAACTTTCGAAAGTATCGTCAACCAAATCTCGGTAGAATATATTGTTCGATCACATCTTTTACTGAGCTCCGGTGGCTGCTGGCTTTAGAGCGAAAGAAGTCCCCCACATTGGCGTTGTATACATCGAAGGGCCTTGGTCCTATATGGGCGACCCAGAGAGCATGATTGGTTGTGGCAAAGTTCAGTTGTGGATGACCTAAAATTGCGAGTGGGCCTTGCGCAAGATGTTGGGCATCAAAAATCCAAATTTCTTTGCCATTACCGGTAGCATGGGTGGGACTATTGCGTACGACAGCGGTGAAAATGTAACCATCATCTTGAGCGTGGCTGTTTTTTCGCGGCATAAATTGAGGTGTTCTCATCACGCAATCGGCAGGAAACTGATACGCATCCGTTAGGCGCATGGCTAAGCAATCCATATGTACTAAAGCCGAAGGTTGATCGTTCTGCGGTAAGTTATCATTTGTGTATAAACGGTTAGGGTAATCTTCGTAGGCATTAGCAACACGTTGAAGTACATGATCTTTTCGGTAACCAACAGCGGCCCAATAAATATGTTCAAATTGTTCAGGGAATTGAAAATGTCCGCGATATGCTGGGTCATTCATATCCCAGAACAATTTATCGTCGCGAATTAAATGGAAATCGCTGGTAATTTCTCTTACTGAGAGAGGTTGGACGTCGATTCTTGCTCTGACCAACCCACCAACGTCAATGGGGGCCGCTGGGTAACCCGCTAATTGATCGGGTACTCTTCCGCCGAAGATACGTTTATCTCTCGAATATTGAGGTTCAGATTTGTCCATCGCTCCCAGATATTGACCATAAAGGGTGATTTCATTTTCTGAGTCGTCGTAATTGCACATGATGTCAGATGTGTCGAAGTCCAATTCGAGGTAATCGGCAATAACAAACTCTCGTCCTAGCTGTAAATCGGCTTTACGAATGACCCAAACCGGGGTTCGATGTTGCTGCGGCTGAACGGAGCGAGTTCCCATCATTCGAAGTGGTTCAACTTGAGCTGCGGTTTCGAATACTAGTACATGGTGACGGGTTACCCCGAGTGAATGTGCTGTTGCAGCAATAAAGGCAGGGTGACCATCACGGCCAAAAATACGCCAGCTTTGGAGTGGGTGGTATTTGTCCCATTTAATTAAATGAATAAAGCCGTTTTTTGTTCCTGTATTCGCGACATTGCCACCGTAATTAATCGTGAAGCATTCGTCAGATTCTAGGTCAAAATATGGGTGACCCGTGGTTCTAATTTGTGGGAAAAGCCACTTATCAGGTATAAAACTATCCATCCAAGGAGGAAGGCTGCTTTGCCACTCGTTATAGTGCCCAATTGGGGTTATAAGATCCAAGCTTAAGGCGTCAAATTCATAGGGAACACCGCCTTCGTAGCTGAGTGCAAAACGGTTATTGCCTAAGTAATTTGGTGCTGTATTGCAGTAGTTAACAAAGCCCATAGAGGGGCTGTAATAGGCCAATCCACCGAGTAATCTGAATTTATCGAACCCCCAGTCAATGTGCTGCTGCATAATTGCAGAGGGGGTATCAATCATTTTACGCAGAAATGTCACCTTCTCTGGTGAGAAATCAATTCGAGTTAAGGCGCCACGTCCACTTGGGCTTAAATGATCAGGCTCTAGAGGGATACCCTCAGCAAAAAAGATGTGGCCATTAATATCATTTGGTACCTGCCCATAAATCAAGTGGAGATCTCCAGAAGATGACTCTAAACTTCCCTGCATAATGGATGTGGGAAATACACTGCTGTCTGTGCTGGGGTTTGCAAGTAATTGATGAGGGAAAAAGCTGGCCCCCGCTATGCCTTTGAGGAAGGTACGTCTCTTCATATTTTTTTAATCATTTCGTTAGCGATGATTTTAAAAATAGAAGAGTTTTATGTCGTAAAATGATTAAGTTTCAAAACTATGAATTACAGCAGATAAAAATTGCAAATATTTAAACTGATTACAATGATTTTGATCAATAGTGAATTTTCGTAGCTAAAGAATAGAGAATA
Organism: Vibrio sagamiensis NBRC 104589; assembly: GCF_007990935.1. Taxonomy (GTDB): domain Bacteria; phylum Pseudomonadota; class Gammaproteobacteria; order Enterobacterales; family Vibrionaceae; genus Vibrio; species Vibrio sagamiensis. The sequence goes on from NZ_BJXJ01000003.1 coordinate 96,413, forward strand.
GAGAATAGAGAATAGAGAATAGAGAATAAAAGGCATAGATCAAACGAGGGGGCCGTTAGCTGATTTATGCCTTTGAGAGTGAACGAGAGCGTTCACCACAGAGTTTTAACGGTTTTCCAGCCTCAGTTCACCCGTTACTTTAGTTAAACGAAGTGCGACAGCAAAGCAAATTAAGTAGGGGCTGACATACCAAAAAATGCGCTCTAAAGGATGTTTGATTTGGGCAAGTTTGGTTTGTTCATATTGTGTTTTCTGTTTTTGATATTCGTCAACCATACCTTGGACCCAAACCACATCATCTTTTGCCCAATCACTATTAGGTGCAGAAGCGAAAAGTTGATTGTGGCTGATCTTGGGGAGTTGTTTGAACTCAAGAAATTTTAGATATTTTGCTACCGACAAATACCAACGGCATGCCTCATTATAAGTTTGTTGCTCTGTTGCAGGGATTAAGCCTGAGCAGAACTCACTTTTGATTTGCTGGACTGAGTAGTCTTGAATCGCTTCGAGAATGGTGACTGCTCGTGTTTGTTCAGTTTGAGCCCAATTGTCTGCAACAGAGGAACGAATTTCTGAGACTGCTCCTAGCATGCCAACTCCTGCGATGATAGGCCAAAGGTAATCAACATACTTCCATTTTCTTTTACAGAAATTCCGTCCACACCAAATGGGTAAATGGAAGACCAGAGCAAGGATGAGGGTGAGCAGGACAAAGTGGACCGAATCGGAGAGCATAAATTCGCTCTCGTAAAAGCTTTCCATAGGTAAATGACAACCTTAAACTGTTGGATAAAAATTTTTTTTAAAGGAACTTGAACGGCCTGTATCATGCCGATTTCTTGGCTATTCTTCAACTTTTACTCTGTGGTATAGAGGTACTGAAATGGGTAGAAGAATGAAAAGGGAGTGAATAAATAGATTTGAGTTGACTGTATAGATGATAGTTAAATAGTCAAAAGATTAACTAAAAGCTAAGTAATATGAAGGGTGATTTTACTACCACCCTATTCTGAATAGTGTTATGTGACACTATTAAATTTATTACAATGACTTAACATTTTTATTTAGTGGCTATAACACCACAAACCATTCTTGCACCACCACCGCCAAGTCGAGCAGGATGATCAGAGTGATTATCACCACCAGCATGAATCATCAACGAGCGATCTTTTAGATCACTGAGTTTAATTCGAGGTGCCAACACAGGTTGTACTGCCTTACCATCTGCGTCGACAAATAATGGTGGTAGATCGCCTAAGTGGTTACCCTCTGTCCAAGGTAGTCCATGTTTATTGGTCTTAGCAGGATCATAATGACCACCAGCTGCGCCACCCATGACTGTTTTACCATTTTTTTCAGCTGATTCACATGAAGGGTTTGTATGAATATGGAATCCATGTAGACCCGCAGTTAAGCCTTCAAGGTTTGGAGTAAAAACGGTGCCATATTCCGTTTCTGTCGCTGTAATAGAACCGGATATTGCTCCACTGTTCAAGTCAATCATTTCTACTTTGATTTGTTCAGCAAGAGTACTGAAAGAAGAGGTTAAGCATAAGATCGAAAGTACCGCTTTTAGTTTCATTTTTTGGTTACCTTATGTCGTGAATAAATCCACTTAATGTGATAAAAAATAAACTTTGCCAGTAGATAAATTTTACTGGCAAAGCTTTTGGGTTTCTAATTGTTATTTTTCTTTACGGATGAGATAATCAAATGCGCCTAGGCTTGCTTTTGCACCTTCGCCCATCGCAATGATGATCTGTTTGTAAGGAACAGTTGTTGCGTCACCCGCTGCAAACACACCTTCAAGACTAGTATCGCCACGGCTACCGACTGTAATTTCGCCGCGCTCAGATAGGGCTACTTCTGAATCTTTTAGCCATTCAGTGTTGGGTACTAGACCGATTTGAACAAAGATACCTGACAGTTCAATTTCTTTGATTTCATCCGTGTTGCGATCTCTGTATTTCAAGCTTGTTACTCGATTACCGTCGCCCATTACTTCTGTAGTTTGCGCCATTGTTATAATGTCTACGTTTGACAATGAGTTCGCTTTGTCGATAAGCACTTGGTCTGCGCGAAGTACGTCTGCAAATTCAAGAACCGTTACGTGTTCTACGATACCTGCAAGGTCGATAGCAGCTTCGATACCTGAGTTACCGCCACCAATAACCGCGGTTTTCTTGCCTTTGAACAGTGGACCGTCACAGTGTGGGCAGTACGCGACGCCTTTGTTGCGATATTCCTGCTCACCCGGAACATTCATTTCACGCCAGCGTGCTCCTGGGCTTAGGATAACACTCTTACTTTTCAGCGTTGCACCACTTTCAAGTTGGATGTGAATCAAACCATCTTCTGTGTGTGCTGCACCCATTAGTTTCTCAGCTTGTTGCTCTGTCACTACGTCTACGTTGTATTCCTTTAGATGTTCCGCTAGGTCAGTTGCCAGTTTTGGACCTTCAGTGCGTTTTACCGAAATGAAGTTCTCAATTGCCATGGTGTCCATAACTTGACCACCAAAGCGCTTAGCAACAACGCCAGTGCGAATACCTTTACGAGCAGCGTATAGAGCAGCTGCGCTACCACCAGGACCACCGCCGACAACAAGTACGTCGTATGGGTCTTTTTCGCTCAGTGCTTTTGCCGCTTTCTCGCTCGCGCTGTCATCGACTTTGTTTAGAATTTCAGTCAGAGACATACGACCTTGACCCAATAGCTCACCGTTTACGAATACACTTGGTACGGCCATGATGTCGCGTTGTTTCACTTCATCTTGGAACAAGCCACCGTCGATCATGGTTGTTTTTATTTTCGGGTTGATCGCCGCCATCATGTTGAACGCTTGAACAACGTCCGGACAGTTTTGGCACGACAGTGAAATGAAGATTTCTACTTCTAGATCTTTGTCTAGTGCTGCGATTTGCTCGATCACTTCTGGTTCTAGTTTGATTGGGTGACCGCCAGAGTGAAGCAGTGCCAATACTAGAGAGGTAAATTCGTGACCCATTGGCAAACCTGCAAAGCGTAGAGCTGTGCCTTTAGCTGGGTTAGTTACCGCCATCACTGGTTTACGTGCGCTTGCATCGTCGTCACGCTCGACGGTGATTAGGTCGCTCATCTCCGCGATTTGGTTAGCCAGAGACAAAATGTCATTCGATGCTTTGCTTTCATCTAGACTAACCACTAAACGAACGTCTTCTTTTACATTAGCCAGATATTGTTTGAGTTGTTGTTGGATCGCTTGGTCTAACATGGTTGTTACTACCTTAATTAAAACTAAAAAGTGGTTACTGTAGATAAAACCTGAGGGGGGAGAGGGCAAATCAGGCAGAAGGTCGTCAAGGTATCTAACCTGAAGTGCTCTCTCATTCAGTTCTAATCAGAAAAAAGAAATCGGTAACTGATTAGAACTTAAATTTCAGTGGCTTAGATTTTGCCAACTAAGTCTAATGATGGCGCTAGTGTTTCTTCACCTTCTTTCCATTTTGCTGGGCAAACTTCGCCTGGGTGCGCTGCTACGTATTGAGCTGCTTTCACTTTACGTAGCAGGTCTTCTGCGTCACGACCGATACCTTCAGCAGTGATTTCCATTGCTTGGATAGTACCTTCTGGGTCGATTAGGAACGTTGCACGGTCTGCAAGACCTTGACCTTCACGCATCACACCAAAGTTGTTTGTGATGTTGCCTGTTTGGTCGCCAAGCATGTAGTACTGAATCTTACCGATTGTGTCTGAGCTGTCGTGCCATGCTTTGTGAGTGAAGTGTGTGTCAGTTGATACTGAGTAAACTTCTACGCCACGTTTTTGTAGCTCTTCGTAGTGGTCTGCTAGGTCGCCCAGTTCTGTTGGACATACAAACGTAAAGTCTGCTGGGTAGAAGAAGAATACGGCCCATTTACCTAGAACGTCTTGTTCTGTTACTTCAACGAATTCGCCGTTTTTGTACGCTGTAGCTGCAAATGGTTTGATTTGAGTATTAATCATAATTTACTTTCCTTTGAATGCTTTAAGCTGAGATGTTTGTTGCTTTCGGAAAGTATATTCTCATCGGAGTGTGTTTAAGGGAAATTGATTGAAGCTATCTTATTGATAGCTTCTTCCTATTTAGCAAAGTAGGAGTGAAGGGAAATAAAAATGTTATATGCCCAAGTGCCCCCAATATATCTGATTCAGAGCAAGATCACTGAGTTGAGTTTAAAGAAGACAACTCAGTGGAATAGCAAACTCTTTCCAAGTTGTCTGATACAAGAAATCGGCTGACTAATATGCTTTCAAGGGCGAGCCTACTTAGCTCTTATACTTTGTTAACAATTCTCAATGTAGGCTTCCTATATCTACTAATCGTCACTGCGCCAGAGAGCTAAGGTCGTCTCTCGATATTTCATTAACTTTTAACTATCTTTGCTAGTAGTCAGGCTCAGCTTGGTGTTTTTTTAGTAAGCGATAATTAGTAATTTCACCCTTCTGTATTTTGGCCAAATAGTCTTGTATTTCTTGTTTGACAATCGGTGCGTAAAAATAAAGTCCAAGCACGTTAGGTAAGGCAATAAGAAAGACTAATGCATCAGAAAATTGCAATACAGCGTCAAGTTGTATCATGCTGCCAAGGACGATAAAACTGCAAAATATCAGTTTAAAAATGTTTTGGGTCAAGGCTTGTTCACCAAATAGATAAGTCCAGCCTTTTAAGCCGTAATAAGACCAAGCAATGGTGGTTGAAAAAGCAAATAGTAAAGCAGCAATCGCAAGAGGATAAGGAGCCCAAGCTAAATGGTAAGCAAACACAGCAGAGGTTAACTCAATTCCAATCAGGTCACTATTGATGAGACCTGTCGGGTAAGCGGTTGAAATAATGACTAGTGCACTCAAACTGCAAATGATAATGGTGTCAATTAAAGGCTCAAATAATGACACTAAGCCTTCCGATGCGGGTTCATTGGTTTGAACGGCAGAATGAGCAATCGAAGAGGAGCCAATGCCTGCTTCATTAGAGAAAACCGCGCGTTGAAAACCAACAATAAGTGCCCCTATTGCTCCACCAGTGACGCTTTCTGTTGTAAAGGCACTGGAAACAATCAAGGCACAGGCTGCGGGAAGGTGTTGCGCACTCATCATCAAAATTACGCATGCAGAAACAACGTAAAGGAAGGCCATAATAGGGACCAATTTTGCGGTAACTTTGGCAATAGAACGTATACCACCGAGAATAACTAATGAAACTAAAAGCGCCATGAAAATACCAAACAGCCAACCTTTATCAGAAAAAAAACTCTCATTACCTCCCGTGACAGTTAACAGTTGGGCATAAGCCTGATTAGACTGAAACATATTACCGATTCCCAAACATCCTATCACTAGAGCAAAGGCGTAAAATCCTCCTAAGCACTTTCCCAGTGTTGGCAAATTACGTTGTTTGAGAAAATGTTCAAGGTAAAACATTGGCCCACCTGAAATGCTCCCATCAGAGTTTACCCTACGGTACTTAACTCCCAAGGTACATTCTACTAATTTAGTCGACATACTGAGAAATCCTGCGACGATGAGCCAGAAAGTGGCGCCAGGTCCACCTAAACTTATTGCCACAGCAACTCCACCAATATTACCGATACCCACAGTGCCTGACACTGCCGTTGCAACGGCTTGGAAGTGAGAGATTTCTCCTGTTGCGTTAGGATCACTATAGTCACCACGAATCAGACGAAAAGCGATAGGTAAACCTCTTAAATTCATAAAACCGAGGTAGAAAGTGAAGAATATGCCAGCAATGCTGAGCCATAAAACGATCAGAGGGGCAGGGAAGCCAAATAAGCTTATTTTGTAAAAGATAATAGAAGATAACCACTCTGTTAAGGGTGATATCCAAATATTAACTTTATCATCAATGGTCATATCAAGCGCACCAGCAGAAACTGTGCAAGGTATAGTCATCATAATTAAATAAAAGCAGAGTTGACGAGGATCTCTTAATGACATTTTTAGCATATATAGGGTTTATGATTGATGACTTTATTTAATGCATCATAAATAAAAGGTCGGATTACTCTTAGAGCCAGAGTTATGTTAATTATGGTGACAATATTGAAATACTTTATTAACAAATAAAGGAATTAGGTTGTGAAGCAGCTATTTTATATGGATTTTAAAGTGGGTATTAGTTTGCAAACGCAAATTAAAGAGATGCTTGTGACGACCATTCTCGATGGACATATTAATACTGGTGATGCTTTACCTTCATGTCGTGAACTAGCGAAAACACTAGGGGTATCGAGAAATACGGTGGTTTTAGCTTACGATAAATTAATAGAAGAAGGTTATGTTATTGCACGTGAAAGAAAAGGTTTTTTTGTGCATTTGACTTTTAGTGAATGTCAGGCAAAGTCTAACCCACCATCGAGCTTCTCGGGAGAGCAGCTGGATTGGTCGACTAAGCTGCGAATTAAGCCCTCTCATCAAGAACATTTAAAGAAACCGAAATCTTGGCGTGATTGTCAATTTCCTTTTATTTATGGACAACCTGATTGTGATTTTTTTCCCATAAGAGAGTGGAGAGAGTCTGTCCTTAGGACAACACAGAGCATACAAACTAAAGCATGGTTAAAAGATGACGTGGATAAAGATGACCCGTTACTCATTGAACAACTGAGAACACGTATCTTAGCTCGTAGAGGTGTACGCTGCCATCAGGATGAAATTTTGCTTACAGTGGGGACGCAGCATTGTTTATTCATGCTAAGTCAACTTATTGGAGGCAAAGGTGTACGTTTAGGGGTTGAAAATCCTGGTTATCCTGATGCTCGGCATATTTTTGAACTCAACCAAACTGACCTATGCCCTTTACCTATCGATCATGAAGGTTTGATAATTAATGATTTAATTGACGATTGTGATTGCTTATTTGTTACGCCAAGTCATCAATCACCTTCGACAGTCACTTTACCGCTAAAAAGACGTTTAGCATTATTAGATAAAGCAAAACACAACGATATCGTTATTATTGAAGATGACTATGAATGTGAGCTTAACTTCTACAATACACCAACGCCGGCATTAAAAAGCTTGGATAAAGATGGGCGAGTGATTTACGTTGGTAGTTTATCGAAGACATTGGCACCAGGCTTGAGATTGGGATATATGGTCGCCCCTGCTGATTTAATAACAGAAGCACGAGCATTGAGGCGCTTGATGATGCGACATACACCAGCTAACAACCAAAGAGCATTGGCTTTTTTTCTGGCTAGCGGACATCACGATACGATGGTATATCGTTTGAAGCAGCGTTATGTTGAGCGGGCTGAATGTTTACAGAATGCTTTGAATCAATGGTTGCCTGAAGTGACGATTGCCCCATTTTTGGGAGGAAGTTCAGTCTGGTTGAAGGGACCGAAGGGGATGGATAGTAAACTTCTACAACAAGAAGCACTTAAGAAGGGGGTATTTATTGAAACAGGCTACGAACATTTTTATGGCTCTTATCCGTTAGAAGATGCAAAACGCTATTTCCGCTTGGGGTTTTCTTTGATTAAAACGGATGACATTTTTCTTGGCATCCGTTTATTATCACAAGCGATGGAGCGAACTGTGTCTGATGTTCGCTTTGCTGAGCTCAGTGTTTAGTTAATTACACGCCATGCTTTCAGGTGGCAGTAACATTAAGTCCTTCTCGATTTCTGAGAGTGCTTTATCGATGCTTTGAACCATAATATCTATTTCATATTTCTGAGTGATTAGCGCAGGACTGAGGCAAAGGGTGTTATTAAAGGAGCTGAATGAACGATTTGTTCGACCAATGATCACGCCTGAGCCCATACAATGTGCGACCACCGCTGCTGCAATACTTTCATCGACAGGCTGCTTGCTTTGCTTGTTTTGTACTAATTCAATACCAACAAAAAGACCTTTACCTCGAACGTCACCGATCAATGGGTGTTTTCCTTTTAACTTGATCATTTGTGACTTAAGATAATCACCCTGAATCTGCGCATTTTCAACTAAGTGTTCTCGCTCGATTATCTCGAGATTGACAAGGGCTGCAGTTGGACCAGCTGTACATCCACCGAAGGTTGAGATATCACGAAAGTAATCCATGCGCTGGTTGGTATCTTTATCATGAATCATCTGATAAACACGTTCTGTAGTCACGGTGCAGGATATTGCCGCATAGCCAGATGCCAACCCCTTGGCCATGGTTACAATGTCCGGTTCAATGCCATAGTGTTGATAGCCAAACCAAGCACCTGTTCTTCCTAAGCCGCATACAACTTCATCGATATGGAGCAGCACATCATATTGACGGCAAATTTCCTGAATGCGTTGCCAATAGCCACTAGGTGCTTCTATGACTCCACCACCTGCTGTGATAGGCTCCAAACAAATTGCACCAACGGTTTCAGGCCCTTCTTGTAAAATAATTCTTTCTACTTCATTTGCGGCTTTAAGGCCATAATCTTCAATATCTCCCCATTGTGAGCGATATTGACAGCAATGAGGTACTTCAATAAAGCCAGGAGTAAAAGGGCCATATTGTTGCCTCCTTTCCTCTTGTCCTGTCGCACTTAAACAACTGATAGTGGTACCATGGTAATCACGTTCGCGATATAAAATTTTGTATTTCTTACCACCAAACTTTTTGGCTGCAATTTGTCTTACCAATTTGAATGCTTTTTCATTGGCTTCAGAACCCGAGTTTGAATAATAAACTCGGCTCATTCCAGGCATTTTTTCCAATAACTTGGTAGCAAATTGTGTCGCAGGTATATTGCTAAAAGACTGTGCAAAGTAATTCATTTTGATTAATTGATCGCGAACCGCATTAGCGATCTCTTCTCTGCCGTAGCCAACATTAACCGACCAAACTCCTCCTGATACTGCATCTAGATATTGTTTGCCATTGATATCCCACACATACATCCCTTCACCTCTTTCTATTGTCATTGGTAAGGCATGATCTGGTTTCATATGGTGCCACACATTATCAGAATCCCGTTTTAAAGGTGTTGAAGTGTTGGTGTCTTTCATAGCTGACCCTTTGTGTTCGTTATAAATATATTTAGGTATGACTCGCATTTAGAGATAACGACAGGTAAAAGCAGTAGACGTATTTGCCTGTTTATCTACTCGATCCTGTCGAGTCTACTCAGTTCAAGGCCATCATGACTAGGGCCAGATCAGAGTTGAATATAAGTCCAGATCTGGCCCTAATGAAACGTTCTACTTGGCTCTAAGTGGCGGAGAAACTCTCTAATAAACTGAGAATTGTTTAGCTTGTTGGCCTTTAGGGATGAGAACGATCTACTACCAAAGGTCATTGATTTCAATTCGTTCATTTGATTGTAAATAGTTAGAGATAGGAAAAATTATGGCATCGTTTTTTCAGGTAGAAAATCCATACAACCATGAGATTGTCGGGCAGTTTGAGTTTAGTCATTGGAAAGACATTGAGTACGGCCTATCCTTGCTCCGTAAAGGTCGCAAAACGCAAGCCACATTAAGAGCGTTTCAACGAGCAGATATACTGAATAAGTTGGCTGGCCTGTTGGAGACTCATGCTGAATCTTTAGCTAAAATAATTACAGCAGAAACAGGAAAAACTATTTCAGATAGCCGTGTGGAACTTACCAGAGCAATCAATACAACCATCGCAAGCAGCGAAGAAGCAAGGCAGATACAAGGGGAGGTTCTGGATTCAGATGCTTATGCTCCTGAACGTCGTCGAACTGGTATTGTTCGTTGGGCTCCAATTGGTACTGTTCTGTGCATTACTCCATTTAATTTCCCAATTAATATCGCTATGCATAAAATTGGCCCTGCCTTTGCGGCGGGTAATCGAATTATTCTTAAGCCTGCCCCGATCAATTTTGCCTCAACTCAAAAATTAGTCTCTTTATGTTATGAAGCTGGTATTCCTCAAGAGGTGTTACAAATCATGGTACCTGATCTTCCTGATATGGCTGAGTTGATCCGTCATTCTGATGTGAATGCGATCAATTTTACGGGGGGACACCACGCCGCTGAGGCAATTTCAGCACAGGCGGGATATAAGAAAATGCTATTTGAACTAGGCGGCAGTGACCCATTAATTGTTATGCCCGACGGGGATATTCAAGCTGCAGTCAATGTTGCTATTCAACAACGCTTTGCTACTGCAGGCCAACGTTGTACTGCAGCTAAGCGAATCTTTGTTCACCGTCATGTTTACGCTGAATTTCGTGAAAAATTGATTAAGAATAGCGCTGAATTAAAAGTCGGTGATCCTTCACTTGAAGAGACGTTTGTTGGGCCTTTGGTCAATAAAAAAGCGGCGGATCATATCCAGTCTGTTATCCAACAGACTGTAAAAATGGGGGCCACGATTGCTTTAGGAGGCCATCGAGAAGGTAATATTATCTTCCCAACAATACTTGAGCAGGTGCCGGATGAAAGCCCAATTATGTCGGAAGAAGTTTTTGGACCTGTGATACCTCTTCGCCAATTTGAAACCTTGGAAGATATCATTCCAATCATAAATTGTAGTGAATATGGCTTACAGGCAGGTGTTTTTACCAAAGACCTAAATGTTATTCATCGTTTATATGATGAACTTGAGGTAGGGACATTAGCCGTCAATGATGGTCCTGGTTTCCGGGCTGAACATTTCCCATTTGGTGGTGTAAAACATAGTGGGATCGGGCGTGAAGGAATAAAGTATGCGATCCGTGAAATGTCAGTTATGAAAACTTTGGTGCTTTGAGCAAAGTAGCGTTACTCCGGTAAAGATCAATTCTTAACAAAACCACCTCTGAAGAGGTGGTTTTATTTTTTAAATAACCCCTATGTTTAGGTTGCTTACTGGCTTTTAGGCTTTTTTCTTATTCAAACCAATCGTTAAGATCGACCATCTTCACGCATTGTGGCCATTTGTTAAATCGGTCTTTGTTACCACAACCATGAATAGGGTTACCGGCGAGATCGATAGGGGTGTTTGCTTTATTGACATCGCAGTCGCCGTGTATATTCTCGCTCATATCATTGACAACGGGGCTATTGTATCGGTTAACCCTAACATTTCTTGCTCGTGGTAGGCCGTTATTCATCGTATTTGACAGTAAAGTGGCTTGGCTAAATAGTGGAGTCACCGCTTTTTGACCATTTGGCAGTGTTTTCGCACAGTCACCTAGGTAGGTAATTTGATAACTGATGGGATTCGCTTCGGGGATGAGGCCAATCGAGAAATCATCTTGGCTACATACCCCATTTTTGCTGATTCTTTGACACGATAGCTTGGAATTTTTACCAAGCCATAAGCCAGTGTCTACATGAATCATGTAATCCTTGCCTACTTGTAGACTATTGGTATCAATACCAACGCCGCTGTAGTAATAAGGAGTAAGTGGGAAACCATGATCTTCAATGCGTGCATAATATTTATGTGAGACACCATGTAAGAGACCTGCACCACTCCCTTGCAGGGCATTACCGACCAGCCCCCCAGATAAATCGGCTAGCTTAGAATCTTTAGGATGCTCTGAAGATTTAGGCTCGATTTTAGGTGCGAAAACAGCGAGTACTTCGCTCTCATCTGGGACATTGTAAATTGCCCCACAGGAATGCATATTGTTAGCAACAAGATACACGCCATAGCTTTCTTCACTGCCGCACTGGCCTTTTTCATTCAGGTCCCAATCGTTATTTGCGCCTTCGCCATTAAAGTGAGATTCGGTATTGAACTGAGCCAAAATCTCGTTATTTTCTAAATCTCGAATAGTCCAATTAACTGCTACCTTACCATTGACATAAATATCATGAGAAATAACCTCTGTATCGCAATAAGTGCCGTGGCTATCACTATAAATAATGAAATTAGTATCTTGAGTATCGACATCATTAGTATCCCAAATGGTTTGCTTTATTTGGACCAATAAATCTTGAGTTGTAGGCTCGATTAAATTGACACAAGCCTTTTCAGTCGCAGTACCATAGGTCGATAAAATGTTTGCGGAGACGGCAGTAGAAATAAATATCATTGGAATGGATAAAGCGGTTGTTACTATTTTCATTACTTATCTCACTATTTGTTAAGGGGGGACAAAACAAATCTAGCATGACGTCAAGTAACAGGGAATTTATATAAATTGGTCTCTATCCCAAAAAAAATACGAATAAAATACATCAATATCAAAATTTAAATAATAGTTATAACACAATTTTTGGAATGCGTTGTTTTAATTTAATTTATTACTTCTCAAATCATTAAAAATGATTTCATCATTAATTCTCATGGGATTTTCTAAATTTCTAATAGGAGATTTAATTTGATTTTATTAAATTTTTCAATAAGATTGAATTGTGCATAGATAGCTGTTTTTATTTAAAAAAGCAGACGTTTTATTTTTGTTAATAGAGTTTTTATACTATTTGTTTGACAGGTAAAGTTATAAAGATAAATGACAATAAGATTATTTTTTATTTATGATATATTTAATAAGGCTGTAATTATGAAAAAGAACCAAGTGCTCATACTTTCTTTTGTGTCGTTATTTTCAGCATTTTCAAATGCATATGTTAAGCCTGAAAGTAAATTAGACATTTCAGTAACCGAACTAAGGAAGATTTCTTCTATTTCAGTTGGCCATGATGGTAGCTGGTATATTGGTGCCGATGCGGGGTGGGGCCTAAATGGTTGCCCTGATGTGACATCAATGAGAATTGTTTATAATCACTACCTTAAAGAGGACTACATCAAAATTCTATCGATGATCAATGATTACTCGACCGTTAAAGTGAGCGCAAACGCAGTATGTGCTTCTGATAATAACTTTGTTATTGATGTACAGAAATTTATAACAGTTCACAAACCAAAATAGTGGTAAAAATCAGGGCTGACTATTGAGCCCTGATTTCAAATTTTCTCAAGTTTTTAATTGTTTGCCTTCTTTGATTTTACCCGGCAGATTTCAGACTTGTCGCATCGAAACCCTTTCAATTGAGAATTGATGAATAGAGTTTGTAGAGCAATGTAATCTTTGCCTAGATCTGGATTAGGATTTGGAATCGCTTGCTTTGAGACGCTTAAACCCTCCTGAGTCTCCCAAGGGTACAGTTTCTCTATATCGGATGCATAAGTTACCCCTTGAGCCGTGAAAGTGACTCCCAGACCATATCCGTAAGGTTGCTCAACGTCATTTGAGGCCAGTATATTTCTGCCCCCTAATGAATAGTACTCCGTATTTGACAAGCTATATGAGTAAAGGGTTGGGAAGATATCGCGATGTGATCCTACTCTGCTCTTATCATAGCGGTAATGACTGTTCTCAAGGATCACTTTAGGGATGTACATATAAAGTGGAACGGAGTGGGCAGTCCCTAAGTCTTGAGGGAAAGCGATGGAGTACTCACGTAAACGGTGATCACCAGAAGCAGCGATCAAGGTTTTATCACCAAGTGGAGAGGCTTTGATTGCACTGACAAAGTTACCAAGGGAATTGGCGGCATACTGGTAAGTCTCGTGAATCTTTCTTACATGGGACTCCTCTTTCTGCATTTTATCGATTGAATACTGGCTGACTTCAATCGGCTTTGGTGTGTACGAGCTTGGAATCTGGTAAGGTGGATGATTGGTTTGCGTTTGGATCATCAACATAATAGGCTGCTTACTGTTTTGTAGTAGCTGTTCTGCAAACTGAAAGGTATGTTCATCCGCAGCGCCCCAAGTATTACTGTATTGCTTAGACTCAGGAATGGCCTGATAAATATCGCCTTCAGAATAAAACTCATCCACACCTTGTGTTGGTAGGTAATACTTCAAGTTTCTCCATAAAGGACTGCCACCCGTAACGTAGACAATTTTATAACCTGATTTTTTATAGGGTTCAAAAGCGTTATGATGAAGAACGGTCTTTTGCTCACTACCGTGACTGATGGTGCCATTATTACTATTGAACAGCATCATAACGATACTATTGATAGTACCTCCTGTACCGGCAAGAATTCGATCAAAACTAAAGTCTTGATTATAGTTAGCTCTCAGGGCACCAAGAAGATCAGTATTGGGGTTTTTATCTTCAATCAGTAAGTTTCCACCCATGCTTTCCATTAAAGCAAACACCACATGTGGCTGATTTTGTTCAAGGTAAGGGTTAGTATCTGTGCGATATACAGGGCTATCTTGGCCAAGTACCTTACTGACTTGCTGGTCGTATTGGTTTTGTGAAACAGGATGGAACTTTTGACTCTTCTTTCTATTACTGCGGGCCCAGTCTAAAGCGAGCAGCGCATTTGGGGTCGTTTTATTAAGAACCTCATAGTTTGATACATTGGCATGATATTGCTTAAGAGGAAAAGTACCGAGTGAACCACGAGCAAAGAATACGTAAACCACAATGGTGAACAAAATGGATAATGTCGTCATCAGAACACTACGGCGTGGCCAAGCGAGTGTATCAATGCGTTTCCAAGCAAGTTGGATGATTTTACCCGCAATCACCGTAATCAGTAGAGCGCAAAAGAAAGAGCGAATGATTGGGTAATCTTGCCACATCGTTTTAAGTACGGCTAAGGTATCATCTTCCGCTAGCCCAAAAATAAAAATATCAAAATGGTTCGCGTACGTTTTGTAGTAATAGTAATTACCAATAGAAAGAGCGGCCGTAAGGAAAAAGATGCAGCGACTGTATCCAACAATTCCTCGAGTTATGTAATTAAAGAACCGTGTCCCCGAGAGGAGCAAGCCGACTAAAAAAAGAGGTGCGAAAGCGATGGTGGCAGCTCGCATGTCGAAGCGGAATCCGACAAAAACCGAATTAAAATAGTCGCTAAGAACATTGTTGATGGCATGCCAATCACCCACAGTAAAAGTGAAGATTAGCCTAAAAAGGGAAAGTGTCAGAGCTAAAAGGCCGACTTGCAACCAGATAATTCTGAAAAGTTTACGTGAGTTTTCTTGAAACATTGTATCAAAGGCTTCCTATACAGAGTTGCGAGATGAGGTAAATAAGTATTTTGACAAAGTTGCCTTTATTTTACCTTCAGGCTAGAAATTATTCCTGATTATAACATTGACACATGTTTTACTGTTACTTGTATTTTTAAATACAAAACTAATTTGATTTTGTCAAAATATAAGATGAAAGTGATACTGAAAGGTGATCATATTTGTAATAAGAGCGTTTTACTCACTATTGGCTGGTGTACCTAAAGCAGGGAGTAAAACGCTACTCTTTAACTTAAAATATCGATAAAAGATAATTAGTTTTTAAAAAAACGGTTGTAAATAAATAATAAAATAAAGGCACCGAGTGTGGCAGTAATAATGCTACCTATGTTTACGCCATCAGCACCACCTAAACCAATAAAGCTGCCTAAAAAGCCTCCTACAAACGCACCAGCAATACCAAGTAACATGGTTGCTATCCAACCACCTCCGTCTTTACCTGGCATTAACCACTTTGCGAGTGCACCAGCAATGAGGCCAAGAATAATCCAAGAAAAAAATCCCATGAGTTCTCCTTTAGCAAAATACAACTCGAACCTATCTTAATCTATCGATAATAATCTTAGTCTATTGAAGAAAAATAGTATATGTAGTGACGTATTTATAACCACCTTAACCGTGATTAAAATGGGCTGATTCTTCGGCATCGCTTCCATTTAAAACTGGATGCTTGGCAAAGAAATTAATGCAATGCTGAAGGTCGGCTAGCAATAAATCTGCAAGATCTCGACTAAATCCGTGGCGAACTAAAATGCGCATAATGACCAAGTCTTCACGTTCAGCAGGCATCGCGTAGGCTGCAATTTGCCATCCACGAGAGCGAATGCGATCAGATAAATCGTATAAATTAAAGCCGGGGTTAGCTCCTGATTTTAAGCTCCAGCTCAGAGCAGGTATTCCACCATGACCGTCATAAATGATCTCGAACATGCCTAGTTTATCGATTTCTTTTGCTAAGTAGCGAGCATTATCGTAACAAGCTTGATGAATCTTGTGATAGCCCTCCCTGCCAAGGCGTAGGAAGTTATAATACTGCGCAATGATTTGCCCTCCTGGACGTGAGAAATTAAGCGCAAAAGTTGGCATGTTACCGCCGAGGTAATTGACATTGAAAATCAAGTCCTTGTGCAAGGCATCTGCATCTCGCCAAACAACCCAGCCGACACCAAGTGGAGAAAGACCGAATTTGTGCCCTGAAGCATTGATGGATTTTACTCTAGGTAAGCGGAAGTCCCATTCAAGATCAGGATCACAAAAAGGTGCTAAGAAGCCACCACTGGCTGCATCAACATGGATGGGGATATCTAACCCCGTTTCTTGCTGTAACTTATCCAGTGCTTCATGCACCTCTTTAACGGGTTCATATTGGCAAGTGAAGGTCACACCTAATGTCGGGACGACACCAATCGTATTTTCATCGCAGCGTTTAATCACCTCTTCTGGCGTCATGATTAAGCGATCACCTTGCATTGGTATCTCACGCAACTCAATATCCCAGTAACGGGCGAACTTGTGCCAGCAAACTTGTACAGGACCACAAATAAGATTAGGGCGGTCGGTCGGTTTACCCTGTTGCTTCATTTTTTCGCGCCAAGCCCATTTTAAAGCCATTCCACCAAGCATCGCAGCTTCACTTGAGCCTGTTGTCGAGCAACCCATAGGATTCTCTGCGTTAGGAGCGTGCCAAAGATCTGCCAGCATATGAACACAGCGAGATTCAAGCTCTGCGGTTTGAGGATATTCATCCTTGTCAATCATGTTTTTATCAATACATTCATCCATCAGTTTATGAACTTCATCTTCAATCCACGTTTGGCAAAATGTGGCGAGATTCTGACGAGAATTGCCATCTAGCATTAATTCATCATGTACAACCTGGTAGGCATTGGAGGCGGAGTGTTCATTTTCTGGAATTCGGTATTTTGGCATCACGACAGAAAGGTCTTTAGAGGAGTATATGTCGTCGTAGATGAAACCTTTTAAAGCTGATTTTTTATGAAGCGGCATCTTCTAATCCTTTAT
Organism: Vibrio sagamiensis NBRC 104589; assembly: GCF_007990935.1. Classification (GTDB taxonomy): domain Bacteria; phylum Pseudomonadota; class Gammaproteobacteria; order Enterobacterales; family Vibrionaceae; genus Vibrio; species Vibrio sagamiensis. The sequence continues at coordinate 113,400 of NZ_BJXJ01000003.1, forward strand.
CGAATTGGAAAGGTAATTTCTCACCTCCAATCATATCAATGCGCATAGAACACTATTTCATGAGTGCCATCACACATCATTGGGGTGCAGGATAAACTTAGCAGTTTTTTTTATGGTGTTACTTTGCTAGTCAAAAGATGGTTTTTTTTCGTTAAATTTTGTGCACTGGCTTTGAGTTATTGTGATGGTGTACGGCTTTGTTCAAAAAATTTTTGCTAAAGGTGTGGTTCTATGTGATCAACCTGTGCGAGTTTGCAAAAGTGACCATTTTTTGACTTTAGTGGCTTCACTTTACAGAATATAATATTTATATATTTCTAGTACTTTGGTTTATTACGAGTAAGGATTGTCTCCTTCGAGGTAAAGATGACGATATTATCATGGTTTAAAATGCGTTCAGTGCAATCAATTGCTCTGTGTTGTGTTGTTCTTTTTTCAGTAGGCTCTATGTCTGCGAGTGCAACCGAGGGTACACAATCTGCTGAAATGTCGCCGGCGGAGCAAGCAATTGTTAAACTAAAAAATGTTATTGCTGATTTGTCGCAAAGCTTGCAGCAAGTAAGTGGTGAAGAACGAGATGCCTTACAGTTACAGCTTTTTCAAAAAAATGAAGAACTGAGTAACCGTATTGCGAGTGCAATTAATCATAAGACCATTCCTCACGAAGAGCTGATCGCGCTAGTTAAAACTCAAGAACAGTATTCGGATGGCTCTATGTCTTACCTTAATGATAAGATAAAAGCGCTGAATGAAGAGATTAATACAGCTAAACCAGAAGAAAAACTGACTCTCTTAAATAGCTATCGTGAATTACAACAATATTTAGATGTCAGTTATGAAGCCAGTTGGCAGAACTTACATTGGTTGAAGACGCTGGATGTTGAAGACAAAGAGGCAATGGAGAGTTTTAAAGAACGTTTACATCAACGTATGCGTCTGCTCTCTGCCAGTATTGAATATTTGAATCAGCAGCGCGATATTATTGATTCACAGGTTTCTTCAAGCCCGGAGTCAGAGAAAGCCTCATTGCAACTCAATCAGCTTATTCTTAAACAACGGCTTGATATCTCAACAGAAAGTCTGCGTAATTTAATTACTCTTGGTGATAAGGTTGGTATAGAAACCTCTGAGTATAAACGTCAAGTATTTGAAGTAACGGGTAGTATCACGCACGATTTACTGAACACTAAAGTTATTCTGTCAATCTTGAGTCACTGGTCAAATTCGGCTATTGAATGGTTAGCGGAAAATGCACCTCAACATATTTTTCAACTGTTTGTCTTCTTCTTTATTTTGGTAATTGCGAAGTCACTTGCTAAGTTAACCAGTAAAGTGGTCAATAAGGCAGTGGCATCTAAGAACTTGAAAATGTCACACTTGATGCAAGACTTTTTTGTCTCGATGTCGGGAAAAGCCGTTTGGGTTATTGGTATCATGGTAGGTTTATCCCAGATTGGTTTAAATCTAGCACCGATCCTGACTGGTTTTGGTATTGCAGGTGTTATTATTGGTTTTGCTTTACAAGATACCTTGTCTAACTTTGCTGCAGGGATGATGCTACTTATTTATCGTCCATTCGATGTCGGTGATTTTGTCTACGCTGGTGGTGTTGATGGTAAAGTAAGTCATATGAGTTTAGTTAATACAACGATCCGAACGTTTGATAATCAAATTATTATCTTACCCAATGGTAAAATCTGGGGAGATGTAATAAAGAATGTGACTCATGAACGTATTCGTCGGGTTGATATGGTTTTTGGTATTGGCTATGCAGACGACTTACTAAAAGCTGAACAAGTATTGAATGATATTGTAACTTCTCACCCATCGGTACTGCGTACACCAGAACCTAATATTAAAGTTCATACGCTGAATACTTCCTCTGTTGATTTTATTGTTCGCCCTTGGGTGAAAACGGATGATTACTGGGATGTTTATTGGGATGTGACCAAAGAAGTGAAGTTGCGCTTTGATCGTGAAGGTATATCAATACCATTCCCTCAGCAAGACGTTCACTTGCATATGGTGGAAAAGACACAGGTATAATTAGTCAATCAAAGGCCGTTCAATCATAATTAAACGGCCTCGATCAGCATTTATACGGGCGAATAAATTCGATTACGCTTATAAGGACTTTCAGAATATGATGTGTCCTATGTACTTATTGGTCGCTAAAGAGAGACAAAAAAGAGGATAAGTACTGGTACTAATAGGCTTAAAATGAACCCGCTAACAATGGCAATAGGAACACAGCGAATACCGCCGCAACTTTGGATTACGGGCAGGGTAAAGTCCATTGCTGTTGCTCCAGCATACCCAATTACAGTATTAGGATAGCGTTGAATTAATAGAGGTATTAATATCAAAGCTAAGATTTCACGTAGTAACTCGTTAAGTAGTGCCGCACCACCTAATACATTGCCTAGGTTATCACCAATCAATATACCAGCTAGTGAGTACCAGCCAAATCCTGACGCCATGGCTAAACCGTGGTTGATGGGCAAGTCGAGCAGTAATGCAGCAATAATACCACCACAAAATGAACTCCCTATCACTACTAGTGCAATGGTGGCCCCTTTTCTGTTCAACACAATTTGTTTTAATGTCATACCGCTGTTACGTAGCTGAATACCAATAAAAAGCAGCAACACTAATAAGATGATTTCACTTACTTTGGAAACCCAAGATAAGTCGATGTTTAGCGCTAGGCCAAGTGCTAAGCCACCAGCGACAACGAATACGAGCTTTAATGATTCCACCATCATATGTAGGATGGGTAATTTGTGATGTTTGTGTGCTGATATTGTAGGCCATAAATGATCGATTATAGGTAACACGATTAAATTGCACACACTGATACAACCAAAAAAGGTCAATGTATAAAGCACAATCTGATTTAAGTTTTGGCTTAGATTGTCCAGCCCAGCAAGGCTTATCCCCATAAGCGCAAGAATAAGCAGAACCAAACGACTGGTTTGAATATTAATAAAGTTGAGGATCTTCTTACTATGAACGGGTATGAGGTAACCAATCACAAGCGGTAAAAAGATCAGTAAAAATCCTGAAAACATAGTATTCCTAGTTAATGGACTATCGTGTAGAAAAGGGATCGAAGCGTGTTATCAATAACTTATATGAGTAAATAAGCACCAGAAGATCGTTAAAGATTATAAAAGCTTAATAGTACTTTTTCTAAATTACGGGTGCAATATTAAGCCATTTTTTAATTAAACAAGCAATCAAATGTGATGATAGGATATAAATACAGTTTCACACTAATCGTAATGTCGGTAATTTCGATTGTGTTATTTGCTGCACCTGTGAAAATCCATTTCTCTGAAATTCCTAAAGGTGTTTACGGTGAGAAAACCACAGGCTAAACGAGCATGGTGTGCCAGTACGTGCAGCATGGTGGCAGTTCTTCATCGTGATTCCACTACTTATCGTGCCTATGCTTGGTTCTGACACAGTTCAAGATCTGATGAGTACTGTGATCAACATGACAGCAGCTGCTTCAATGCTACCACCGCTGTTTATCATGCTAGCTTACCTAAACCTACGCTTGAAATTAGATCACCTTGAGCGCGACTTTAAGTTTGGCTCACGCATTACAGGTATTGCGATGGTGTCAGTACTTATTGCTATCTTCACAGTGGGCTTCTTAGCATCAACCTTTCCAACTGGTGCAGATATCATGACGATTATCTTCTACAACGTGGGTGGTATTGTGATTTTCCTTGGCTATGCATGGTGGAAATACAGTAAGTATGAAAAATCATTAACAGCTGATGAGCGTCAATTAGAAGCGAAAGCGGCAGTACAGCAAGCGTAAAATAACCAGCAATAATAAGCTTTAATAACAGCCACTGATGTTTGTCAGTGGCTGTTTTGTTTTAGGTTATTTTTAGAATAATAAAGTCTTTCTAATGTCACAAAGCCAAAAAATAAAGTGTGATCAAGCAATGTAATAGCAGCATATTTGATTGTTTGTGTAAGCGTTTTCATTACACTGTTTCTATTAATTACTAATCTGTTAGATAAGAGAAAAGCAAATGGAAACAGTTTCATACGGTGATTTCGCGAAATTAGATATTCGTGTCGGTAAGATCATTGAAGTGGTACGTCATAGCAATGCTGATAAGCTTTACATCGCACAAATTGATGTCGGTGAGAAAACGCTACAAACCGTGACTAGTCTAGTGCCTTACTACACAGAAGAGGAGCTAATGGGCAAACAAGTGGTGGTGCTATGTAATTTAGCAAAAGCGAAAATGCGTGGTGAAACCTCAGAGTGTATGCTGCTTTGTGCTGAAACAGACGATGAATCAGAAAGCGTACTGTTAACACCTGAATGTTTAATGCCTGCAGGTGTGAAGATTGTTTAATGCTTGAGTGGCTACAGAAGATATACGTTGACAGCCTGTAGCCCCATTTGTAAATGGAAATACCACAAATGCTTGGAAATTCATTGCGTTGTAACGGTTCACACGGTTAAATGAGCGCAGTTAAAAAAAGAGAGCAATTATGGCAACCATCAAGGATGTCGCTCGTGAAGCTGGGGTGTCGATTGCCACTGTCTCGCGGGTGATCAATAAGTCACCAAAAGCAAGTAAACAGTCTATTGAAGCGGTGACTAACGCAATGAAACAGTTAGGTTATCGCCCCAATGCGGCCGCTAAAGCGTTAGTACGACAAAATACCGATACCATAGGTGTATTAGTGGGGGACGTATCTGATCCTTTCTTTGGTACTTTGGTTAAAGCTGTCGATGTTGTCGCTCATCAACATGGTAAGCATATTTTGATCGGTAACGGTTATCACAATGCTGACGATGAACGACGTGCCATTGAACATTTGATCAATAGTCGTTGTGATGCGTTAGTGATCCACGCTAAAGCACTGACTGACGAAGAGCTGATTAACTATGCTAACGAAGTGAAAGGTTTAGTGATCATTAACCGTCATATCCCTGCTATTGCTGAGCGCTGTATCTCGCTTGATAACCATAAAGGTGCGTATTTAGCGACCGAATATTTGATCCGTCACGGTCATCGTCATATTGCGTGTATTGCCTCTAACCATGATATTGAAGATGCCAATGAACGTGTACAAGGCTATTTGGATGCGTTAGCGGATAATAATATTAGTTTATCAGCAAGCTATATTGAAAAAGCGACTCCAGATAGTGATGGTGGCGAAACGGCGATGATAAATCTGATCACCAAATCATTACCGATGACAGCGTTGGTGGCTTACAACGATTATATGGCAGCTGGCGCATTAGCAGTGTTACAAGAAAATGGTATTCAATCACCGCAGAAGATGTCGCTGGTGGGTTTTGATGACGGCTTAATTGCCCGCTATACCACTCCAGGGTTAACAACGGTTCGTTACCCAATTCAGATGATGGCAGAAAAGGCCGCTAATCTTGCATTAGCCTTGTCAGAGGAGCAGGTGGTTGATACTGAAGAGATGCGTTTTTCTCCAACTTTAGTGCGTCGAGGCTCAGTTGAGCGCTTAGCCTCTGAGCAGTACTGAACAGATTGATATAACAAAGCCGACATGATGTCGGCTTTGTTGTTTGATGGATGCGAAATATACACTTGATGTATCTTATTTATAATCAAACGTATATGTTGTGAAATAATTATATTGTTCATTAGGCTTCAGCAAACAACTAACCTGTTCCCATTCTGGGTGGTTAGGTGAATCTGGTAAAAACTGGGTTTCTAACGCCAGCCCTGCGTAATCTTGATATTGCTTGCCATCACAAGCAGGAGTACCCGCTAACCAATTTCCGCCATATAGTTGCACTGCTGGTTTATTGGTTTTTACTGTCATGGTGACTTTGCTATCAGGGGAAATTACTTCAGCAATAATCTCATCAGGCTTTCTTGTTGGGTTTAGCACAAAGCTATGATCGTAACCTTTAGCTTGCTGCTGTTGTTCCTCAGCTAGTAAGTCCTTACTTAGTGTTTTACTTGTTCGGAAATCAAAGCTGGTATTTTCAACAGGTTGTGGCTTGTCGAGTGGTATACCAAGGCTATTGGTCGGCAAATAATAGTCAGCATTAATACGTACTGTATGTGAGCGATTATCACCGTCCCAGCTCGCCCCTTGTAGATTAAAGTAACCGTGATTAGTTAAATTAACGGGTGTGGTTTTATCGGTATCAGCAAGGTAGTGAATGGTCACTTCATTGTTATCGGTTAAGGTATAACGCACCGCAACATTTAGAGTACCAGGAAAGCCCTGATCACCATCTTCAGAGACTAAACTAAATAAAACGCTATCTTGGCTTTGCGCTACGATTTGCCAGCGACGTTGGTTAAAGCCATTTTCACCACCGTGAAGGCAATTACCATGTTGATTGGTTGATACTTGGTATGCTTGACCATCAATACTGAAGCGACCATTGGCAATGCGGTTAGCATATCGACCAACAGTTACACCCATGTAGCTTTGTTGGGCATAAAAATCAGCAAGGTTATCGACGCCTAATAACACTTCTCGTTGTTCGCTGCTGCTAAGGGGAAGGCAACAACTTAACCAAGTAGCACCAATGTCCATCAGCACGATACGCATTCCATGGCTATTGGTGAGTTCAATGACATTAGCTGGCTTGCCATCGTAGGCGAGCTGCTGAGTCATAGCGTGCATGAGTGGGCTTTGCATTGGTGCTCCTTACCTGTTTATTGGTTAGTGACTGAATGAATTAAGCAATTTTGCCTGCGCCATCTTTAGCTTGGCAGACGTAAATAGACTCTTTTAGCCCTGTTGCAGCTTGGTATTTCGCTTCAACGGCTGCTTTTACATCATCCACTAATGTTGGTGGGACGAGTGCGACAATACAGCCACCAAAGCCGCCGCCTGTCATACGTACACCGCCTTGCTCACCAATCACGTCTTTAACGATTTCAACAAGGGTATCGACTTCAAATACCGTGATTTCAAAATCATCGCGCATAGAAGCATGAGATTGTGCCATTAGCTCACCCATACGCTTCATATCATGATTACGTAGAGCTGTCGCTGCTTCAATGGTACGATCGTTTTCAGTGATCACATGGCGAGCACGTTTTGCTACTAATTCATCTAACTCATGCGCATTAGCATTAAATTGCTCAATGGTGACATCACGCAGTGCTTTGACGCCAAAGATACGTGCAGCCTCTTCACATTGCTGACGACGGGTATTGTATTCGCTATCTATTAAGCCACGTTTTTTATTGGAGTTGATGATCACAACTGCCATGTCTGCAGGCATGGATACCGCTTGGGTTTCTAGGCTACGGCAATCTAATAACATCGCATGATTTTCACGACCTTCGGCAGAGATCATTTGATCCATGATGCCGCAGTTACAGCCCACGAATTGGTTTTCAGCTTGCTGACCATTTAAGGCGATTTCTGCTTGGCTGATCTCAAGGTTATAAAGCACCTTAAAGGTTTGACCAATCACCACTTCCAGCGCTGCAGATGAGCTTAATCCTGCACCTTGCGGAACGTTACCTGTTACTGCGATATCAGCACCTGTAAAAGTAAAACCACGTTCAAATAAACATTTCACTACGCCACGAATGTAGTTTGCCCACATCTTATCTTGTTGGAATTCGATAGGTTGGGTGAGATCAAACTCATCGGTAGCGTTGTCATAATCAACCGATACCACACGGATGATATTGTCAGTACGAGGTGCAGCAGCAACAACAGTTTGGTAGTTAATAGCACAAGGTAAAACGAAGCCATCGTTGTAGTCGGTATGCTCGCCAATCAGGTTTACACGACCCGGTGCTTGAATAAGGTGGCTTGGTTGGTAGCCTAATACTGTGGTGAAGGCGTGTTTAACGTTTGAAATTAGATCTGACATAAAAAACTCTCACAAAATAGGGTAACTCATGCCGCTGTTATATCAGCGGCACAATGTAATTAAGCAATAACTTATTGTTGTTCTTTGTAGTGAACATCACTGAGATCACGTAGGCGTTGTGCTGCTTGCTCGGCGGTTAAATCACGTTGGCTCTCGGCTAGCATTTCATAGCCGACCATGAATTTACGCACAGACGCACTACGTAGTAATGGCGGATAAAACAGCGCATGTAATTGCCAATGGTCAATGTCAGTGCCTTGCTCAAAAAAAGGTGCGTAATGCCAGCCCATTGAGTAAGGGAAAGAGCATTGGAATAGATTGTCGTAACGGCTTGTCAGCTTTTTAATCGCTACTGCTAAATCGTCACGTAGCGCATCGGTGAGTTCATTCATACGGCGGATATGCGTTTTTGGTAGAAGCATGGTTTCGAATGGCCATGCAGCCCAATAAGGCACTAGCGCCACCCAATGTTCGGTTTCAACCACAATGCGCGAACCGTCTTTTAGCTCAGCTTCAACGTAATCGACCAATAGGTTGCGACCATTTTCTTGGTAGTACACCTTTAGGTTGTGTTCTTTACGTTCGATTTCATTCGGTAAAAAGCTATTAGCCCAAATTTGACCATGTGGATGCGGTTGTGAGCAGCCCATGGTTTCGCCTTTGTTCTCAAAAGCTTGTACCCAAATGTAATCTTTACCTAGTTCTTCAATTTGATCGTTCCAGGTATCAATCACGCCGCGAATTTTTTCAACGGGTAGTTCAGGTAAGGTTTTGCTGTGATCGGGAGAAAAACAGATCACACGGCTTAAACCACGAACCCCTTGGGTTTTAAATAGCGGATTAGTCGATTTTGGCGCTTCTGGTGAATCCATCATTAACGCTGCAAAATCATTACTAAACACATACGTGCCTTGGTAATCAGGGTTTTTATCGCCAGAAATACGCTCGTTCGTTGGGCAAAGGAGACACTGCTCGTCATAGCTTGGTAGTTGCTCGGTTGATGGCTTTTCATCTTGACCACTCCAAGGACGTTTAGCACGGTGTGGCGAGACTAAAATCCATTGACCCGTCAGTGGGTTATAACGGCGATGTGGATGATCAACAGGGTTAAATTCAACTGCAGACATGTGTTTTACTCTCTTAATTAATAACCGTTAGGATTGTTTGATTGCCAGTTCCAGGTATCGACTGTCATCTCTTTTACACTGCGCGTCGCTTTCCAAAGGAGATCACGTTCAGCTTTGTCTGTGCTTGCCCAACACTCTGCAATATCACCAGCACGACGAGGGCAAATGATGTAAGGCACTTGATTGCCACATGCTTTAGCAAATGCGTCGACCATTTCTAATACGCTAGAGCCTGTACCTGTGCCGAGGTTGTAGATATGTAATCCTGCTTTTTCACGAAGAACATTGAGTGCTGCGATGTGACCATCTGCCAGATCCATGACGTGAATGTAGTCGCGAACACCTGTGCCATCTGGGGTTGGGTAATCGTTGCCAAAAATAGATAACCGATCACGGCGACCAATCGCCACTTGAGCAATAAATGGCATTAAGTTATTAGGGATCCCTTGTGGATCTTCACCCATAGTGCCGGAAGAGTGCGCGCCTACTGGGTTGAAGTAACGTAGTAGGGTAATGCTCCAATCGTTTTCAGCATGGAACAGATCCTTAAAGCACTCTTCCACCATGTATTTGCTACGACCATAAGGGTTGGTGGTTGCTCCTGTTGGTGAGTCTTCGGTGATGGGTACCATTTCAGGATCGCCATATACGGTCGCTGATGAGCTAAAGACAATGCTTTTCACGCCAGCTTTTCGCATCGCGCGAGCCAACACTAAAGAGCCATTAACATTGTTGTCGTAGTATTCCAGTGGTTTTTCGACCGACTCCCCCACAGCCTTTAAGCCAGCAAAGTGGATCACCGCTTTAATATCGTGTTTGGCAAAGACGCTATCGAGAAACACTTCATCTTGGACGTTACCTTGGTGAAACACTGGCATTAAGCCCGTTAATGCTTCGATACGTGCCAATACACCGATTTTGGCATTGGATAAGTTATCGATAATGACAGGAGTGATCCCTGCTTGGATCATTTGTACGCATGTGTGGCTGCCGATGTATCCCATGCCGCCGGTGACTAAAACTTCCACTATTTTCGCCTCTGCTTAATTTGGGGAGAGGAGATCCGCGTATTGCGTATCTCGACCTTCTGTAAAAAAGTCTACCAATGAAGTGAACTAACGATCTGTGACTGACTCATCAGTTTGTAAACGTTTACATTTGGTTTGTGAAATGCGGGCAGAGAAAAATAGAATGAATATATATAACTATCTGAATAATTGAGCTATGTGTGATTTTTGATAAACTTTATTAAATTCCAGCGTAATGTAACAATTTTTACTAAAATCTTCAGACACAATATAAAACCGTAATAAAAAGTGTTATTTTCAACTTATCTCACTCGGATAGTGAGCTAAGTTGACGGGAAGCAAAGTAAGTATGGCGACACTAAAAGACATAGCTATTGAAGCAGGGGTTTCTCTTGCAACGGTATCGCGTGTGCTCAACGACGATCCATCATTAAGCGTAAAAGAAGAGACTAAACAACGCATTTTTGAGATTGCTGAAAAACTCGAATACAAAACCAGCAGTTCAAAAAAAGCTGTGGTTGAGAAAAAACAACAGCATTGCTTTGTGGCACTTTATAGCCATAAGCAAGAAGCGGAAGTGAATGATCCATATTATCTTTCTATTCGCCATGGGATTGAGACCCAATGCGATAAGCTCGATATAGATTTGATCAACTGTTATGACGGTAAGTTTGATGCCTATGATGCAACGATTTCAGGGATACTGATTGTTGGACGATGCTCAGATAAGCTATTGAAAGAGTTAGCAAAGAAAACAGATAATATCTGCTTTGTAGATTTTTCAGATAATTCAGAACGTTACGACAGCGTGGATATTGACCTTGAAAGGCTCAGTAAACAAATTGTCGATTTCTTTATTGAGCAAGGCTACCCAGGTATTGGTTTTATTGGCGGACAGGATCAGGCAAATACCGCTGATATTCGTGAAATTGCTTTTTCTGAATACGGCCAGTTAAAAGGTGTAGTAAATAATAAAGACATTTATCGCGGTGATTTTTCTAGTGCTTCTGGTTATGAGCTAGCTAAGCAGATGTTTGCTAATGGCGATTACCCAAGTGCTCTATTTATTGCTTCTGATTCTATTGCTATTGGTGTGCTACGCGCAATCCATGAGCAAGGGTTGTCTATCCCAGAAGATATTGCGCTGATCAGTGTCAATGATATACCGACTGCTAAGTTTACCTTTCCCCCGCTTTCTACCGTGCGTATTCACGCTGAAGTAATGGGCATTCAAGGAGTGAATTTACTAGTCGAAAAGGAGCGAGATGGGCGAGTTCTCCCTCTACAAGTCTATGTATCAAGTAAGCTAAAGCTGCGTGGCACAACGAAATAGCATCAATGAAGTATTTATAAGGCACTGTTTTGGCAGTGCCTTTTTATTTTCTGTGAAAAGTGTTGCGTTATCTACATTATTTCTTTCTTTTATTTTAACTTCTATTTCTTCTTTTAAGCCGATCACAAGCTTGGTTTAAATCCTCTCTTAAAATGTGATTCTCTTAATGTAAAACGTTTTCACTTATTCTCTTTAGTAAAAGTTTTACTAAAATCCCTTCCGGCAGATTCATCGTCATTATTACGATTGAACACAGTTTAAAAAACGTCGGTTTGAGCCGGGAGGCATAAAGTGAACAACTGGGAAAACTTCCAACATCTGCATGAGAATCGCATGGCACCGCGTGCTTATTTCTTCTCATACGATTCAGTTAAACAAGCAGCGACTTTTCAACGTGAACTAAGTAGCCGTTTCATGCAACTTAGTGGTCAGTGGCAATTCGAATACTTTTCAAATCCATTATTAGTACCAGAAGAATTTTACAGCCAGCCAATGACACAGTGGGGACAAATCACCGTTCCTAACATGTGGCAGATGGAAGGTCATGGCGATCTTCAATACACAGATGAAGGTTTCCCATTCCCAATCGATGTGCCGTTTGTACCATCTGATAACCCAACTGGCGCTTACCAACGCACATTTACATTAGGTGCGGATTGGAACGACAAACAAACCATTATCAAGTTTGACGGTGTTGAAACTTACTTTGAAGTGTATGTGAATGGTCAATACGTTGGGTTTAGTAAAGGTAGCCGTTTAACCGCAGAATTTGATATCAGCGCATTTGTTCAGCAAGACAATAACTTACTGTCTGTTCGTGTGATGCAGTGGGCGGATTCCACTTACATTGAAGATCAGGACATGTGGTGGACAGCGGGTATTTTCCGTGATGTTTACCTTGTGGGTAAAGAGCTGTTACATGTACGTGATTTTACGGTACGTACTGACTTTGATAGTGCATACCAAAGCGCCACATTAAGCTGTGATGTTGAGTTAGAAAACTTAACGGCAAGCGAACAAACTGCCTTGGTGGAATACCAGTTAATGGATGGCACAACACCTATCGCTGAAGGTGCGGTGGCTGATCTTTATGTTGCTGATAGTGCTAAAGCGCAGTTTACCATTGATGTGATAGCTCCTGTGCAATGGAACGCTGAGAATCCATACCTTTACCAGCTATTGCTGACGCTAAAAGACAGTCAAGGCAATGTATTGGAAGTGATCCCGCAGCGTGTTGGTTTCCGTGACATTAAAATACGTGATGGTCTGTTCTACATCAACAACAAATACGTGATGCTACACGGTGTGAACCGCCACGATAACGATCATCTTAAAGGTCGTGCGTTGGGTATGGATCGTGTCGAGAAAGATTTAGTGCTAATGAAGCAGCACAACATCAACTCTGTACGTACGGCTCACTATCCAAATGATCCTCGTTTCTACGAGTTGTGTGATATTTACGGTCTGTTTGTGATGGCGGAAACCGATGTGGAAACACACGGTTTTGCCAATGTCGGCGATTTAAGCCGTATTACCGATGACGCTGAATGGGAAACGGTGTTTGTTGATCGTGCTGTTCGTCATGTTCACGCTCAGAAAAACCATCCGTCAATCATCATGTGGTCAATGGGTAACGAATCAGGCTATGGCTGTAACATTCGTGCTATGTATGCGGCAACTAAAGCGATTGATGATACTCGTTTAGTGCATTATGAAGAAGATCGTGATGCTGAAGTGGTGGATGTGATCTCTACGATGTACTCACGCGCGCAATTGATGAATCACTTTGGTGAATTCCCACATGCGAAACCTCGCATTATCTGTGAATACGCCCACGCAATGGGTAATGGCCCTGGTGGTTTAACGGAATACCAAAACGTGTTCTACAAGCACGATCATATTCAAGGTCACTACGTATGGGAATGGTGTGATCACGGCATTCTAGCTCGTGATGAACACGGCACTGAATTCTACAAATACGGCGGTGATTACAACGATTATCCGAACAACTACAACTTCTGTATGGATGGTTTGATTTACCCAGATCAAACACCGGGTCCTGGCTTGAAAGAATATAAGCAAGTGATTGCGCCAGTAAAAATCCGTGAAGTGGATGCAAAACAAGGTCAATTCATTGTTGAGAACAAATTGTGGTTCTCGAACATTGATGATTACACCATTACCGCAGAAGTGCGTGCTGAAGGTGAAACCTTGTTGGTTGAGCAGATCAAACTAACGGATCTGGCTGAAAACTCAGAGCAGATGATCACCTTAGCGTGGCCTGAGCTTGATGAACGTGAAGTCTTTGTCAACTTCACTGTGCGTAAAGATTCTCGCACTCGCTACAGTGCAGCAAACCATGATATTGCGGTTTACCAGTTCGAGCTAAAAGCGAATACCGCACAGTTGGAAAGCTTTGTTAATCACAATGCGACTGAATTAGCGATTGAAGAAACACGCTTAGATTATGTAGTGAAAGGTTACAACTTTGAACTTAACTTCTCGAAAGTGGACGGTAAGTTAACATCATGGTTAGTTGATGGCAAAGAGCTGATTCAATCTTCGCCTAAGCTGAACTTCTTCAAACCAATGATCGATAACCACAAGCAAGAATATGAAGGTCTATGGCATCCTGCTCACCTACAAATCATGCAAGAGCACTTCCGTAGCCTTAATGTGGAAATGATCGATGGTCAGTGTGAAATCATTGTCACTAGCATTATTTCACCGCCAGTGTTTGATTTTGGTATGCGTTGTCATTACCGCTACCAAGTCAATGCGCAAGGTCAGTTAAATGTGGAATTAAGTGGTGAGCGTTACGGTGATTACCCACATGTGATTCCAGTGATTGGTTTGGATTTGGGCATTAATGGCGAGTTTGATCAGGTGCAATACTACGGTCGTGGTCCTGAAGAAAACTACCAAGATAGCCGTCAAGCTAACATGATTGATGTTTACAGCACCACAGTTGCTGACATGTTTGAAAACTACCCGTTCCCACAAAATAACGGTAACCGCCAACATGTTCGTTGGGCTGCATTGGCTGATAAACATGGCACAGGTGTATTAGTAAAACCACAGCAAGAGATTAACTTCAGTGCATGGTTCTACACTAACCAAAACCTTCACCAAGCACAGCATACCCATGAGCTTGAGAAGAGTGGTTACATCACTCTAAACCTAGATCACCAAGTGATGGGCTTAGGCTCTAACTCTTGGGGTAGTGAAGTGCTCGATTCATACCGCGTTTACATGGATAGCTTCCGTTACGGTTTAACGATTCTACCATTCACTGCTAGCGATTGCCGACCACAAGTGTTGGCAAATTACGACTTTGACTCAGCATTTTTCACAACAATGGATCCACAAACGAATAAGGCATAATCCATGATCGTATTAGATAGCTTAGCGCAATTTAAATTGGTGTACCGCAATGGACGTAAATGGAACCGTTGTGTAGAAGCCATTGAAAATATTGAAAACATCCAAGAAGGTGTGATGCATTCGATTGGTGATTCACTGGTGTACATGGTGCAAAACGGTGTGACGCCAACCAATGGTATGTTTACTGGCAACCGTCGTTACTTTGATGTGCATTACTACCTTGAAGGCATTGAGCAAGTGGAAGTGGCGGAGAAAGCACAATTAACCACAGAAGTAGCTTACCAAGATGAAACAGACCGTGAAACCTTGGTGGGCAGTGGTGAAGTCATTGCGTTATCAGAAGGGCAAATTGCGATCTTTGAAAACGACAAAGCGTACCGTTTCTTAGGTGAAAACCCGGTGAGAAAAGTGGTGCTAAAAGTGACCATCGAAGATGGCTACTTCTTGAATAAATAGTTCCAAGTAAGCGTAACAATCAGGCTCACAGTATGAGCCTGAAATTTTGATATTCATATTCATGTGATTGGCAACGAGTCTCATGAATAGTTTGTTTTTTTTGGGGTAAACATGACGGAAGCAACACGAGGTACGATAGGCAAATTTGCCTTATTGTCGATGACATTCGCAGCGGTATTCAACGTTCGTAATATCGTTAACAACAATATTGAATTAGGACTAAGCTCTGCGCCAATCTTTTTATTGGCAACCATGATCTATTTCATTCCTTTTGTCTTCATTATCGCTGAATTTGTATCGGCGAATAAAAACTCAGAATCAGGCATGTACGATTGGCTAAAGCAGCCTTTAGGTACCAAGATGGCGTACATGGGCTCATTCCTGTACTGGTTCGTTAATCTATTTTTCTTTATTTCATTACTGCCAAACGTGATCGCTTATGCTTCATACGCCATGATGGGGTATGAGTACAGCTTCTCACCAATCGTAACATCAGTAATTTCGATTGTGTTATTTGCTGCAGCCACCCATATTTCAACCAAAGGCGCATCATGGTTAGGTAAGATCACTGAAGTGGTAGCGTATGGTGTGTTCTCACTGTTTGCTATTTATGTAGTCGGTGCACTGCTTGCGCTGGGTAGCGATCATCAGCCAGCACAACCGATCACATTAGAAGCGATGAAGCCAACCATTAACTGGGCGACATTAGGCATCATGTGTTGGATATTCCAAGCAGCTGGTGGTGCTGAAACGGCTGCGGCATACCTTAATGATGTTAAAGGCGGTCATAAGTCATTTATTAAAGTGATCATTGTTGCGGGCATCGTGATCGGTGGTATGTACGCCCTTGGCTCTCTACTTGTGAACGTCTTCGTGGCACGTGAAGATTTAACCTATGCTGGCGGTATGGTTGAGATCTTCACGGGTATGGGTAACTACTTTAATATCTCGGAAGCGTTAGTCGGTCGTTTTGTCGGTATCGTGCTATTCATTGCCATGTTTGGCTCAATGATGATGTGGACGGCAGCGCCTGTGAAAATCCACTTCTCTGAAATTCCTAAAGGTGTTTACGGTGAGAAAACCACAGAGCTAAACGAGCATGGTGTGCCAGTACGTGCAGCATGGTGGCAGTTTGTGTTTGTATTTGTGATGTTAGTGGTTAACGGTTTTGGCTCTGAGTCAGTACAACAGATGATGAACACTGCTATTAACTTAACTGCAGGTACGGCAATGTTACCGCCAATCCTTATCATGATCGCTTACTTCGTTTTCCGCTGGAAGCATGATGATACCCCACGTGATTTTCGTATGGGCTCGCAAAAAGTGGGTATGGGTGTGGTATCTATTCTTATCGTAATTTTCGTGGTGAGTATGACGGCATCTGCGTTCCCTCCGGGTGTCGATTTAGTGCGTGCGTTCTTTATTAACGTCTTTATGACGGCGGTATTCTCTGGTCTTGCGTGGTGGTGGATTTCTCGTTTTGAGAAGAAACAGCAAAGTATGACTAAGTCTGATGAGAAGCAGCAAACAGCAGCAGCTCAAAACTGATTGCTTATCTGAGGGTTAAAAGGAAAAGCCGCTCAATATATACCCAAGCATCTTGAGGTTACTTGGGTATAGGCTTTGATCTAGAAATAAAACAGCGTTAGTGAATTTGCTGCTTTAAATACTCACCCAATTTTGAATGGTGCTGAATTCTGGACAAAGGTAAAATGACTTCAGCAGGCCCCCAAGCAAAGACATTGACAGGCGTATGGGTATGTGTGCCTGTCCCCCAGACAATATTTTGTTTTGTTGCTTGCTCACGAGCTAAAAGATTACCGCGATCATTATACGGATAAAAGGCATCAAAATCATTGATAGCAGGGACGGTCTCTTTACCTAAGTACTTGTGACTGGCCAATCGATAAGGATTCGGTTTACTGGCTAGTACGTGCTTGGCTTGCTCAGGTGTGATGCTAAAATCACTATTTTTATTAACAATTTCTGCGAATTTCTCCGGTGTCTGCTCTTTTACATCAAGGGCTTGAAACTCACTGATCATGCCATAGTAACTTTGTTTTTGGTGATATAAGCCATCAAGTATATCGAATTTACCAAAGTTGAAGTTTGGTGCGAAATCTCGCTTTTCAAATGCTTCACCACTTCTTTTCTCAGGTTTAGGAATTTCTGAAGAGGAGTAGCTAAATCCAAAAGAACCTGTTTCATGGTCGGCAGTAACAATAACCAGTGTATCCTCACGATTTTTTGCCCATTGATACACAGTGTTGACGGCTTCATCAAACTTGAGTAATTCATGCAACATGGTACCAGCATCGTTACTGTGTCCAGCCCAATCGATCTGGCCGCCTTCAACCATCAAGAAGAAGCCATTTTTATTTTGAGACAGTACATTGAGCGCTTTCTCGGTCATTTCAGCAAGTGAAGGCTGTGTACGTGAAGGATCATTTTTACTTTGGCTGTATGTAATACCATCGGCCATGCCTGAATTGGCAAATAAGCCCAATAGTTTATTTCCTTGAGAAGACGTGAGCATGGTTCGATTGAATGCCAGATCATAACCTTGTTGCTCTGCTTCTTTGAGCAAGTTTCGTTCATCTTTACGTTTGGATGTTAGGTAAACATCACCATGAGTTAACTGAGCTAACTCTTGGTAAGTGCTACCTTTATCATTGGTTGATTGTGGAATCCAATGGCGTAACCCCCCAGAAAGCAAGACATCCACTCCCGTGTTGAGCATATCTACGGCAATATTATTTTCAAGAGAGCGATGTGGCTGATGTGCGGCAAAAGCAGCAGGGGTCGCATGTGTCATACGGGTATCAGACACTAAGCCAGTGGCTTTATTGGCTGCTTTGGCTTTCTCTACGATAGTCTCGATATGATTGCCTTGGCTGTCGATACCTATTACTTCAGATGCGGTTGGAATACCAGTGGCTAACATAGTTGCTGAGCAGGCTGAATCAACCACAATCATATCTTCAGGGTTTGTCATCGAAGAACCAATGACACCATCTTGAGCCAGCGTATTAATTGCCGTTGGTTTGCCCTGATATATAGAGTTCGGAGCATGTTGGGCGTACATTTCTAGCAAACCAACTTGTTGTGGCCCCATACCGTCACCGATCATAAGAATAACATTTTTTATTTCCGCTGAAAGTGTGGTGAAGGAAAGGGTTGATGTGACTACCGCGGTAACCAATGGTGTGACCAATTTTTTCATTTCTTGTCTTGTCCTAAATGTTATAACCTTTTGCAGTAAAGCAGAAATATATGACAATGATGAGACAATTTACTTTCTAGCGGGATATTTTGAGTGTTTAGTGAAATGTGTTGATATACGAAAACACAAAAGCTGGCTCACTTTCTGGAGGTTCCAGATTGTGAGCCAGCTTAAATTATCGAGTAAGCAATGGAATTAAGTTATACCGCTAAAACAGGAGTTTGAGTCACGATTTGATTAAACTCCACTCTGGCTTGCTGTGCTGCTTGTGAAAGCTCAAGTTTTTTCTCTTTTGCTTTCATGACATTATCAAGCAAGGCTTGTAACTCGTCTTGCATTTCTTGTGGTAAGTGGTGATCGGCAAAGTTTTGATCATCGCAATGTTCCAGTGCAAAAGCACGGATTCGCTTACGAAGTTTCATCAATTCAGCTAAGGCTTCACGTTCTTCTTCTGCAGCCTCTTGAGCGGAATCTCGTGCTTTTTCAAACTTCGCCATTGCCATTCCTTCTGTTGACCATGGATCAAACTCTGGTAATTCTTCAATATTAATCGTTGGTTCAACGTAATCTTCTTGATGACGAAGGTCGAGTGTTGCTGCACGAACAGCTGAAACCATCAACATAATACAGATAACCAGAAGTGGTAATCCCCCAACAATGGCTGCGGTTTGCAATGTACTTAATCCACCCATAAACAACAGTACCGTTGGTAGGAAAGATAAAGTAAATGCCCAGAACATTCGGTTCCAGCGCATAGGCTCTTCTGTTACATTATTTTGTACCACAGAAGCCAAGATGTAAGAGATCGAGTCAAAGGTCGTTGCTGTGAAAATAATACACAGAATCGTAAACACAGCAATGACAAGGTAACTCATTGGTAATGCATCAAGCATGGCAAAAATAGCGGCGGTTGCACCTTCTGAATTTAATATGCCGACAACATCTAAGTCACCAGAGAGCTGCAGTGATAAGCCATAGTTACCTAGGATCATGAAGAATAAGAAGCAGCCAAGTGAACCAAAGAAGATAGAGCCCGCAACCATTTGTTTAATCGTACGTCCACGAGAGATACGTGCAACGAATAAGCCCATACTTGGTGCGAATACTAACCACCACGCCCAGTAGAAGATGGTCCAATCTTGCGGGAAGTGCGTATTGTCAAATGTACCGTAACCACCAAATGGTTCCGCCCAAGTTGCCATGACAAAGAAGTTAGACAACATACGACCAATTGAGTCTAACCCTGTTTCTAGCATAAAAATGGTTGGTCCAACCGCTAACACAAAAGCTAACAGACCCATCGCACCCCAAAAGTTGATATTACTCAGTACTTTAATGCCTTTCTCCATGCCTGCATAAGAAGAATAAGCAAAAATAGCGGTACAAACCAGTAGGACTAAGATTTGGCTGAAAGTGTTTTTAGGTAAGCCAAATAAATAGTTCAAGCCTTCACCGATCAGCGGAGCGGCGAGACCGAGGCTGGTTGCAGCGCCACCCAGTAAGCCAAATATAAATAGTACATCAACGACTTTACCTGTTTTTCCTTTACTTCGTTCTTCACCAAGTACTGGCATTAGTGCACTGGATACTTTTAGAACAGGCTGCTTACGCACATAAAAGAAATAAGCAATAGGTAAAGCAGGTATAAGGTAAATTGACCAAGCTATAGGTCCCCAATGAAATAAGCCATAGGTTGCAGCCCAACGCACAGCCTCTTCACTACCAGGCTCTAGTTGGAAAGGTGGTGATTGGTAGTAATAAGCCCATTCAATACAGCCCCAATAAAGAATACTTGCACCAATACCACCACAAAATAGCATCGCAGCCCAAGAAGAAGTTGCGAACTCTGGCTTTTCATCTGCTTCACCGAGTTTGATTTGTCCCATATCACTAAAAATGACGTAAATCATAAATACAAAGGCGGCAAGGCCAAGAGATAAGTATAAAAAACCCAACTTATCAGTCATAAATGTCTTTGCGACAGCAATCCATTCCGCGCCTTCAGCGGGGAATAATATTAGAGGAAAGACAATAGAAAGAAGTAGCGCGATAGCGCCAAAAAATGTGGGTTTGTCTATGAGAGAAAATGCATTTTTCACAGTTCATCATCCATTAATAGAAGTTATTCTATTATTGGCATGAGCTAAACAGTCGTTCAAATGCAGTTCATTGTCGTCACGAAAGAAACTCCGATTTGAAATTAGAGTTTAAATAATAGCAAGCAAAATACCTCCGAGACTCAGAGCGGCTGAGGTGTACTGACCTGCTGAATAAGAATCATCTTCTACTTGTTCAATTTTATCAGGGTGATCAATACCTAAAGCCCCATGAGTGAAGGACTCCACTTGGTCTCCGACAGATTTATCTTCATTTTTACGTGTTTTATCTTCATGCTCTATTTGTTGTAATGCGTTAAGCAGCGCTTTACCTTCTGTCGATAGAGTAATCTGATTTTGCTTTACTTTTATCGGTGATTGATTCGTGTCCACTTTAGTATTGGTCGGTTGAATTAAAGATGATTGAGGGCGTTTTTTTTCTGAACTCGGTACGCTATTTTCGCTATTTTTTATTGTACTGTAAGTTTGATTGGATGTTGTCCCTACAAGTTTCATCGGTGATTCCTTGATTCAAAAGCTTTTCATCTAGATATGAGTACTATGCTTTTAATAGATCGATAGCAAAGCCGTTATTTATATATCGACATACTTAGACAGTACTTGAGCAAAAAAACATCAAATCATGTCGGTAGCTTTAGTAACATATCTAATGAATTACACATGCAACTAGGACCTTAAGCAATAAACATTTTCACTTCTTATAAATTATTGAGAAGTTGTTCACAATTACTTACATATTAGAGACTTATTTCGATGTGAAAGCTGTTTAAATGCTGCAAGTTGATGATTTTTTTGCTGATATCGAATCGGTGTGGGTAATACATGTAATTGATAGTCTGAATATTGGTTGGAGATATCCTCAGTAGGAGAAATTACAATGATATTAAGAGCAGGGTTTCGATCCAGAATCGATTGTTTTATCCCAAGCCCTTTTTCTACATGAAAGTTACCCGCAATATGTACCACTTGTGAGTCAGGGAATTGAGTAAGATATTGGGTTATGGACTCCGCCATAGTTTCATCCCAAGTGATTTGTGCTGAGTATTGACGTTCGGTTTGCTCTGATTGGCCGTGGTGCATTGAAGACATAAACTTGTCTTTATATGGACGATTCTGGGTATTAATAGTTTCTGCGACCCATTGACGTTCTTCTTTATTGAGTTTATCAAGATAATCAATACCTTCACGCCCAATGCAGCGAACAATATCTTTTGGTGCATTAGATGCAATCACAGGGATTTGCTTATGTTTGGCCAGTTCGATAAGTGGACGATAATCACTTTCGTAATTTGGCCATGTGCGAGTTTGTTGCTTTAAAAACTGCTCTCCGATTTTGTTATCGAGATAGTGGTTGAGGGACGTCTGTGTGTCACGACTGAATTGCTCCATTGAAAGTGCAACTTGACGTTGGGTACTAGAAACCTGGTTTAAAAGCTCGGTTTGAAATCGATGTATGCCTGAATGTGTGTGCCATTCGCCGATAAGTATGACGTCAGCTTGCTTCAATTCTGTGGGTAAAGTTTGGAGAGAAACAGCTTCACCAGTGGGTGTATAGAGCTGGTAATCATAAAAAGTAGTCACTTGGTTTGGTGCAATACTATGGCTCAATGGTCGAGAAGATAGGCAGCCAGTGAGTGAACCCATCACAAGTAGGCCAATGAATAACACGCGCATTACAACCTCCAAACTTACTTTTCTAACCGCTGACTTCAGGACATAGGATTGAGAGTTATATACCCAAGTGACCCCAAGATCATCTCGCTGAATGCAGCATCTTGGGGTTACTTGGGTATATGTCCTGAAGTCATTTGGGACAAAGAATACCGAAATGGAAAAGTTGAATCAATGTAAATGAGAATTAGTTTCACTAAGGTGCGAGTGAGCGCATCAATTGCTTATTTTTTCGATAAACACGCAGCATAAAATCGGCTTCACATGAAAAGGCTGCACAACTTTTCAGCTGATTGCGTAATTCATCATTGGCTTTCCAAGCAAATGGTGTCATTTGAAGTAAGTCAAAAGCGGCACCATCTTTCAGTTCCATCGTGTAGTTGAGCTTTTCTTGATGCTCTAAGGTAAAACCGTCGATGATTTCTGGCTCTTCATTATGCAGGCGGACACTTTGATAAATGTGCTCACGAAGTTGATAAAGATGACGCCCTGCAGGGGTTACTGTAATCACAACACCATCTTCTTTCACCACACGCTGTAACTCTTGTGCTTTGCATGGCGCATAAATACGAAGAATGCTATCCAATGAACCCTCAGCAAATGGTAAGCGGTGACTGGAAGCCACACTGAATGCACAATTAGGGTAACGTTTAGCAGCGTAACGAATTGCCACTTTAGAGATGTCTAAGCCGTAAACAATGGCTTGATCATTTTTTGCGACCAGCGATTGTTGAATTTGTTCGGTGTAATAGCCTTCACCACAACCGATATCTAATAGTTGAGGCTGTACTCCTTGAGTGTAGTGAGCGCATAGCTGTGCCACTTTTTGGCGCATAGGATCATAGTAATTGCCCTCAAGGAATCGACGACGAGCTTGCATCATGTCTTTATTGTCACCGGGATCTTTTGAGCGTTTGTGATGAGCGGGCATCAAATTCACATAGCCTTCTTTGGCAAGGTCGAATTGATGGTTGCTTGCACATTTGAATGTTTTATCGGTCAGTTCAAGAGCCTGATGACATAAAGGGCATTGATAATTCATTGCAATCTCTAGGAGGGGAGTTGGGTTGCAAATTCTATCAAAAAGAGTCGCGTTGCGGAACATCATGAGCCGTCATTGGCGGCTCATGATGTTAAGCTGATTCAATTATCGGCTCGAAATCATCGTAATGAGCTCGTGGCTTTCACCAGGTTCTAAGGTTTTGCCTTGCTCAAGGCTAGGTGCATGAACACTGGATTCAACGCAAAGCATGGTCTCGTAACCATGGTCAGTCATATCGGTCATCGCCTTTGCACCTTCAGCCCAAGGGTTCCATAACACCGCAGAATTATGCCCATGGTTAATCACGGTTAGGGTTCGGTTGAACACAGGATCTTCAACCAAAATCTGAGCTTCAGGCTGAGTGTAAACACGATCAATGGCCTCTGTCAGTATCAGAGTGTTTTCACCTTGACATGGCTTACCCGATTGTAAGTTATCAAGGTACTCGTTACCCATACCTGTTGTTTTTGTTTGTCTTACGTCCCCGATGTTAAGGTACGTATGCAGAGCACCAGAGAATGTCCAAGGTGTAGAGTCGGTATTAGTCACTTTAAGTGATAGTTTCAGTTCCTCACCGATCTCGACAATCAAGCGTGCATCAAATTGATGAGGCCAAAGTTGATGGGTAGCTTGCGTAGCAGGCAAAGCCAGTTCAACAATGACGCCATGCTCATTTTCTCTGTGCTCGACTAATGTCCATTCTGCGGTGCGCGCAAAACCATGTGCTGGGTTAGCGATACGACCAAACCATGGCCAGCAGATTGGAATACCCCCGCGCAGGGCAGTCTGATTATCAAAGATCGCATTGTCACTCATCCAAATAAGGTCATGCTGTCCTTTTGGCTTAAATGATAAGACGTGACCGCCATGCAAAGCGATGCCAGCAGTCGCTTTATCATGAATGATACGTACTACTTTTATTTTATCGATCTCTACGATACTGACATGATCGGAAAGAACAGTTAGGGTAGGGAGAGAGTGTAAGTCCATCTAGTTTCCTAAGCGAAATCATCTATTTGACCGTAGCCGATTATAAACACGGTGATTCAATTCCAAATACAAAAAAGGCGACACAAAGGCCGCCTTTTGAACAAGATTTAGCGCTAAACGCTCATCATTAAGTAATGAATTACTTAGAGATGTGTGCGATTAGGTCTAGAACTTTGTTTGAGTAACCGATTTCGTTGTCGTACCAAGATACAACTTTAACGAAGTTATCAGTTAGTGCGATACCAGCTTTAGCATCGAATACTGAAGTTTGAACTTCACCGATGAAGTCTTGAGAAACCACTTGATCTTCAGTGTAGCCTAGAACGCCTTTTAGAGAGCCTTCAGATGCTGCTTTCATTGCTGCACAGATAGCTTCGTAAGATGCACCGTTCTTAAGGTTAACAGTTAGGTCAACAACAGAAACGTTAGCAGTTGGTACGCGGAAAGCCATACCAGTTAATTTACCGTTTAGTTCTGGAAGAACAACACCTACTGCTTTTGCTGCACCAGTTGAAGATGGGATGATGTTTTGAGAAGCACCACGACCACCGCGCCAATCTTTAGCAGAAGGACCGTCAACAGTTTTTTGGGTTGCAGTTGTTGCATGAACTGTTGTCATAAGACCAGATTCGATACCAAACTCGTCGTTAAGAACTTTAGCGATAGGAGCTAGACAGTTAGTAGTACAAGAAGCGTTAGAAACGATATCTTGACCAGCGTAAGTGTCTTGGTTAACACCCATCACGAACATTGGAGTTGCGTCTTTAGAAGGACCAGTTAGAACAACTTTCTTCGCACCAGCGGTGATGTGTTTACGTGCTGTCTCATCAGTTAGGAAAAGACCAGTTGCTTCTGCAACTACGTCAACACCGATTTCGTCCCATTTTAGATCTTCTGGGTTACGCTCAGCTGTTACACGTACAATTTTGCCGTTAACGATCAGGTTACCGCCTTCAACTTCAACAGAACCGTTGAAACGTCCATGAGTTGAATCGTATTTTAGCATGTATGCCATGTATTCAACATCGATTAGGTCATTGATACCTACAACTTCGATGTCAGAGCGCTCTTGCGCTGCACGGAATACAAAACGACCGATACGGCCAAAACCGTTAATACCTACTTTGATAGTCATTATAGTTGCTCCACAACTTAATTTCTGATTAAAGATAACTGGTAGTAAAATTACAGAATCCAGTAAACATCTGCAAGAGATAATCGGACTTAACTTGTTTAAAGTCAAAAAAAAGGTAAGCTTTTTTTAACAATTTATCGCAAGTGCTCATTTTTTAAGCTCTGCAGTGGGTGTTCTTTACTCCAATTAGCGTAATATGTCTTTCGACACGAATGCCCGTATTAAATTAACTACATATGGTGTCCCGGTGAGAAAGTATGTGCTAGAACTGTTACGAGAAGCAAGTTTTTTGCTCAAAAAGTCACGGTTAAAAACAGAAAATAAGGAACAGAAATTGATCGAAAAAAAAGGATTAAAAGTCTTGAAGCCCGATGAATATTGGCGTAAGAAGTTGTCAGATGAGGAATATGCGATTTGTCGTCAACAAGGAACTGAGCCTCCATTTTCAGGTAAGCTACTGCACAATAAAGAGGAGGGTGTTTATTTATGTACCTGTTGCCAAACACCGTTATTTTTCTCTGATAACAAATATGATTCTGGATGTGGTTGGCCAAGTTTTGATTCACCAGCAAATAGTAAAGCTGTACGCTATATTGAAGATCTCAGTCACGGAATGGTGCGAACCGAGATCCGATGTATGACTTGCGATAGCCATTTAGGGCACGTTTTTGACGATGGGCCAACAACAACAGGCGAACGTTATTGCATTAACTCAGTGTCGTTAATTTTCAACAAATCTGGCCCAGATGCCGAATAATTGCTCAATGCTGTTTTATCCTTTCATGTAATATTGGGCTTTAACTGCGACATTGACTTAAACTGAAGTACTTATTGGTTGATTATTACAGGCGTAATAATCGCTTCTAAGTAGGTATTCACTTGCTCGGGAGAGTAGGCTCCTTTTTTGAGTGATTTAGCGACACGTTTTGCTAAATCAGCTAGTTGTTCGTATTTAGATTGTGGAGTAAGAGTGAACATTCTTTCAAGTTTATCTTTGCTGGCAATTGGAACATCAAATTGTTTAGCAACCATTGCCCACATATACGCTTGCTCTTTGTGTCCAAGTTCTTGGTTCAAACTGGCCAAAGTGTTGAGTATTTCAAGCTTAAGGTTGTTTTTGTTGGACATTGTCAGGGCATTATTAAGTAGTTGAATCGTTTTTGAAGGATCTCTCTTCGCGTAAAAGGTTGCAAGAGCATACTGCATTTCAGCCGTATTGAGCTTGGGGGAACCTTCCATCCTCAAGAATAAGCGTTTAGCCTGCATATTCGCGGTTTGAGACCACAAAAAATACAATGTAGCGGGCTGAGTAGAGTTTTGGAGTTCGTTAACGATTCTATCGAGTTCTTTAATGGTATGAATCAAAGCATCGAATCGGTTTCTTTTTAGTTCGTTTTGATCAATCGGGGTAATTTGAGAAGCCAACTCTAAGCATTTGCGGTATTCCGCTAACAAGCCATATTCTTTGATCTGATTTGCTTCTGAATGAACTTGGAGTTGTTCAAAGCGATGCCATATGAGATTAGTACGTGGAATACGGCACCGGCCGTCATTGATATTAAGTTTTTTGCATTGCAACTCAGAGTGATTTTGACACAACTCCTCTGTTTTAACATTACCATCGAAGCAACCTGTTAATAATAAACTGCAAAATATTAGCAACCTCGAAGAAACAGTTACTTTAGGAAACATGATTGCTTTTGAAGAAAATATCAGAAATGTGTTTTTTCGTTTCATCGATTTTGCTTGTGATCCGTTACACCAATTTATTTTGTAAACCTTGACTCTATCTGCAATGACGTTATGTTCTGTGATCAAAATGTTATTAAGAGGCACATTATGGACGCAGATCAATTATTAGATGCGATCACACCAGAAGTCTATGAGCGGCTGGTCTACGCAGTTGAAACGGGCAGATGGCCAGAAGGTACGCCGTTATCTCAAGAACAAAGAGATTCATGTATGCAAGCCGTTATGTTGTATCAATCGAAACATAACACGGATGCGCAGCATATGACAGTTGCAGCAGGTGGAGAAATTAGCTTTAAATCAAAGCAAGAGCTGAAAAAGCAATTCAATCAAGAAGAAAGCGATATTGTTCGCATTAACCCAAACCAACATTAATTTGTCTTGGGTTCGCGTTGGTCGCGTATTGCAAAGCCCAAAATTCAACATTGGGCTTTGCATCAAGTCTGAGATAGCGTTTAGAGACTCATTTCACCTCGCAGCACTTGCTTCATGCGCTCTTTGATTTGCTCATAAGTGAGGTTTTGGCTCAGCAGGTAATGCAGTTTTGCTAAAGCTGCTTCTGGCGTCATATCGAAGCCGCTGATTACGCCCGCATCAGCCAGCGCACACCCTGTTGCGTAGCCGCCCATATTAACTTTCCCTGCAAGACATTGAGTTAGGTTTACCACGATGACACCACGCTCGGAAGCTTCTTTTAAGTGGTTGAGAAGGTCCGGATTTTGAGGAGCATTACCCACTCCAAAAGTCAGCAGGATCATCGCATTAACGGGTTGGCGCAATGTGTTACGAATTACTTCGTGTGAAATGCCAGGGTACATGGTGATCACACCAATTGGTTGCGGCGTAATATTATGGACCTTGAACTCACCTTGTGGTTTTTCATTAACCTGAATGTTATTGTTGACTTGAATATTGATCCCAGCTTCGAGAAGTGCAGGTAAATTCGGGGATGTAAATGCATTAAAGCCATCAGCGTGTGATTTAGTACTGCGGTTCCCTCGCATCAGCTGATTGTTAAAGAATAGCGTGACTTCATTGATTGGGTAGTTTGCTGCAATATGAAGAGCATTAAGGAGGTTTGCTTGACCGTCAGAGCGCAGCTCAGCTAATGGGATCTGTGAGCCTGTAACGATAACAGGTTTGCCCAGGTTCTCTAACATGAATGATAAAGCAGAAGCGGTGTAGGCCATGGTATCTGTACCATGCAATATGACAAAACCATCATACTTTTCATAGTTGTCACGAATATCATCGGCGATTTGCTGCCAGTCAGCTGGCGTCATATCAGACGAGTCAATCAAAGGATCGTATTCGTGAATGGTGTACTCTGGCATTTCAGGGCGATGGAATTCAGGCATGCTTGCCAATTGTTTTTCCATAAAACCAGCGATAGGGACATAACCATGCGCGGATTTCTGCATACCGATGGTGCCACCAGTGTAAGCGATGTAGATGTGTTTTCTGGTCATCGTTCTACTTTTTGTATGTGAGGGAACAGTGGCGGGGATTATAACGGAATCGCATCTAATAAAAAGGGGCATCTCAATGAGAACGCCCCTTTATTGTTTACTTTATAAATTTTCTAATAAGTCAAAGCTTGTAAACAGTCTATTGAACTTGGCAGTTCAAACAAAATGCATAGATTCCCTTTGGATCATTGAAGCTCTGAAGCAAACTTGCATCTTGGTTCAACTGTTTAGCAATCGGTTGAAGGCTCTTAGGCACCAAGCTCATCGCGTCGACACCATAAGAGACTTTCACTTGCTGCATGAACTGCTGTAGGAAGAGTTCAGCAGGAGACAGTGGCTCTTCAATCCAGTTGAGGTCGTATGATTCAAGGTTAGCTAATTGTGCTGCTGCATCAATGGCATCATCAAAATCACCCATTTGATCGACCAGATTAAACGACAATGCATCTTGACCTGTCCAAACGTGACCTTGTGCGACGTGATCGACTTCAGTTAACGGAATGTCTCGGCTAGAGCTGACTAGGGTCGTAAAGCGTTTGTAGCCGTGATTAATGCCAAGTTGGAAAGCTTGTGCTGCACCTGCCGAGAGGCCTGTTGTGATACCGTCACCAGAAAACGGCGAAGTGCCAATACCATCAGTATTGATGCCTAATTTGTGTAAGCTCTTTTCAAAGGTAGTAATCACACTGAAAATGCCAATCGATCCTGTCAGGGTCGTCGGTTGAGCGATGATTTTATCTGCGCTCATTGAAATCCAATAACCACCTGAAGCCGCTAGGCTCGACATGGATACGACAACCGGTTTACCAGATTCTTTGAGGGCTAATACTTCATTTCTGATCACTTCAGAAGCAAAGGCGCTACCGCCAGGGCTATCGACGCGGAGTACAACTGCCTTCACTTTATCATCATTACGAGCTTGACGAAGTTTGTTTGCAATTGTGTCACCACCGATGGTCCCTCTTGGTTGCTCACCATCTAAGATGGTACCGCTGGCAACAACCACTGCGATTTCATTGTCTGAGTTCGCTGGGTTAGAAAGTACTGTGGTGCGGTATTCATGGTAATCAATGGCATTAAAACTGTGTTTATCGTCCTGGCCAAAGACATCTATCAGCTGTTTGCGCACTTGTTCACGAGTTGCAAGCTCATCGACTAAGCCTTTGTTGAGTGCGAGTTGAGCAATATCCCCTTCAACAGCTTCTAGATCAGCGAGCAGCTCTTCCATGGTTGGATTAAGCGTGCTGTTAGCAAACTTGCGGTTAGAAGCAACATCATCGACGTAAGCACTCCAAAGTTGAGTGATCCAACGGGTGGTCGATTCTTTTGCAGCCTCAGACATATCGTCGCGAATAAAAGGCTCTATGGCCGATTTATAAGTACCAACACGGAAGACGTGCGTTGAGACATCGAGCTTTTCAAGTAGAGATTTATAGTACATTGAGTATGCACTGTAGCCTTTAATCATCACTCCGCCATCTGGCGCAAGGAAAATTTTATCGGCATAGCTTGCCAAGTAGTACTGACTTTGGTTGTAGAAGCTTCCAGTCGCATAGATAGGCTTTTCAGACGTTTTAAACTCATTGAGTGCTTTTGCAATGTAGCGCAGTTTGGTTAAATTGGTTTCTGCCATGTTGCCAAGAGCCAGAACCAAGCCTGATATTTTTGGATCGTCTTTAGCACGACGAATGGTGTCGACGATATCGAATAAAACGTTTTCTTCAGGGATATCACCACCAAAAGCAGACCCTGTAAAAGAATCCATCGCACTGATGTAGTGACTTTGCTCGACAATTGAGCCAGATAGATTCAAAACCAGCGCCGATTCTTTCTCGAGCACAGGTTGTTCGGGCGCACTGTAGGTCAATGCGAAGTAAAGAGCGGCAATGAATACCAAGAAAAGTACGTTTGCCAAGGCCAGTCTGATAAAGGTAATAACTTTCCATATTCCCTTAAAAATCAGACCAATAGGTTTGAAGATGTTTTTCATTTTTTCCCCATAACGAAATAGTGAGCCTTGTCACGAAATAATGAACCTTGCCACAATGGCGCAGTATTTAATCTTCTGAAAGGTAATAACGTCTCAGCATATCATGAGCGCAGGATAATTGGCATATTTTGTAACGAGATTGACTTGTGTTGCAAAAATGTAAACGATTGTTTGATTTTTATGTTTGTGATGATTAAAGTGGTCTGACCATAATAAAATGGATGCTGAATAATGTCTGCCATGTACCCAAATATGTTAAAGCCATTGGACTTAGGTTTTACGCAACTTCGTAATCGAGTTCTTATGGGATCGATGCACACTGGATTAGAGGAACACAAAGAAGGCCTTCAAAAGCTCGCCGCTTTTTATGAAGAGCGTGCCAAAGGTGGAGTAGGCTTAATTGTCACTGGTGGTTTTTCGCCCAATTTACGCGGTCGTCTTCATCCCCTTAGTGCAGAGTTCAGTAAGTCTAAACATGCTAAAGCACATAAAGTGGTCACTGAAGCTGTACATAAACATGGTGGTAAAATTGCTTTGCAGATTTTACATGCTGGACGTTATGCAATGCACCCTTTCGCTCAAAGTGCGTCGAGTATTAAAGCACCGATAGCGAAATTTGCACCAAATGAAATGAGTGCAAAGCAAATTAAAAAAACCATTGAAGCATTTGCAAATAGCGCTAATTTGGCACAACTTGCAGGTTACGATGGTGTCGAGCTTATGGGCTCTGAAGGTTACCTGATCAACCAGTTTCTATGTAAACGTACCAATGTACGCTATGACGATTGGGGAGGCAGTTACCAAAAACGTATGCGGTTTGCGGTTGAAATTGTCAAAGCGGTGCGTAAAGCTGTCGGAGAAAAATTTATCATTATTTTCCGACTGTCGATGTTAGATCTTGTCGAGCAAGGCAGTACCTTTGAAGATGTGATTGAGTTGGCAAAAGCGCTGGAAGATGCAGGTGTTTCACTGATTAATACGGGGATTGGCTGGCATGAGGCTCGAATCCCAACAATTGCAACGCAAGTGCCTCGCGGAGCCTTCACTTGGGTGACTGAAAAAGTGAAGCCTCATGTATCAGTCCCGATCATTACGTGTAATCGTATCAATACACCAGAAGAAGCAGAACGTATTTTGAGCTCTGGACAAGCTGATATGGTTTCAATGGCACGTCCTTTCCTGGCTGACCCCTATTTTGTTGCTAAGGCTGAGCAGAAAAAATCCAAACTAATTAATACTTGCATTGGTTGTAATCAGGCCTGTTTAGATAATGTTTTTCGTGGCAAACGAGCCAGTTGTTTAGTTAACCCTCTGGCTTGTTATGAAACTGAAATTGTCGTTGAACCCGCATTTAACCAGAAAACCATTGCTGTTGTCGGAGCTGGGCCGGCTGGATTAGCGTGTGCTACGACACTGGCTGAACGGGGGCACAAAGTTGATTTGTTTGAAAAGAATGATCGTATCGGAGGACAATTCCGCTTAGCAATGCAGATCCCTGGTAAAGAAGAGTTCCGAGAAACAATCCGCTATTTTGCCAATAGGATCGATGAAACAGGTGTGAACCTTCATTTAGATACGGAAGCGGATTTCGATTTACTTAGTGAATATGATGAAGTGGTTATGGCCAGTGGTGTTGAGCCACGTAAGGTTCATATTGATGGCATCGATACACCTAATAAAGTCGTGGACTATCAAACTCTCATTCGTGATAAAACCATTTTGGGTGAAAAAGTCGCAATTGTTGGCGCTGGTGGTATTGGTATCGATGTCGCAACCATGATCACTGAGCCTGTTGAACAAACCTTAGATGACTGGTTGCAAGAGTGGGGGATAGATAAAGAAATGTCCCATCCAGGGGGATTATTCCCATACCCTGAAGTGCTCAGTGATAAAGAAGTTTGGGTTTTGCAACGTCGTAAAGGAAGAGTTGGAAAAGGTCCAGGTAAAACAACCGGCTGGATTCACAAACGGACGCTTGAAAAACGTGGTGTGCATCTTATCGGTGGTGTCGCCTATGACAAAGTTGATGAGCAGGGTTTGTACGTTCATGTTAACGGCCAATCTCAATTACTAGAAGCTGACAAAGTGGTCATTTGTGCTGGGCAAGAATCGGTTCGTCCTTTTGAAGATAAGTGGCCGGAGTTTGGTGATAAGCTGCATATTATTGGTGGTGCGGATTACGCAGGCGAGCTCGATGCTGTTCGAGCGATTCGTCAAGGGGTGAAGCTAGCCGTGACTTTGTAAAGTTTTAGATCTGGCTAAGAGAATAACCTGCCATAAAAGCGCGCTATAGGCATAGCGCGCTTTTTTAGTTTATCTGTATTTATACCAAGTATCTTAAGGTCACTCGGGTATATATCCTTACAAAACCAACCGTTAATCGCAGGGTTCGATTATGCTAGAGTTAAAAAGTACGATTTTATATAGAATTCATAAAGGATATGCTCATGGAAGCTCTTGATCTTTTGCTTAATCGCCGCTCAATCGCCAAATTGTCTGAACCAGCACCAGAGGGTAAAGCATTAGAGAATATTATTCGTGCAGGCCTAAGAGCGCCTGATCATGCAGGTCTTACTCCTTGGCGTTTTGTGATTGCTCAAGGTGATGGCCTTAAAAAACTGTCTGATATTTTCGTGAAAGCAGCACAGGCAGAAAATAGTGATGATGCGATCATAGAAAAAGTAAAAAATGCACCTTTTCGCGCACCTATGGTGATCACTGTGATTGCCAAAGTGACCCCTCATGACAAAGTGCCAGCGTTGGAGCAGCACCTATCGGCTGGTTGTGCTGTTCAAGCGATGCAAATGGCAGCGGTTGCGCAAGGCTTTCAAGGCTTTTGGCGCTCGGGTAAATGGATGTTCCATCCCGAGGTACATCAGGCTTTTGGCTTGGAAGGGGAAGATGAGATTGTCGGTTTTCTTTATCTTGGTACGCCAGGGTGTACTCCATTAAAAGTGCCAGAACGAGAGCTCACTCAGTTTGTTGAGTTTATCTGACCAGTTGTAGAGCAGAAGCTGTAAAGCAGAGTATCTTGCGGTCAATGATGAATGTATCTGTTTATTTATACAGTTTTTCTTGATTTACTAGGGTGACATTAGATAATGTCACCCTAATTATTTTTACGATTTGATCATTATGACTCGTCTGTTTATTGCCGAAAAACCCAGCTTAGGCCGCGCGATTGCGTCGGCATTGCCTAATCCTCAGAAGAAAGAACAAGGATTTATTCGTTGTGGCAATGGCGATATCGTCACTTGGTGTATTGGACATTTGCTGGAGCAGGTGGAGCCAGATGCTTATGACGAGCGTTATAAGAAATGGAACCTCGCCGATCTCCCTATCGTCCCAGAGCAATGGCAATTGAGACCGAGGTCAAGTGCCAGTAAGCAGTTGACGGTTATTCGTAAGCTTCTCAAAGAAGCCTCTCAAGTGATCCATGCAGGTGACCCAGACAGGGAAGGGCAACTCCTGGTTGATGAAGTGTTAGATTACTGTAAGTTGTCTAAAACTAAAAAAGAAGCCACCCAGCGTTTATTGATTTCAGACCTAAACCTGCCAGCGGTAAAGCGAGCCATCAATACTATGCGTAGCAACCGCGACTTCATCCCTCTGTCCGTTTCTGCGCTAGCCCGTTCGCGAGCGGATTGGTTATATGGGATGAACATGTCTAGAGCTTACACGCTGCTGGGACAGCAAGCGGGCTATGAAGGAGTATTGTCAGTAGGACGTGTACAAACACCAGTTTTGGGCTTAGTGGTGCGGCGGGATGAAGAGATTGAACACTTTGTTCCGAAGGACTATTTTACCTTGCACGCACTGATCCCATATCAAGATCACAATGGTACATTCGACATTCGAGCTCGTTGGAAACCGAGTGAAGCGTGTAAACCTTGGCAAGATGAAGATGGCCGAGTCTTGAGCCGAAAACTGGTTGAGAACGTCGCGCAACGAATTGCTAATCAGCCCGCTACAGTAGTCGAATCTGAACAAAAGCAAACCAAGCAATCGGCCCCATTGCCTTACTCTCTGTCTTCATTACAAATTGATGCCGCAAAACGTTACGGCATGAGTGCTCAGCAAGTTTTAGATACTTGTCAGGCTTTATATGAAAGACATAAGCTGATCACCTATCCACGTTCCGACTGTCGCTATCTTCCTCAAGAGCATTTTGCTCAAGCCGCTGCTGTGACTGCCGCGATCAGCCATAATGACGCAGCGTTACAAACTGCTGTTTTTGGTGCAAACCTGAGTCTGAAATCTAAAGCTTGGAATGATAAAAAAGTCGATGCTCACCATGCAATTATTCCTACTCCTAAGCAAGTTAACCCCGCTGCGTTATCAGCTGATCAAAGCAAAGTTTACCAGTTGATTGCTCGTCAATACTTAATGCAATTTTATCCATCGGCTGTGTATGCTGAGGCGAAGTTAGTCTTTGATATTGCAGGAGGTACCTTTATTGCTAAAGGTCGACAGCTGGTTGAGCCCGGTTGGAAAACCTTAATGGGTAAAACCGATAAGGAAGAAGAAGGGATCGATACGGTTCCTCCGTTAACGAAAGGGACAGTCCTTACCTGCCGTGAAGGAGAAATTAAGGATCGCAAAACTGAGCCTCCGAAGCACTTTACAGAAGCGACTTTGCTCCAAGCGATGACGGGTATCGCCAGATATGTGGCAAACAAAGATCTGAAAAAAATACTACGAGAAACAGATGGTCTTGGTACTGAAGCGACCCGCGCAGGGATTTTGGATACTTTGTTTAAGCGTCAACTACTGACTCGGCAAGGAAAATCCATTCTCAGTTCACCAGCAGGGAGAGGCTTAATTCATGCTTTGCCAGAAGAGTCTACGTTTCCAGATATGACGGCACATTGGGAGCATCAACTGCAAGGTATGGCAGAGCGTAACCAAGCTTATTTACCATTCATGCAAGCGTTGAAGCAGCGTATTGATGGGTTAATGCAGCAAGTTAAACAGGGCGGTGTCCCAGATTCATTACGATCCTTACCTAAAGTAGAACGGCCAGCATTTAAACGTAAAAAACGCAGCTATAAGAAAAGTAAAACAGCAACGGCGTCGGGAAGGCGTAAATCAACCCAGTAAGTGTTATACCTATAACTAAATCACTTCAAGATGCAGTGTTCAGCTAGACGCCTTAGATTTCAGGCGTGGCACGATGCTTAGATATTACATTAAGGACCGTTAACAGCACATGAATAAAAAACAAAGCGGCATTGAGTGGTGCCGCTTTTGTGCTTGTAATGTATAAAACGCGTTCGTTATTCAAACATATCATCATGACTGTGAATGGCGCCTCGAACGTCATCCTGAGTCAGGACACGTTTGCCTAAATCTTGCTTGACCTGTTTGCCAAGATCAATCAGAGCATCACGATTTGCTTGGGTTTGACGTTTACCAGCACTTCTTAAGCAGTAATTGAGTTCGTGCTCTTCACTGAAGTTCACCAGATCTCTATCAGCAGCCATAACTTTCTCCTTAGTGAGTTTATTCTCAACAATAAGTCTGGTTTGAAATTGTATAAATTCAAGTAGTAACTTAGAGAAAGCGCGCTGGGAAGAAGGTATTTATAAGAGCAGGGGTGCTCTTTACTATTTAACTGATTGAAATAAAGGGTTTACCAAGACCGCTCAGCTTCAGTAAAATTGAGGCCAGATTTTATCTCGCAACGAAGAAGAATCCTTATGCTTCCTCTGATCTACCATCCGATTTACTCACAACTCGATTTACCTGTGGGCCATCGTTACCCAATCATGAAATATGCCTATCTATACCAAGCTGTACTCGCAGATCGAGAAAAAGGCCATTGGACGATCCCTGCTGTCTTTTTCCAACCAAAGCCACTTGGTATCGAAACCATAAAACAAGTACACAGTGAAGAGTACGTCGATCTTTTGGTCAGTGGCCAGTTGCCTGCCGCGAAGATGCGTCGGATAGGCTTTCCTTGGAGTGATGCACTCATTAAGCGTACGTTGACTTCTGCTGGTGGGACGGTAATGACTGCCGAAAAAGCATATGAACACGGAGTGGCCATTCATTTAAGTGGTGGCTACCATCATGCCCATCGTGATTTCGGCAGTGGTTTTTGCTTGTTTAATGATCTAGTGCTTGCTGCTAAGCAGATGTTAACCAAGGAAGCCATTGATAAAGTGTTGATCATTGACAGTGATGTTCATCATGGCGATGGCACCGCAACGTTATGCGCAGATGAATCGGATATCATTACCTTGTCTTTTCACTGCGATAAGAACTTCCCAGCCAGAAAGCCGGATTCCGATTTAGATGTCCCGTTGGCAAGAGGGACAGACGACGTTGCCTTTTTATCGACCTTTAAAAGTGTGGTTGAAATGGCGATCAATCTGCATCGACCTGATTTAATTATTTATGATGCGGGAGTCGATATTCATACTGACGATGAGCTTGGCTTTTTAAATGTTTCAACTCAAGCTATCTATGAGAGGGATACCTTCTTGATGACATGTGCGAAACAAAACCAGATTCCCGTTGCGGCTGTTGTTGGAGGAGGTTACCGCAGTGAGCACGCTGACCTAGTTCCTATTCATATGCAGTTGATTCGTGCTGTACAAAGTGTATTTTCAGACTCCCAATAAAAATAATGTCGCCTATTGAGCGTGAAAAACCCGAGCCCATAAATAATGAGCTCGGTATGACTTCTGTGAGGGTTTTGCTTCTAATCGGAAGAGTTACGTAGTTTTGGATCGTCGCTGAGGTATTCGACGAATTCTATTTCAAAGCCAGCCGGATCAATAAAGTAGACATTTTTCCGATATAGATTTTCTGTCCCGGGATTATGAATCGGGTAGCCTGCAGAAGTTAAGCGTTTTATGACGCCATCAATATTGTTTGTCACATAGGCAAAATGCGCGAGCCCAACTTGATGTCCGGACAGATTTCGATTGACGTCTTCACCATGATCACTAAAAGCGAGATATTGATAATCATCGCCAAAATGCAGCCAGTTTCTTGGTTTACCATGCCATTCGCCTGTCCCCTCTGCTCTTACTTTCCAATGTGGGAAGGCAGCAAGATAGAATTTTAGTACTGCAGGAATGTCTTTTACGACTAAGTTTACATGCTCAAGTTGGATCATAAGTTCTCCTTGTTTCTACTCTAAAACCAACAAGCGCAAGAATAAAACCTCAGGTTAAGTTGAGGTAAAGGATAATTTTTATTTTTTATTGAGAGGTATATTGAGGTTACTTGTGTACACGAATCAGCTCATCAGAGAACCAGCAATAGCCGTTGCTATGACTGGTTCTCTTCTTTAATTTATCGTTCGCCTCACTGCACTGAGCATTTTTAAGTTACTTGGGTATATCGTGT
Organism: Vibrio sagamiensis NBRC 104589; assembly: GCF_007990935.1. Lineage (GTDB taxonomy): Bacteria > Pseudomonadota > Gammaproteobacteria > Enterobacterales > Vibrionaceae > Vibrio > Vibrio sagamiensis. Next base: position 151,343 of record NZ_BJXJ01000003.1, read on the forward strand.
CTAATTAATAAATCCATTGTAGAGCATATATAAATGCGCCGATGACCAAGAGAAGTTGTTCGCACCTTGAACAGCGCCTGTTTCGGGATTGTAGTTCTCTTGGATTGGACGATCAGCTGTTAAGCCTTCCGCATTCTGGAACAAACGGGAAACATACTCATTGGCTTGTACTTGATAGCCATAGTTTGCCATCCCTCGGACCCCAAAATAGAATTGGTCAACCCAAACTCGGCCACGCCAATAAATATCTGCGCCATAAGCTGGGCTATCAAGTGCCGCTGTCCCTAGTGGAACATGGGTGTTGAACTTATTGATGTCCAACATATTTTTGACTACGGCGTCAGCATTTTCTTGTGTCGCAGCACCATTAAACAAGGGCGACCAGCCTTCTGGCCCCATGCCTCGATGGCTTAGAGGCTCGCCGGCACAGCCATTACTTAGACTGATTGAATTGATGCTGATGTCGTAATAAAAGCCACTATTGGCATCGAACATACACTGATTAATGTATTGTTTGGTTTTCTCGGCTTTCGCTTTAAACTCAAGCGCATCATCACTAAAGCCGATGGCTTGAGCGATTTTTGCTAGATAATTGTTATCAGAATACCAATAAGAAGCTTGATCAACCGATTCCTGTTTTAGAGAATATCCTACAATTTGGCCGTTAGTGTCTTTGCTTTCAGCAAATTTTACTTGCCACTCTTTTTTGGCTAGATTGAGCTTATCGTTATTTTCTGGCGTTGTGTTGGTGTATTCAGCGATGTAGGTCGATTTACCATTACCGTCAACAATTTCATTGACTGTTATGCTGTTATCAAAGCCGTGTTTTACTGCATAACGGCCCAGTTGGTCGATTTGTTGAGCTTGGGTGATGCTCATTGGTTCGGTACTTTTTGCATCTGCAATCGTATCAATGAAGCCAAATACGGCGGCGTCATCACGACCGGACTCCCAAGAAGCCGCAGTTTGTGCGGGACTGCCAATATCAACATAGTTTTGTGAATCCAGCAGCGCGTTATAACCTTCAATACCCGCATCGTATGTCCATTTGTCTTCACCGAGCTTGATGTATTTATACTTCATAGCATTAATAGCTAGGCCATTCCAGTTGTTATGTATATCCCTTGGTTTGGCGGCTTCTTCTGCTGTGACATTGTGTTCAGTATCAAAAGTTGCACCATATTCAGGAATGCCATTTTTGTTGGTATCACGAGCGGTTAACCACCAATTATGATAGGCGACTAATTTAGGGTACATCTCTTGAAGAAATGCTATCGCTTCTGCTTCACGCTGGTGTTCATTTTTAAGTGCACTGTACACTTCCCAAACTGCCCAAGAGGCTAGAGAAGGTTTGGTATCTCGCTCATTCCATGTTTGAGCATCGTTAAACTCGGTTCTATTTTCGGCTTCTGCTCTTGGCTTGCCCATATTCATACCAACGACATCAAGCAAAAATCCTTGATCCCATGGACGAAGTGCATCGCCTTCTTGGACTTGATATTGGAAAACGGCTCGAATATTTTCCATAGCAACATCTGGATTAAAGTGTGCCATGGCATAAGCTTGCTTCCAGGTATCCCAAGGCCAAGTTAAGTTACCAGAGAACCAACGTGCGGTGACTGAAGGTGTAACAGTGTGATGATCCAGAACACCTGCAGGGCTACGCCAGTTACCATTTAAAGTTTCAATCGCTTTAACGGCTACACGCTCATGTTCTGGGGCTGCTGAATTATTACTTAGCCCTTTCTCTAGATAAGTTTCCCAACGGTTGATTGAGGCGGTTAAATAGGTTGTAGGATTAGCTAAAATATCATCAACGACTGTTTTTTCTTTAGCCCATTCTTGCGCAGTTAATGTATGGGTGAAGACAGTATAGAAAGTTTCATTACCTGTAATACGTTTTATTGATGTGTAGGCATTGTCAGTGAGTGTCGTGATGGTAGGGGTGCTGCGCGTAATATGGAACGCGGATTCACCAGTGGTTCTCACATACCAAGAGTCCCGTTCACGGCCGAAATCAACAACAACGTTACCTGTATTATCGCTATTGAGTGTTCGAGTATAGTTCGGTAACTTTTCTGACAGAGACGGCTGACTTTGAGCATCTCCATCTTTAGCGTAGTACCCTGTGACCAGCTGGCCAGAAAGAGACAGTTCAAGAGATTGTGTCGTCGGATTCAAGACTTTCGTTTCTAGCAAAGAAGAGCGATCTGAAACGAAACGTAATGTTAAATCGATCACTACGCCATCTTGAGTGGTTAATTTCTGAATCAGAGCACCCGGAATACTGTATGCCTTGGTGGTGAAGTCCGTTTTCTTGCCGTCTAGAATGATCATCGGCTTCTCTAGGTATTTTGCCATAGAGACATTGTATTCTTCAGCAATAATTGTCGTTCCAAATCCTCCAGCTGTATTTTCGTTGCTTTGGCTTAAATCTGGTAATAAATGTCCATGCCATGCTCCATTATCATGCAATGGGGTGTAAGCCATGTGATTGCCTGCTCCAACTTCTGCTAGGTGGCTAGGAGTACCTGAGCGGTCAAGAATATTACTAAATTGTGAGGCGATAATAGGTTGATTTTCCTCGCTATTTGAGTTTTTAGAATCACTAAAACAACCAAGGAGTAGGGCACTGGTAATGGAAACGGTTAAAAAGGATTTTTTTGTATTCATATTCATCATTCAAACTTTAATTTTTACACCCTGACTAAGCAGTGGTGGGTCAACGACTGCGAGAATGTAATACGCAATGACAAATGATAATGTTGCCGTTATCACACGGAAATAAGTGGTTACAATAATAACCATGTAAAAAGTGAGCCTTTGTCTTAAATAGAAATAGTCTATTTGATGGTTTTTATTTTTCTGGGCAATGTTTTAGCATTCATTACAAGGGCAGGGGCATGATGACAAATGAAGGTGGTGCAACTAAAGCCGCAATAAGGAAAGGGCATAATAGCAAGATTTGGCTTTTTACTTCCTTTTCTATTCATTACCTCAATTATACTAAGCAAGCCACTTCATTTACATTTGTTCGTGATTCTTATAGCAAATAAACAAGAGTTTTTATAAGTCGAATCTGAGCGCGCTATCATTGAGTTGATTCATGACCGTTTGCTGTATCGCTGTTTCTGTCTCTCTTGCCTCCGTCTTTATTTACGGTTTGTGGTGCGGTATAGTTTGCAGTGTCCTCTTTATCCTTGCTGTTACACGGCAAATAAAAGACGTTCAAAAAGGAAGCTAATATGAAATACCAAGGACTTTTACTACTGGCTACTGGTGCGCTAGCAGCCAATGTTAATGCTAATGAGTGTGGTACCGTTACCATTGCAGACATGAACTGGAACTCCGCCACGCTGATCGCCAATGTTGACCGTTTTATTCTTGAACATGGTTATGGGTGTGAGGCTGAGTTGATACCTGGTGATACCATGCCTACGGGCACTTCAATGATTGAAAAAGGTCAACCGGACGTTGCCCCAGAACTTTGGAGTAACAGTCTTAAAGATGCGCTAGATAAAGGGGTAGCTGAGAAGAGACTTCGCTATGCAGGCAAAGCCTTAGTTGATGGTGGCGAAGAAGGCTTCTGGGTTCCAGCCTATCTTGTTAAGCAATATCCAGACATCAAAACCATTGAAGGGATCAAGAAGCACGCTAAACTCTTTGTTCATCCAGAAGATAAAACAAAATCGGCTTTCTATAGCTGCCCAGCGGGTTGGAACTGCCAAATCAGTGCGGGTAACTTGTTTAAATCAATGGATCTCGCGAGCGCTGGCTTTGAGATCGTCGATCCTGGTTCAAGTGCTGGCCTATCCGGCTCTATTGCCAAAGCCTACGAACGCCAGCAGCCATGGTTTGGATACTACTGGGCTCCAACAGCAGTATTGGGTAAATACGACATGGTTAAAGTGGATTTTGGTAGCGGCGTAAATGAAAAAGAGTTTGTAAGTTGTATCACACAGGCAGACTGTGAAGATCCTAAAGTGACAATGTACCCGCCTTCTCCTGTCCATACTGTTACCACTGAAGAATTTGCTTCACGTTCTCCACAAGCATACGAGTACTTCACTAAGCGTGGCTTTACTAATGCTGACATGAACCAAATTTTGGCTTGGATGGAGGACAACCAAGCTGATGGTGAAGAGACCATGTACCACTTCCTAGAAAAATATCCGCAAATCTGGACGGCCTGGGTACCTCAAGACGTCGCGAAAAAAGTACAAAGTGCCCTGTAAAACAGAGGCGTTTCGTAAACGATACAGGAATATCGAACTTGTTGTATACCGAGGCTGACTTCAGCCTCGGTAAGAAAAGGAATTATATATGTCTGACTCGAACTGGTTGAGTGAATTTCCAGAAATGGATCGCACTGACCTTAGAGCCATCCGCAAAACACTCGATGGCGCCTATCGCGATTTCTCGCGTGAATACGGTGACCTGATTGAATCTTTCTTTGACCCACTGCTCTCATTTCTGGTGTGGTTTGAAAAACTTCTTATTTCAACTCCTTGGTTTATCATCCTCGCGATTTGTACTGGATTAGTTTATGCCGCAAGCCGCTCTTGGAAACTTGCGGTCGCATGTTTTGGTTCTCTGATACTGATAGGTTATTTCGGTATGTGGGAAGACACCATGAGGACACTCAGTATTATCACCGTTTGTACCATGCTTGCAATAGCCCTTGGTATTCCAATCGGTATCGCTATGGCGCGTTCTAACCGAGTGCAATCAATCGTTACACCGTTACTGGATGTGATGCAAACGATGCCCGCTTTTGTTTACCTTATCCCTGTCGTTATGTTACTCGGTATAGGCAAAATACCGGGGCTCATTGCCGTTGTAATTTATGCGATTCCTCCAGTGATTCGTTTAACTAATCTTGGGATCCGCTTGGTCGATAAAGAGGTGTTAGAAGCGGCGACTGCGTTTGGTGCCAGTAAAAAGCAGCGCTTAATTGGCGTGCAATTACCATTGGCTATGCCAACTATTATGGCGGGCATCAACCAAACCATTATGATGGCGCTATCCATGGTTGTTATTGCTTCAATGATTGGTGTAAAAGGGTTGGGACAGCCAGTATTAAAATCGATCACTAACCAATATTTCACACTCGGATTATTGAACGGCTTAGCGATTGTGGCCTTGGCGATTTTGTTCGACCGTGCATCACAAGCCTATGCAAAACGAACTCAAGCGCACTTAGGAGATCTGAAACATGACTAAGCCACTTATAGAAATCAGCGGCCTGTATAAGATCTTCGGCCCGAAACCTGATACGGTGATTGAACTTATAAAACAGGGACAAAGTAAAGATCAAATTCTAGTAGAGACAGGCCATACAGTCGGTTTAAAAGACATCAATCTACAAATAAAAAAAGGTGAAATTTTCGTGATCATGGGACTGTCTGGCTCGGGTAAATCAACCATGATTCGTCACTTTAACCGTTTGATTGATCCTACGATGGGGCAGATTTTAGTTGAAGGTATCGATGTCATGCAGCTGTCGGCTACCGAATTGGAAGAGTTTCGTCGACATAAGATGTCGATGGTGTTTCAACGTTTTGGTCTATTGCCTCACCGCACCGTGGTCGATAATGTTGCCTACGGTTTAGAAATCCAAAGCATTAAGAAAGAAGTGCGTCTCGCAAAAGCCAATGAATGGTTGGAGGCAGTTGGTCTTAAAGGTTACGAAAATCAGTATCCTGCACAACTTTCTGGTGGGCAGCAGCAACGTGTTGGTTTGGCTCGTGCACTTGCGACCGATGCTGAAATTCTCCTGATGGATGAAGCTTTCTCCGCCCTTGACCCTTTGATCCGTAGTGAGATGCAAGATCAACTGATTGAATTGCAAGAGAAGCTGCATAAAACCATTATATTTATTACCCATGACTTAGATGAAGCGCTACGTTTGGGTGATCGTATTGCCATTTTGAAAGATGGGGAATTGATACAGCAAGGCTCACCTGATGAAATCCTACTCCATCCTGCTGATGATTATGTAGAAGCCTTTGTTAAAGATGTAAATCGAGCTCGCGCACTAACCGTTGAAATCGTTATGAAGCCACCAGCATATCGCATCACAGCAACAACTATTGAAGAAGCTTTAATTGAAATGAAGCGTGTTAAACAAGATTACGCTTATCATGTAACAGAAGATGGTTATCAAGGCGTTATTACTAAAGAAGGCTTGTTGGATGCTGCCAAGATGGATAGCTCGCAACAGCTTGATGAAGAGATCTATGAAGAAGTGCCGACGATATCTCCTGATTCTATGATTGAAGAAATTCTTCCTGATACCATGTCTTGTGACTACTCACTGCCTGTTGTTGACGATGAAGGTAATTTGCAAGGCGAGTTAGAACGAAGTGCCGTTGCAGAAATCTTTACAGATAGCTCAGAAGATGAAGTGCCACTCAAGGAAACCACAACTGCTGAGAATAATAATAAAGACTCTGGAGAACTTCTTCCCTGAATAATATGAGATGTGCGGTATAAATCGAATAGACCTAATTTAGGGGGTTAACGCTATTTTATTGTAAATATGTTTTGGAAATGTGTTTTTTACAGTTAACGATTTAATATAAGAGGCGAGATTTTTATTCGCCTCTAATTATATAAATTACTAATGTATAAATGCTATGAATATAAACTAACATAGCACAGTCACTATTAATATAGGTGGGTTTTTCTATCATTCTTGTAGTTGCAATCGCGGTTTTAAAATTGAGTCTATCGCAGGTTTACGATTTTTCTTTCCTTTAAAGAAGAGAGCTTTACAATTCCTTTATTTCTCCAAATGAATAATCAATTAATTTAGAGGTATTTTTAAAGTCTATGATTTATAAGTGATTATTTCTTAAATTCCCATGCTCTTCATGTTTTTAAAAAGGTTAATTCATATTTTCATAAGTTTTTATAAAAAGATTATATGATATTATTATAATTAATTAATTTATTGTTGTCTTTAATTTGCAAGGTGTTGCTGAATTAGCAAAGATAAAGTTAAATTTAGTACTTCGAGCAATAAATATGTCACCGTTTCATTCCTCAATAATATTTAGTGTGTTTGTACTGAGTGCATCTACACTGAGTGCCGAGACTGCTCCTTATTTAGGAGTAAAAGCAGGGTATCAATTTTCGCAAGATGATGCTTACCATTATAAAAAGGACCCAGAAGGTAGCATCGCGAGTCTATTTGCGGGCTATCAAATTGCACCTCAATGGGCGGTTGAAGCAGGGTATCAATATCATACTGAATTACATGCTTCAGCCACATCTGTTGATATCAAAACGTCACTGATTGAAGTCGCTGCTCGTTATGATTGGTATTGGCAAGAAAACGCTAGCCTTTATGGACGATTAGGTCTTGCCTATTGGAAAATGACCAAGCTTTCCCCAGACTTTAAACGAGATGCAACTGGTTTTTCTCCGTTAGGAGAAATTGGATTGGCTTATCAGTTTACGCCTCGATTCAGAGGTTCACTTGGTTATCAATATATCGATGAAATTGGTGACGCGAAAACCCGTTATTATGACAGTAATTCAATCATATGGGGCTTAAGTTACTCGTTCCCCTCTGATGATACAACCTCGATAGAGTCAGTAAAGATTCGCCCAATAAGTGCAGCCGTTATAGAACAACCAAATGTTCAATTTAGGCATCCTATATCTGAAACTTGTCGTTTTGAATTTGCTAGTTCTACTTTGAATAAATCTTGTCAGGTGACATTGGTTGAGGCCGCAGAGGCATTATCAGTAGCTCCTCATATTCAAGTAAGTATTGTCGGTCACACGGATTCAACGGGAAGTTTGAAAGTGAACCAGGTGTTATCAGAGCGTCGTGCAAAGGCCGCTGCCCACTTTTTAGAACAGCATGGCGTAAGCTCTAGCCAATTAGATATTTCAGGCAAAGGAGAGTTAGAGCCTCTTGTTTTGAACGCCACAAAGGAAGGCCGAGCATCAAATCGTCGTGTGGAAATTCACCAAAAACCTGAAGTGAGTGAGGCAGCCAATAATGAATAATGCAGTAATGAATAAGGGGAAGGGGCGTATGAAAAAAAATGTTTTAGCCCTGTGCGGTCTTGTAGCTACACTTTTTTTAAATGGTTGTAATAGTGAAGGGGGGTTTACTCCAGAAACTAAGGATAGTGATGAGGTCATTACTGCTACTTATAGCCTCACTATTACTTCAAATCAAGGAGGGGAAGTTACTCCTACTGAGGCTTCGGTTACTGCTGGCAAAAAGGCTTCATTTAATGTGATTCCATCGCCTGGATACAAAGTTAATAGTGTGGTGGTCAAAGAAGGGGAATGCCCTTTGCAGTTAGATGAAGTAATGAATAGTAATGAAACTGAATCGATGGTTTATGTGGTTGGACCAGTAGAGAGTGACTGTTTAGTTGCCGTCAGATTTGAGCCTGCTTTTTTACCTCTCGATCCAGTGTCACCTCTAGATTACCATGTCTCTATCACCTCAAATAATGGGGGAAAAGTTTCACCTGTAAAGGCCTCGGTCTCTTATGGTGACTTGGCCTCTTTTGAAGTCACTCCTTTTGTTGATTATAAGATTAGCAGTGTTGAGGTTCTAGAAGGGGAGTGTCCTTTGCAGCCATATTTGGTAGTAAATAATAGTGAAAATGAGACAACGTCGACGATTTATACGGTTGGTCCGGTTGAAAGTAATTGTTCAGTGGCCGTCAAGTTTGAGTGGGTTGAGCCTTCATTTTTACCACTAGAACCCTTACCGTTACCTCTAGATTACTATGTAAACATGAATGTTTCTCCTATTGATGGAGGTTACCTCCACCTATCTGAATACGGAGATCGCTCTACTTCCATAAGCTTTAACCTCAAATCTGGTCAGTCGCAGGAGTTTTGGGTTAGCGAAAAAGAGGGCTATCGTTTAGATAAAGTAAATGTGATTGATACTGCAAACTGCGTTATCACCTCTTTACATAAATCAAATGGCATATCGACAGCAATGTTTAGTGTACAGTCTATTTCGGGTCGATGCGATGTGGATGTCAACTTTGTAAAAAAAGACTACAAACCACTTATCCCTAAGCCGACGTATACTATTAATTTTAATGTTATCGGCAGTGGAACAGCCTCTATTAACCCCTTTATTTTTAGCGCATATGAAGGCGATAAAGTGTCATTTTCTGTGACACCATCAGAGGGCAGTCGCCTGGTTGGTACTAAGGGAGAAGGGTGTAATGTATTCAATAAAACAAAAAAAGAGGACCGTTATTCAGAAACTACTTACCTAACGACCCCTATAGAGTCAGATTGTACAATTACAGCCGAAGTGGAAGAGTATTATGATGTTTCCATTTCTAGCAGCACCAATGGTGTGATCAATAATTTTGTCGTGATTAACTCTGACGGTAGTATTGTAAATGATCCAAGTGTCATTAAGGGCAACAATGAGCTTCTATTCAAAGTAAATGAGGAGCAGTCAGTGAAGTTTTACGTTGATGCGAAAGATGGTTTCTTAGAGAAAAAAATCTGGAGCTCGACGGGTTGTCAAGTAACTTCTATTCAACGTGACGGTGCCTATCAAACAAAGCCGACGACGATGGATTGCGATCATTACATTGACTTTGAAGCTTTGTGTAATGGCACTCCTTACACCTCTGAAGACACAATAGAAATCTTGCTTAATGATGAATCATTGTCTCAGCCAAATCTACTTGTTCTAAATAATCGCACGATTCGTAAGGCAGTAAAAAATACGGCTTCTGATAAGACTACGGAGTATAAAAGCTTACTTTCAAGAGGTTTTAATTTTGATACTTCATGTGTTACCAATATGAGCGGTTTATTTGAAAACGAACCTGCTTTTAACGAGGACATTAGTCACTGGGATACTTCGAGTGTGAAAGACATGAGTAAGATGTTTTATGGTGCAACTTTGTTCGACCAACCTCTTGATCATTGGGATACTTCAAATGTGACGAATATGGCCAGTATGTTTAAACGTGCTGCTTCTTTTAACCATGATATAAACTTTAATGAAGTCACAGGCAGGTGGGACACTTCGAATGTGAAGAGTATGTACGATATGTTTAATAGTGCAAAATCATTTGATCAACCCATCGATCGCTGGGATACCTCAAGTGTGACAAGTATGGGCAGGATGTTCTATAACGCCTCTTCTTTCGACCAGAATATAAATTTTAATAAAGCCACAGGTAGTTGGGATACTTCGAATGTAAAGAATATGAGCTGGATGTTCAGTTATGCGAATAAATTCAATCATTACATTGGTGACTGGGACACTTCGAGTGTGATTGCTATGCAGAGTATGTTTGCTAACGCAAGACTATTCGACCAAAATATAAACTTTAAAAAAGACACCGGAAGTTGGAATACATCAAATGTGAAAAATATGAGCCGTATGTTTGAATTTGCTACTGCCTTTAGTCACCCTATTGGTGATTGGGATACCTCAAGTGTGACAAACATGAGCTATATGTTTTCAAAAGCAAGTTCTTTTAATCAACCTATCGGTGGTTGGGATACCTCGAGTGTCACAAATATGGACAATATGTTCTCTAGCGCAATTATCTTCAATCAGGATATTAACTTTAAAGAAACTACAGGCAGTTGGAATACTTCAAATGTGACGAATATGAACTTCATGTTTTCTAAAGCAGCCAAGTTCGATCATGATATTGGACGTTGGGATACTTCTTCCGTTGAGAGCATGGAAGGGATGTTTCATGAAACTCCTTTCGATCAGGACATTAACTTTAAGGAAGATACTGGTAGTTGGGATACTTCCAACGTAAAGAATATGGAAGCGATGTTTAAAGGTGCATCTAAGTTCAATCAATACATTGGTGACTGGGATACCTCGAGTGTGAAAAATATGAGCTGGATGTTTCAAGAAGCAAGTAAATTCAATCAGGATATTAACTTTAAGGAAGATACTGGCAGTTGGGATACCTCAAGTGTAGAAGATATGCACTCGATGTTCGCTTACGCTCGGGATTTCAATCAAAACATTGATGGCTGGAACACTTCAAGAGTAACAAATATGAACGCAATGTTCCTTGGTATAGGCTTCGACTATGATATCGGTGGGTGGGATACCCAAAATGTAACAGATATGCAGTTAATGTTTGCTCACACTTCGCATTTCAATAAAAATATTGGTCTCTGGGATACGTCTTCCGTGAAAAATATGAGCTGGATGTTCTGGAGAGCACTCTCATTTAATCAGGATATAAACTTTAAAGAAGACTCTGACAGTTGGGATACTTCTAATGTGACGGACATGAGTCAGATGTTCTATGATGCAAGAAACTTCGATCAATCTCTAGATAAATGGAATACTTCGAATGTCAGGAATATGAAGCGAATGTTCCTTAACGCAGAGAACTTCAATGGTAATCTGAGTGTATGGTGTGTTCCGAACATTACAGAAGAACCAAGTCAATTCTTTACAGTACGAGATGAGTCGAGAATGCCTAACTGGGGAAGCACGGCTTGTCAGTTACCTTGATGAAATTTACAGGGAGCGGTGGTTTTTTATAAAGAAAAACCTGAGACTCAAGGCGGTCACTTGGCCGCCTTCTTCATGATAAAACTACTTCGAAATTTAGCCACTAAAGATTCTGATACATAACAATTTTGTTTAGATATGGGTTGAAAAAGTGGAGTGTCATTGTCTGCATTTCAGTAAGCGAGTTCCAACATATTCGAAGAAGAGGTCTAGATCGGACCGTTTTGTTTCCACTATTTTTATACGCTCTCCTTGTTATACATAACCTTTGTGATAAATACACTCATCTTTTTAAGACTAAAGAACACACCTAAAATTTAGCTTGTTATTCATTGGTTTAGTTTGCTTTGTTTAGGCTGAGTTGCTGAAGAAAAAGGGGGGTAGGTATTAGATGTATTCAAATTTTCTGGGATAGGTGGTGTTATATGATTTGAAAGTTTGAACATTTATTTGCAGAAAAAAAACAATGGGAACTGATTGCTCAGTTCCCATTGTTCATGAATA